>NZ_JANXTC010000216.1:0-10486 GCF_025356345.1 Tardiphaga sp.
TTCGAGCCGGCGCGGGTCGGTAGCCCCTCAACGTCGAACAGGTTTTTCACCGCGAACGGCACGCCGGCCAGCGGGCCGACGCTTTGGCCGGCCGCGATCGCCGCGTCGACGGCCTTTGCCGTGGCGCAAGCGCGTTCGGCCGTGACGTCGGTAAAGGCGTTGAGGACGGGATTATGGCTGGCGATGCGCGCCAGGGCGGCCTCGGTCACGGCCAACGCGGTCACCTGTTTCGTTGCGACCGCTTTCGCGATGTCGGAAGCGGAGCGCCATTCAGCATCGGGGGATGTCACGGGATCAGGCCGCATAGATACTGGCCGGTTCGGCTTCATCGGGCAGCACGAATTCCTCCACCGACCGCGCCATCTTCAGCGTGACGGCGAGATTGGCACGGATCGTCGGCTTCCAGGCGTCTTCGACCGGCAGGCCGAGCACGTTCGCCACGGCGTCGATATAGTCATCAAGCGGATCTGGTGCGGTCATCTCGTACTTTCGCTATGTTACGTTGATCTCGTTCGTCATTGCGAGGAGCCCTTGCGACGAAGCAATGACGGCTTCGAATCTCTCACGCATCGATTGGCAACGGCGGGTGCGGGATCGCCGACAGCAGCTCCTTGGTATAGTCGTCCCGCGGCGCGCCGAGCACGGCTTCGGTTGACCCCTGCTCGACGATTCGCCCTGTCCGCATGACGATGACACGATCGCACAGCAGGCGCACCACATTCAAATCATGCGAGACGAAAAGATAGCTCATCCCCATCGATTGCTTGAGGTCCTGCAGCAGGTTCAGCACCACCGCCTGCACCGAGACGTCGAGCGCCGCGGTCGGCTCGTCCAGGACGATCAGCTTCGGCTGTAGCGCGATGGCGCGGGCAATGCCGACGCGCGCCTTCTGGCCGCCGGACATCTGGTGCGGGAAACGATCCAGCAGATCGAGCGGCAGTCCGACCTGCCGCGCCAGTTCCTCGCAGCGGGCGCGCAGCGCGTCGCCGCCCTTGATATCGCCAAGCCGCAGGATCGGATCGGCGATGGCGCGGGCCGCGGTGAAGCGCGGATTGAGACTGTCGGTCGGATCCTGAAACACCATCTGGATGCTTTTTCGCAGCGGCAGCCGCGCGAAGGCATTGGGCGGGATGGCGCCGATGTCGTCGCCGTCGAAATGAATGCCGCCGGAGGTCTTGTCGATCAGCCGCATCACCATCATCGACGTGGTGGATTTTCCGCAGCCGGACTCGCCGACCAGCCCGACGCTCTCGCCATGGCCGACCGTGAACGAGATGCTGTCGACGGCGCGAAACTGGTCCGGCTCGGCCGCCGGTTTTCGCGCGAACAGTTTTGCCAACGACGCCGTCGCGCCCTGTCGGGCGTATTCCTTGACGAGGTTGTCGACGCGCAATAGCGGCTGCGCACCGGCGGGAGTGTCCCCTCCCCCCTTGTGGGGGAGGGTCAGGGAGAGGGGGGCCGCGGGCGACGGCGCTTGTGGCGCCCCCTCTCCCGTCCGCGCTATCGCGCGGCCACCCTCCCCCACAAGGAGGGAGGGGACGCTGAACACTGGCATCGCGGCCCGCTCTTCCGGCGGCAGCAGGTCTCGCAGGCTGACGCCGAGCCGCGGCGTCGCCTGCATCAGCTTTTTCGTATAGGGATGCTGCGGATTGGCAAAAATGTCGGCCGACAGCGCCGTCTCCACCACCCGGCCCTTTTCCATCACCACCACGCGGTCGCAATAGGCGGCGGCGAGGCCGAGATCATGGGTGATCAGGATGGTCGACAGGCCGCGGCTTTTTGTCAGTTCGACAATCAGGTCCATCACCGTCTTTTGCGTGGTGACGTCGAGGCCGGTGGTCGGCTCGTCGGCAATCAGCAATTGCGGATTGCAGGCCAGCGCCAGCGCGATCACGACACGCTGGCACATGCCGCCGGACAGTTCGAACGGATAGGCATGGTAGCGCTCGCGCGGCCGCGCGATCTTCACCGCCTGCAGCGCCTCGATCGCTTTTTCGGCGCGGTCATGGCCGCTGGCCTGGACGTGCTGACGCAGCACGTCCTCGATCTGGTCGCCGACCTTGCGGATCGGGTTCAGCGCCGCGCGCGGATTCTGGAAGATCATCGAGATCTCCCTGCCGCGCAAATCGCGCATCTGGCTCTCCGAGGCGCCCCTGAGGTCGACGCCGGAGAACATCACCGAGCCTTCGGCGATGGTACCGGCGCGGTCGAGAATCCGCATCACCGCATAGGACGTCACCGACTTGCCGGAGCCGGACTCGCCGACAATGCCCAGCGTCTCGCCCTTGGCTACGGTAATGTTGACATGCTGCACGGCCTTCACAATGCCGCGGCGGGTGGCGAATTCGACGGTGAGGTCGTTGATGTCGAGCAAGGGCTGGGCGGTCATGCTGATGGCTCCACACGGACGGCACGCCCCCTCGCCCCGCTGTTGCGGGGAGAGGGTTGGGGTGAGGGGCTCTTGCGATCCGCGAAAAATGACCGTGATAGTGAAGCTTGTGCCCCGCCCCTCACCCGACCGGCTTCGCTGCGCTTCGCCGGTAGACCTATCCCCGCGAAGAGCGGGGAGAGGTTAGGAAGCGCACGAGACTTGAGCACGGCTGCCATCCTCACGTCCTCCGGGAGGGGTCGACGATGTCGCGCAACCCGTCGCCGAGCAGGTTGAAGCAGAACACCGCGATCATCAGCGCGAGGCCGGGAAACAGCGCGATCCACCATTCGCCGGAGACCATGAAGGAGGCGCCTTCGGCGACCATGATGCCCCATTCGGCGGTCGGCGGCCGCACGCCGAGGCCGATGAAGGACAGGCCGGCGGCATTCAGGATGGCGTAGCCCATGGTCAGCGACATCTGCACGATCATGATCGGCATGATGTTCGGCAATATATGCACCAGCAGGATGCGGATCTCGCTGTTGCCGGACAATCGCGCGGCCTGCACGAAGCCGGCGTCGCGGCGCACATTGGCCTCGGCGCGGGCGACGCGGGCATAGAGCGGGAAGTTGACGATCGCGGTGGCAATGATGATGTTCTGCACGGTGTTGCCCAATGCGGCGACAATGCCCATCGCCAGCACGAACAGCGGAAACGCCATGATGGTGTCGCTGATGCGGCCGACGATGCGGTCGGTCCAGCCGCCGAAATAGCCGGACGCAATGCCGGCGAGGCCGCCCATCGCGAACACCAGCAGCACCGAGGCAATCGCGATGAAAAAATCGAGCCTTGTCGCGACGATGACGCGGCTGAAAATATCGCGGCCGAGCTGGTCGGTGCCGAACCAGTGCAAGGTCGAGGGCGGTTTCAGCGCCTGCGCGGTGTCGGAGGCCAGCGGATCCCACGGCACGATCGAGGGGCCGAACAGCGCGGCGAACACGATCAGCACCAGCAGCCCGAAGGCGAAGGCCGTGACGCGATTTTCGCCGAGGATGTAGCAAGTGTGCTGGAAAGTCGCCGCCAGCGCGGAGGTGCGCGCGGGGACGGGTTCGATGGTGGGCGCGACGCTGCTCATGGGCTCAGCCCTCCATCCGGACGCGGGGATCGATGACGCCGTAAAGAATATCGATGATCAGGTTGATCAGCACGTACATCACCGCCATCGTCAGCACAAAACCCTGCACCGGCGCGAAGTCGGACGAGATCAGTGCCTCCACGGCGTAAGAGCCGATGCCCGGCCAGGCGAACACCTTCTCGACCAGCACGTTGGCGCCGAGCAGGAACGAAAACGTCATCGACAGCGTGGTGATGACCGGCAGCATGGCATTGCGGAACGCATAGGTGACGATCACCGTGCGCGGCGACAGGCCGGACGCGCGCGCGGTGCGGACGAAATCCGACGACAGCACCGCCAGCATCGAGGCGCGGGTCATGCGTGCGATCGGCGCGAGGGAAAAGATCGCCAGCGTCGCGGTCGGCAGGATCAACTGGTTGAAGGAGGATCGAAAAGCTTCCCAGTCGCGCGCGAGCATGCTGTCGATCAAATAGAAATTGGTCACCGAGGGCGGCGTGGTGGCGAACACATCGAGCCGACCCAGCGGCGCCGGGGACCAGCCAAGTCGGAAGTAGAACACATAGACCAGCACCAGCCCGGTGAAGAACACCGGCAGCGAGACGCCGGCGGTGGTGGTGATGCGACAAAGATGGTCGATCCACGAGCCGGGCTTGGTCGCGGCGACAATGCCGAGCGGAATCGCGATCACGATCGAGACGATCAGGCCCAGCAGCGTCAGTTCGGCGGAGGCCGGCAGCCGGTTGCGGATCTCGGTGGCGACCGGCTGGCCGGTGGTGAGCGAGTTGCCGAAATCACCTTTGGCGAGATCGGCCGTGTAGCGAAAGAACTGTTCGATCAGCGGCTTGTCGAGGCCGAGCTTCTTGCGGATTTCCTCGATGGCGTTCTTGTCCGCCGAGGGGCCGGCGAAATACGCCGCGGGATCACCGGGCAGCGCGCGGGTCAGCAGGAAGGTCACGATCACGACGCCGATCAGCGAGGGAATCGCGAACATCAGGCGCTTGGCGATCAGGGACAGCATGGCGAGGCGCTCCTTTCTTCCCTCTCCCCTTGTGGAAGAGGGTGGATCGAAACCGCGAAGCGGGTTGGAGACGGGTGAGGGGGCGCCGCGACACGAGAGGCTATCCCCTCACCCGGCCGTGCTGCGCGCGGCCACCCTCTCCCACAAGGGGAGAGGGAAGGAAGAGCCCAGCGCGCCGCGGCTGCCATCATGCTTACGCCTTCACCAGCGCGCGATAATCGAGGCGGCGGTGGAACCAGTATTGATAGCCGGAGATGTTCTTCTGCATCGCGACGTTGACATAGGGCTGGTACAGCGGAATGCGCGGGATCTCGGTGAAGGCCAGATCGACAAAGCCCTTCACATCGGCATCATAGGCCGCCGTGTCGCCACTGGCCGCCGCGACGCGGGCGCCGTTGATCAGTCTGTCCATCTCCGGCGACTTGTAGTTCATGGTGTTGAACACCGAATTGTCGCCGTGATAGCACCAGTAGAAGAAATATTCGGGGTAATCGAGCCAGCCGGAGAACACGTTGGTATAGAGCGGCATCTCCTTCTTGTTCAGCTCGGTGCGCCAGTTGGCGCCGGGGATCTTGTTGATGGTGGTGCGGATGCCGATCTGGCCCAGGCTCTCCTGCACCAGGATGCATAGCGGCTCGTTGACGACGGCAAAACCGAGGTCGAACGAGATCGTGGTCTCGAAGCCGTTCGGATAGCCGGCCTCGGCGAGCAGCGCCTTGGCCTTGGCAATGTCGGTATTGTACTTGGTGGCTTGCGGCCACGCCGCTTCGGTGGGCTTGTCTGCGGAGGCGCCGAACATCGGGTTGGCGAGGCCGAACAGCACCGCGTCGATGATCTTCTGATACGGAATCGCATAGGCGACGGCCTGGCGCACCTTCGGATTGTCGAACGGCGCTTTTGTCACGTTCATGCCGATATACTGGATGCCGTTGGAGAACGGCAGCGACACCACGTCGAGCTTGCCGTTGGCCTTGATCTCCTGAAAATCCTTGTAGGGCAGTTCATAGGACATGTCGGCATCGCCGCGCTCCAGCAGCGCGCGGCGGTTGCCGGCCTGCGGCACCATGCGCCAGATCACCCGCTTGATCTTCGGCATCGGACCCGACACCCAGTCATCATTGCGCTCCATGATGACTTCGGTGCCGGCGGTCCACTTCGTCACCCGGTAGGCGCCGCCGCCGGCCGTCTGCATCTTGGTATATTCGAGCCCCCAGGGATCCTTCTCGCTGGCGTTCTTCTTCACCAGTTCGGAATTGATCACGCAGGGCACGATGACCGCGAGATCGGGAATTGTCAGCCGGTCCTTGGTCATGAAATCGACGCGCACGGTGTGGTCGTCGACGACGACAAACTGCTCGGGCTTCTTCAGCGAGCCGGCGCTCATCTGAAAGGTTGGAAAGCCGCCGACCGAGACCGAGCGATCCAGCGACCACTTGACGTCCTTCGCCGTCACCGGCGTGCCGTCGTGGAATTTGGCGTTCTTGCGCAGCTTGAAGGTCGCCGACATGTCGGAGACCTGCATGTCCTCGGCGAGTTCGCCCTTGATCTTGTCGCGGTCGTAATAGGGCACGCCGCCGGGGCCGGCCTTCATCTCGTGGGTGATCAGCCGGTCATAGCAATTCCACGACACCTCGTAGCCCGGCACGTTGGTGCCGACGCCCATGATGTCGAGATTGTTGGGGCCGCTTTCGGAGACGATCAGCAGCGTCTCCGAGCGGGCATCGGCCTTCGCGGCGGAAAAGATCGCCGGAGCCGGCACCATGGCGCTGGCTGCGACGCCCGTCACCGTCTTCAGAAAATCACGACGCTTCATCGATGTCTCCAGCGCATGAGGGGCATTTCTGGAGAAGTCTTCGCAAGGTTCGTGCCAGACGATCCGCGCGACCACGCGCCGATCAACCTATTGATGATACTGAAATATATGAAATTGGCAGGTGATCCGCGGGCTGGCCCGGTCTTGCCGCATTGCATACAAAGACGGACATTTGCTTATGAATTATACATATTTTCAGCGACGCACGGACAGCGGGCAGAGGCCTCCGGATGGCTTTTTGCTACCCGCCTTCACCCCGACCACCACGTTGTCGTCGCAGGCACTTACTTACGGCGGAACACCAGCAACACCCCCGCGACGGCCGTGCCGGCCTCCAGCCGTAGCGCGGTGTCCGCGCGTTCGACCAGCTCGAAGCCGGCTTCGGTCAATGACATCAGATAGGATTCGCGATGGGCAAAACGCCCCGAGGGCAGGATCTCGAAATCCGCCATCAATGCCCGTTCGATGCTGATGGCGAACAGGCCATCCGGTGATGTGGCCCGCGCCACCGCGGCGATCAACTCGTCGAGCCGGCCGAAATAGATCAGCACGTCGGCGGCAAACACCAGATCGAACGACGCCGGATGCGCGGCGAGAAATTCGATCGCCTCGCTTTTGACCAGCGCGCGGTAGCTGCCGCGCCTGGCCGCCTGCGCCAGCATCTGCGCGGACAGATCGACGCCAACCAGATCGGCGCCGAAGCCGGCGAGATATTCTCCGGCAAGGCCAGTGCCACAGCCGAGATCGAGCATCCGCGCAACGGCCGGGCGATGGCGGCCGACCAGCGCGGCGAGATCCTGCGGCACCCGATAGGCCAGCACGCCGACCAGCCGCTCGTCGAAGCCGGCGGCGAAGCCGTCGAAATAGGCTTCGACATAGTCCGTCGGCACGGCGTCGATGGCGCGGCCGGCCACCGCGTCGTTGAGGTGCCGCTGGACCGGATCGCCGGGATCGTGGGCGAGGCGGAATTTCCCGACCGCCAGCGCGGCGGCGCGGTAGCCATAGGCGCTGAGCAGCGCAAAGCCATCGCGGGTGATGTCGCGCAGCGGCTCGGCCTCCACGCCAGCGAGGGCCGGATAGTCGGCAAGCGCCTGCGCGAGGTCGCCGGTGATGATCGCGGCGAAGGTTTTCGCGCGGGCGTATTTCTGCAGGCTATGGCCGGACAGCGGCGCCACCGACGCCGCCTGCGCGAACGCCTCGGCGCTTTCGGAAAATTGCGCCGCCATGTACAGCGCATGGCCGAGCGACAGCGAGACGACGGCGTCGACATCGCCGGGCGCGGCGACGCGGCGCAGGCTGGCGACCGCCGCCGCGAAGCGCAGCGTTTTCATCTGCAGGAGGCCGAGCCCGAAATGCGCGTCGGCGAGATCCGGATCGAGCGACAGCGCGCGACGATAGGCGTCCTCCGCCAACGGATCATTGTCGAGATTTCCAGCCAGCACCGCATATTGCAGCCACGTCGCGGCATGGGTCGGGTCGATCCGCAGCGCCTGGCGCGCACAGCACGTGGCCAGATCGAAACCCGATGCGCCCTGAAAGGCGCCGGCGAGATCACGCCACAGCCAAACTTCATCCGGCGCCAGCGATAGCGCCGCGGTGAAGGCTTCGATGGCTCGCTGGTCGTCGCCCGATTGGCGGCACAGCACGCCGAACCGCCGCAACGCCAGCACCGGATGGCGGTGCCTGGCGCGCAGAGCGGCAAAATCGGGGAAGTCCGCCGTCCAGCGCGCGACCCGTTGTTGCACGGCGTCGGCGTCAGGCAATTCGACCGCGGCTCCGTCGCCCGTCAGCATCGTGACGGCCGGTGGATCGCAGCGCTCTGGGGTGATCGGGTCGCCTGTCATCATCCGCGTCCCGGAGTTCGAATCGCCAAGCCGCGCAAGGCGATGGGCACGGCGCTTTAGCAGCAAGCGACGGTCCCGATCGACTGTTTTGCGTTGTCCGGCTTGACAAGGCGAGGCTGGCCATTCCTTATTGCGAATAATTCGCACTTGCATTTGCATGAGGTGAATAAGGAGGATCGACGTGCGTTCAAAATCCGGAATCAGCATGGTGTCGGCGATTGGGGCGAGCTGGCTGTCGATCGCAGCGGCCGGGACGGCCGGCGCCCAGGAAGTGCTGCCGGAAATCGTTGTGGCCGGCGAGCGCCAGGCGGGCGATGCCTTCCAGTCGACCACCAGCCTCAGCGGCACCGAGCTGCAGCGCCACACCGCGGCCTCGCTGGCCGACCTGCTGTCGACGCAGCCGGGCATCGCCGCCTCGACCTTCGCGCCGGGCGCCAGCCGACCGAACATCCGCGGCCTCGACGATTATCGCGTCCGCATCCAGGAGAACGGCATCGGCAGCCATGACGCGTCGGATTTCAGCCAGGACCACCAGGTGCCGGTCGATCCGCTGTCCGCCGACAAAATCGAGGTGATCCGCGGACCGGCGACGCTGCGCTATGGCAACCAGGCGATCGGCGGCGTGGTCAATGCCAGCAACAACCGGATTCCGGAAAACCTCGTCCCTGAAAATTTTGCCGCGCGTATCAAGGGCGCCTCGGCCTCGGTGGACCGCGGCCTGGAAGGCGCCGCCAGCCTCGACGCCAGCGGCAACAATGTCGCGTTTCACATCGACGCGTTCGGCAGAAGCGCCGGCGACTATCGGATACCGGGTGGCGTGCAGGCCAATACCAGCCTGCGTTCCGACGGCCAGTCGGTCGGCGGATCGTGGATCTTCGATGGCGGCTATATCGGCACCGCGATCCAGCATCTGTCGAGCCTGTACCATATCCCCGGCAGCAACGACGCCCGGCAGAATACGCGCATCGATCTGGAGCAGACCAAGATCACCAGCAAGGGCGAGTGGCGCGCGCCCACCGAAGGCATCGACGCGGTGCGTTTCGGTTTTGGCGCCAGCGACTACAAACATGACGAGCTTGGCATCGGCGCCGGCGGCATCGACGGCGTGCAGAACACGATCCGCAACAAGGAGATCGAAGGCCGCTTCGAACTCGACCACGCCGCCGTGGCGACGCCGCTGGGCGCGCTGACCGGAAACTGGGGCGTGCAGGCCAGCAACCGCCAGCTCGGCACGTCCGGCGCGCTCGGCGGCCTGCTGGCGCCGACCAATACCGATGCCGTCGCCGGCTTCGTGTTCGAACAGCTGCAGCTGTCGGAGACGCTGAAATGGCAGGCGGCCGGCCGGGTCGAGCACCTCTCGGTGTCCGGCCTGGCGCCGCGCTTCCCCGCCAGCCTGCTGCCGCCGCCGAACCTGTTCACGGAGACCGCGGCGAGCCGCGATTTCGCGCCGAAGAGCTTCAGCCTCGGCCTGCTGAAGACGCTGCCTTGGGACATGGTGGCGTCGCTCAGTGCGCAGCGGGCGCAGCGGGCACCCGCCGCACCCGAACTCTACTCCCGCGGCTCCGACGGCGCGTCGGGTACCTTCGTGATCGGCAATCCCGACCTCAAACTCGAAACCGCGGAATCGATCGAGCTCGGCTTGAAGCGCGCCCGCGGCCAGCTGCGCTTCGAGGCCAGCCTGTACTACACGCGCTATCTCGACTTCATCTACAAGCAGGTCACCGGCAATCTCTGCACCGACGTGTTTGCCAGCTGCGGTGCCACCGGACCGCTGCTGCAGGTCGCCTACGCCCAGCGCGACGCCAATTTTCGCGGCGGCGAAATCTCGGCACAGCTCGACGTCACGCCGCTTGGCGACGGCATGTTCGGCGTCGACGGCCAGTTCGACATGGTACGCGCCACCTTCGCCGATGGCAGCGGCGTGCCGCGCATCGCGCCGATGCGCGCCGGCGCCGGCCTGTGGTGGCGCAGCGCCGAATGGCATGCGCGGCTCGGGCTGCTGCATGCCTTCACCCAGAACGACATCGCCATCAACGAGACCGCCACCGCGGGCTACAATCTGCTGAAGGCCGAATTCAGCTACACGCATGCTTTCGTCAAATCCGACGGCGGCCCGCGCGAAATCAGCTTCGGCGTCAGTGGCGACAATCTGCTCGACGAGCGCATCCGCAACCATATCTCGTTCAAGAAAGCAGACGTGCTGCAGCCCGGCCTTGGCGTCCGACTGTTCACGAATCTGAGATTTTGATCGCGATGGCCGCCATGCCCTCCCCGGAAACGCTGCATTCTGCGATGCAGCGTGAGA
>NZ_JANXTC010000226.1:0-15180 GCF_025356345.1 Tardiphaga sp.
GCCGGTGCCGGAGCCGACGTTGCCGCCGAGATACCAGCCGGTCCAGTTCGCGGCCACCAGCGGCGCGTAGGCCTTTTGCCACCGATGTTGTAGTTCAGACCGACGCGGAAGATGTTTTCGCGGATTTCGGTGTTCAGGACCTGGGCGGGCAGGAAGCTGTCCGACTTGTTGCCGAGGTTCAGATAGAGATATTCGATCTTGCCGGTCCAGTTGCCGCCGAGCGCCGCTTCGACGCCGCTGCCGACCGTCCAGCCGCCCTGGGTGCGGTTGCTTGAGAATGCCGCCACGCCGCCTTCGGTGACCGAGGTCTTGACGTTGCCATAGGCATAACCGCCGGTGAAGTAGCTGAGCACCGGGCCGTGGGCGAGGCCGATGCGGCCGCGAACGGTGCCGAACCAGTCAACCTTGGAGCTGAAATTCGTGGTGCCGAAAAAACCCGCGACGCTGGTGCGGTTGTCGCTCAGGCCAGCGCCCTGGATGTCGGCTTCGATGCCGTACACCAGCGGGCCGAACAGCGAGCTGGTCTGCCAGTTGTAACCGGCCTGCACGCCGCCGAGCGCGCCCTGCGGGGCGAGATAAAGCGAATCATTGGTGAAGTTGCTGCCGGTGCGGTCCCGGGCAATGCCGACACCGACATTGGCGCCGAGGTAGAAACCGGTCCAGTCATAGACGGCCATCACCGGCGCCTTCAAATAGGGAGCCTTGGTGGCCATGTCGGCCGCTTGTGCGCTCACGGCAGTTCCAACGAGCATCGCACCGGCAAGAAGTCGCTTCATGGTCAAACCCCAATCCAAATTGAATTTTTAGACTACGGGAATCGTTGCGAATTGGCTGTATCTGGCAGGCCACACTGCTTGACATTGCGGGGCGGCTTATCTCCGAAAAACGTTCCGTTACGGCCTCTGGATACCGTCAGCAAATTATTTCGTCGGGTTTTACCATCAGTCTCTTCCCTGGCGTGCATCCCGCGGACCATCGCACGGCGATTCGCGGCGGCACGATGTCGCAACGCTGCGAAGGGATTGCCAACCTTGATCGGCCCGCACAGGATGCGGTCGTACCAGTCGGGACCAACCTGGCGGCTCGAAAAAAAAACGGCCCGCACCAAGCGGAGTCCGGTTCAGGGAGAAACCTCATGCCTTCGCGTCACAATTCCCTTTGTTGGGTCGCGGCGATCGTCGCGCCGCTGATCGCCAGCCAAGCCGTTGCCGCCGACAAGAAATACGATCCCGGCGCCAGCGACACCGAGATCAAGCTCGGCCAGACCGTGCCGCATTCCGGTCCCGGTTCGCTCTATGGCGTGCTCGGCCGGGTCGGCGAAGCCTATTTCCAGATGCTGAACGAGAAGGGTGGCATCAACGGCCGCAAGATCAAGTTCTTCACCATGGACGACGCCTACAGCGCGCCGAAGGCGGTGGAGGCCACCCGCCGGCTGGTCGAGCAGGAAGAGGTGCTGGCGCTGTTCGGGTCGCTGGGTACCGCGCCACAGACCGCCGTGCACAAATATCTCAATTCCAAGGGCGTCCCGCAGCTGCTGCTCAATACCGGCGCCTCGAAGTGGAACGATCCCAAGAACAACAAATGGACGATGGCCGGGCTGCCGCTGTACCCGACCGAGGCGCGGATCCTGGCCAAATACGTCGTTGGCGTGAAGCCCAACGCCAAGGTCGGAATTTTGTACCAGAACGATGATTTCGGCCGCGACTTCCTCGGTCCGTTCAAGGATGAACTGGCCAAGGCCGGCGGCACCGCCAAGGTGATTGCCGAGGTCACCTACGACCTGACCGACCCGACGATCGATTCCCAGCTCATCAATCTGGCGAAATCCGGCGCCGATGTGTTCTATAATATCACCACCGGCAAGGCGACCTCGCAGGCAATACGCAAGGTAGTCGAGCTCGGCTGGAAGCCGCTGCAATTGCTGTCGGCGGGCTCGACCGGCCGCTCGATTCTCAATGCCGCGGGCATCGAGAATGCCAAGGGCATCGTGGCGATCCGCTATTCCAAGGAAGTCGGCGTGCCGCGCTGGGAAAACGATCCCGATGTGATGGGCTTCGAGGCGCTGCGCAAGAAATATCTGCCGAACATCGACCCCGACAATACCATCGCCTATGCCGGCTACGGCCAGGCGGTGACGATGGCGGAAATCCTGCGCCGCTGCGGCGATGACCTGACCCGCGCCAACGTCATGAAGGTGGCATCTTCGATGAACGACTTCCACTCGCCCTACATGCTCGACGGCATCACCTACAGCTTCACCCCGGACAATTACACGCCGATGAAGACACTCTACATCTCGGTCTTTAATGGCAAGGACTGGGATATTTCCGACAAGCCGGTGACGGAATAGGGCGCTGGCCTCCCCACGTCATTGCGAGGTCAAGGAAGTTGGCTTGCCAACTTTCCCCCTTTGCGAAGCGACGCGGCAATCCAGTCTTTGACTTGCCATCAAGCAAGGCTGGATTGCTTCGTCGCAACGGCTCCTCGCAATGACGGGGGTGAGTGCCTAGCTTCACCTGGTGCCGACCCGTAAATCCGTTCCACGTGATCTGCTGCCCGACATCTTCACGCGCTGGTTCGCCGCGCGGGGCTGGTCGCCGCGCGAACATCAGCTGGCGCTGCTGCGGAAGGCGCAGGACCATCGCGCCGCGCTGCTGATCGCCCCCACCGGTGCCGGCAAGACGCTGGCCGGATTTTTGCCGACATTGGTGGAACTGAGTGGCGGCCGAGATGACGCTTCGGTTTCATTCCCCACTCCCCCCGGCGAAGCGAAGCTTCGCGGGTCCGAGCCACCCTCCCACACGAGGGGGGAGGGGAGGGGGAACGCCCTCGTCTCCACCGGCCGCGGCGTGAGGAGCGGACGCGGGCTGCACACGCTGTACATCTCGCCGTTAAAAGCCCTCGCCGTCGATATCGCGCGCAATCTGGAGACGCCGATCGCGCAGATGAAGCTGCCGATCAAGGTCGAGACCCGCACCGGCGATACGCCGGTGTCGCGCCGCGCGCGGCAGCGGCGCTATCCGCCGGATATTTTGCTGACAACGCCGGAACAGCTCGCGCTGTTGCTGTCGTCGGATGATGCGCCGTTCCTGTTCTCGTCGCTGAAGCGCGTGGTGCTCGACGAACTGCACGCGCTGGTGACCTCGAAGCGCGGTGACCTGCTGGCGCTTGGCATGGCGCGGTTGTGGAAGCTGGCGCCTGACATGCGCGCCATCGGACTGTCCGCCACGGTGGCTGAGCCGGAATCGCTGGCGCGTTTTCTGGTGCCGCAGGATCATGGCGAAGTGGTTTCCGCCGATATCGTGGTGGCCGGCGGCGCCGCGGCGCCGGTGGTCGAGATGCTCGACACCCGCGAGCGGTTGCCCTGGGCCGGCCATTCCGCGCGGCATGCGCTCGGCGAGATCTACGACCTGATCAAGGCCAACAAGACCACGCTGGCGTTCGTCAACACCCGCAGCCAGGCCGAGATGCTGTTTCAGGATCTGTGGCGGATGAACGACGACAACCTCGCCATCGCTTTGCATCATGGTTCGCTTGATGTCGCGCAGCGCCGCCGCGTCGAGGACGCGATGGCCGCGGGGAAATTGCAGGGTGTGGTCTGTACCTCGTCGCTCGACCTCGGCGTCGACTGGGGCGATGTCGATCTGGTGATCAATGTCGGCGCACCGAAGGGCGCCTCCAGGCTGATGCAGCGGATCGGTCGTGCCAACCACCGCATCGACGAGGCCTCGCGCGCGGTCCTGGTGCCGGCCAACCGCTTCGAGGTGCTGGAATGCCGCGTCGCCATCGACGCGGTCGCGGAGAATGCACAGGACACGCCGCCATTGCGCATCGGCGCGCTCGACGTGCTGGCGCAGCATATTCTGGGATGCGCCTGCGGCGCGTCGTTTCTCGCCGACGACCTGTACACCGAGGTGCTGTCGGCGGCGCCCTATGCCGAACTCAGTCGCGCCGATTTCGACGATACGCTCGATTTCGTCGCGTCCGGCGGTTATGCGCTGAAGAGCTATGAGCGCTTCGCCCGCATCAAGCAGGACAAGGCCGGCCGCTGGCGCGTCACCAATCCAAAGGTGCGGCAGATGTACCGCATGAATGTGGGCACCATCGTCGAGGACACCATGCTGCGGGTGCGGTTGGTGCCTGGCGGCGGCCAGGGCAAGGGACGGCGCGCCACCGGGGCGCTGGCGCGCGGTGGCCGCATGCTCGGCCAGATCGAGGAGTACTTCATCGAGAATTTGGTCGTCGGCGATACCTTCGTGTTCGGCGGTGAGGTGGTGCGCTACGAGACGCTGGTCGAGGACCAGGTCTATGTCTCGCGCGCCAATGACAAGGACGCCAAGGTACCGTCTTATATGGGCGGCAAGTTTCCGCTCTCGACCTATCTCGCCGAGCGGGTGCGCAAACTGCTCGATAATGAGCGGGACTGGGCTGGACTACCGGACCAGGTGCGTGAATGGCTGTCGCTGCAGGCCCATGTCTCGCATGTGCCCGGGGTCCGCGAGTTGATGGTCGAGACCTTTCCGCGCGCCGACAAGCATTATCTCGTGTGCTATCCGTTCGAGGGCCGGCTCGCGCACCAGACGTTGGGCATGCTGCTGACGCGGCGGCTGGAGCGCGGCCGCGCCCGCCCGCTCGGCTTCGTCGCCAATGAATATGCGCTGGCGGTGTGGGGGCTCGGCGACATGTCGCACATGATCCGCCATGGCAAACTCGATCTCGACGCGCTGTTCGATCCCGACATGCTCGGCGACGATCTCGAAGCCTGGCTCGCGGAATCCGCTTTGATGAAGCGGACCTTTCGCACCAGCGCCGTGATCTCCGGCCTGATCCACACCCGCTTCACCGGCGCCGAGAAATCCAAGCGCCAGGTGCTGTTCTCGACAGACCTGATCTACGACGTGCTGCGCAAGCACCAGCCCGATCACGTGCTGCTGCGCGCGGCGCGCGCCGATGCCGCCACCGGGCTGCTCGACATCCGCCGGCTCAGCGACATGCTGGTGCGAATCCAGAGCCGTATCGTTCACAAGGAACTGACGCGGGTGTCGCCGCTGGCGGTGCCGGTGATGCTGGAAATCGGCCGCGAACAGGTGTACGGCGAAGCCTCGGACGAGTTGCTGGCGGAAGCCGCCGAGGAACTCGTGAAGGAAGCCATGTCGTAGCTGTGGGATGGGTAGAGCGTCTTCGCAAAATCCATCAGCCCCGCGCGACGCAAAGATGGGTTTCGCGGACGCTCTACCCATCCTACAAGAGACCATGCACGCCGAATCGAACTCCGCCGAATTCAGTACCGTCGACATCGCCGGCGTCACTCTGGTCGCCGATCTGTCCGGTGCGCTGTACTGGGAAGAGCAGCGGCTGCTGGTGGTCTCCGACCTGCATCTCGAAAAGGGCTCGAGCTACGCGTTGCGCGGTGTGCTGCTGCCTCCTTATGACACCATCGCAACATTGGGACGACTGGGCGCGGTGATCGCGCGGCACGACCCGCGCACCGTGATCGCACTCGGGGACAGTTTTCACGATCGCCATGCCCATGACCGGCTGTCGCAGCCGAACCGCGACGTGCTGGGCGCGCTGCAAGCGCGCCGCGACTGGATCTGGATCTCCGGCAATCACGATCCGGCGCTGCCGTCCGATCTCGGCGGCGTGGTGGCGCAGGAAGCGACCATTGGTCCGCTCGCGTTTCGCCACGAGCCGACCGGTGCTTTAGGCGAGATTGCCGGCCATCTGCACCCCAAGGCGCGCGTCACGACGAGGGGCCGGTCGATGGAACGGCGCTGCTTTGCCAGCGACGGCCAGCGCGCGGTGATGCCGGCATTCGGCGCCTATACCGGCGGCCTCAACATTCGCGATGGCGCCTTCGCGAAGATCTTCCAGACCCTTGGTTTCGTCGCGCATGTGCTCGGGGACCGCAAGCTGCACGCCATTGCCGCATCGCGCTGCTGCTAGCCGCGCGCCGGAGTTCAGCCCGCTTTCCGGATCAGGTCGTGCGGCGGGATCTCCAGAAGCGTGGACTCCCTGGCCGGGCTCGCATGGTTGAGATGGTCGACGAGGTCCGCCGTCGTCGAGCGACGGGTCAACATCATGCAGGTCGCATCGGCGGCCCGGGTCGTATGCCAGACGCCGGGACGCATGCAGATTCCAATGCCGGGCGACACCTGGTACGCGCGCAGCGTCGACAAGTCTGGGGCCTGGTTGTCGTCACTCAGGCAAAGGATCTGGATGATGTCGCCTCGGAGCGGAATCACCGCCTGCTGGGTCAAATGATGCACTTCGAGCCGGGATATCGGCGAAGTCGCATCGCGATACGCGACCCACAGGACCTCTGTGTCGCCTCCCGTGCCCGGGTCGAAGAAGTGCTCGTGCCAGAAGTCGGTGGCCGGACTGCGGAATTCCAGCGGGTTCTTCTCCAGCGGATGAGGCTGGCCGAGGACCCATCCGAACGGCTCGAACGCCGCATCGCTCAGGACTTCGACGGGGACGGCGCGGGATGTCGGCATGGATATCTCCTCAATCTCGCAATTGAGCAGGGCATCCCTGGCGTGGCAACAACGCATTCCTGGTGCCGCAGTGGTCATCCCCATTGCCAGTTCCTGATTTGGAACATTACTTCCCGCGGCAGGTTGCTGCATGCCGAGGAACAGGGACTGCGATGTCAGACGAGTCAGACGCCATCAAATCCAATCTCGACGAGCAGCGTCTGGAGAAGTTCCGTCTCAAGGGTTTCTTCAAATCGCTTGGTCCCGGCCTGATCACCGGCGCCTCCGACGACGATCCCTCCGGTATCGGCACGTATAGCCAGGCCGGCGCGCAGCTCGGTTACGGTATCGGCTGGACCATGCTGCTGACCTTCCCGCTGATGGCTGCGATCCAGGAAATTTCCGGCCGGGTCGGCCGCGTCACCGGGCGCGGCATCGCCGGCAATGTCTGCCGGCATTATTCGGCGACGTTGCTGAACGTGATCGTGGCGCTGCTGTTCATCGCCAATACCATCAACATCGCCGCTGATCTCGGGGCCATGGCCGACGCCACCAGGCTGCTGATCGGTGGTCCCGGCATGGTCTATGTGCTGGCCTTCGGCCTGCTCTCGGTGGCGGCGCAAATCTTCTTCGATTACAGGCGCTATGTGGCGGTGCTGAAATGGCTGACACTGTCGCTGTTCGCCTATGTCGCGGCGCTGGCGGTGGCGAAAGTGCATTGGGGCGAGGCGTTGACC
This sequence comes from Tardiphaga sp., assembly GCF_025356345.1. Classification (GTDB taxonomy): domain Bacteria; phylum Pseudomonadota; class Alphaproteobacteria; order Rhizobiales; family Xanthobacteraceae; genus Tardiphaga. The sequence goes on from NZ_JANXTC010000226.1 coordinate 7,214, forward strand.
GGCATCCTGCTGCCGCGACTGAGCTGGAGCGAAAGCTACCTCACCACCATCGTTGCGATTTTCGGGACCACCATCTCACCCTATCTGTTCTTCTGGCAGGCTTCGCAGGAGGCCGAGGACGAGCGCATCGATCCTGCCAAGCATCCCCTGATCGAAGCACCACTGGAGGCGACGATGGAATTTTCCAGGATTCGCGCCGATACCATCATCGGCATGGCGTTCTCGAACGTGATCGCGTTGTCGATCATCATTACCGCCGCGGCGACTCTGCATGCCAATGGCAAGATCGACATCGAAAGTTCGGCGCAAGCCGCCGAAGCGCTGCGGCCGATCGCCGGCGCCTTCGCCGAGATCGTCTTTGCGCTCGGCATCGTCGGCACCGGGCTGCTGGCGATTCCGGTGCTGGCAGGGTCGACCGCCTACGCCGTCGGAGAGGGCCGGCGCTGGACCGTCGGCCTCGACCGCAAACCGCGCGAGGCGGCGGCGTTCTATTCGGTGCTGGCGCTATCGGCGATGATCGGCATCGCGTTGAACTTCACCTCGATCAACCCGATCCAGGCGCTGTACTGGAGCGCCGTCGTCAACGGCGTATTGGCGGTGCCGGTGATGTTCCTGCTGATGGTGATGTCGCGGCGGCGTGACGTGATGGACGAATTTGTCATCAAGGGGCCGCTTTACTGGCTGGGCTGGCTTTCCACCGCGGCGATGACGCTGAGCGTGGTCGCGATGGGCGTGGGAGCGCTTTTGTAGCGCTCCGTCATTGCGAGGAGCCAAGCGACACGGCAATCCAGCGGCCCAAGCTCGGAAAAAAACCGGATTGCTTCGTCACAAGAGCTCCTCGCAATGATGGCCTAGAACTTCCGATTTAATCTCTTCTGAACACCACCGAAGCCATCCAGCCCGTCATCAGTGCCATCAGGGCGGTGAGCAGGCCGTAGACGAGGCCATGGTTGCGCGCCGCGTTGGCGATGAACTGTTCGAAGCCGACCTTGACGATGTCGAAGGCGGTGTCCGCCTTGGTGATCAGGGCGCCGTCGGAAAACAGCTTGATCTCGATCTCGTAGGTGCCGATCGTAACTTCGGCCGGCAGTGGAATGCCGGTACGGAACAGCGTCGGCGTGAGAAAGGTCACCGCCGAGGTGGCCTCGCGGTACAGGCCGTGCTCGGTGCGCAGCCGCACGAAGGCGCTGCGGAACGGATCGGTGGCGACGACATCGGCGTAGTCGGTGCCGATGCGCTGGGTCAGCAACACATTGGTGAGCCCGAGCTGTTGGCGGCGCTGCACCTCCGGCGCGGCGATGGCGTCGATCGGCCGGTTGGCAAACACGGCCAGATAGGATGGCACCTGCAGGAATTCGCGGGAATCGGTGTTGATCCAGATCCCGAACCGGCGTTCCTTGCGCCGCGTCACCAACTCGGCGCGCGGGCCACTGATGGTGACGACGAGGTCGTAATTGCCGCGATTGGCCGGTGTCTTGTCGTCCTTCTCGACCGAGCCAAACAGCACCAGCTCCTCGCCGGAATAATTCGGTGTCACGGTGACGCGGTGGTTCGACACCGAGACGATCAGCCGTTCCGCGCAAGCGGGGACCACGCCGGTCAGTAGTGTCAAAATCGTCGCGGCAAGGGCGGCGCAAAACCTCATCCGGCGCCTCCGGTCTCGCGGATGGTGAACAGGTCCTCGGGGCGGATCACCAACTCGACCGCGAAGCGGATGCCGACCGCGAGGATCAGGAGGCCGAGCAGCAGCCGCAAATGTTCGCCGCGGATCTTCTGGCCGGCGCGGGCGCCGAATTGCGCGCCGGTGACGCCGCCGACCATCAGGATCAGCGCCAGCACCGCGTCGACCAGATGGTTGGTGGCCGCATGCAGCAAGGTGGCGAACAGCATCGTCACCAGCGTCAGCACCATCGAGGTGCCGATCACCGTCGAAGTCGGAATCCGCAGCAGATAGATCATGATCGGGATCAGGATGAAGCTGCCGCCGATGCCCATCACCGCGCCGATGAAACCGATCAACAGGCCGGTGACGATGATCGGGATCACTGACAGATAGATTTTCGAGCGCTTGAAACGCATCTTCAGCGGCAGGCCGTGAACCCAGCCATGGCTGCCGGAACGCCGCAGCGGCACGTTCTCGCCGCGGCGGATCCGCAGCATCGCGCGCAGGCCCTCCCAGAACATCAGCCCGCCGACGGTCGAGAGCAGGACCACGTAGGACAGCGCGATCAAGAGGTCGAGCTGGCCGAGATTGCGCAGCAGCGTGAACACCCAGACGCCGAGCGCGGTACCAACGATGCCGCCGGACAACAGCACCAGCGCCAATGTCGGATCGATGGCGCGACGCCGCCAATAGGACAACGCGCCGGAAAACGACGAAGCCGCGATGTGGCTGGCGACCGAGGCGACGGCGACGGCGGGGGCGATGCCGACGAAGATCAAGAGCGGCGTCATCAGGAAGCCGCCGCCGATACCGAACATGCCGGACACGAAACCGACCGCGGCGCCCATCGCCAGGATGAGGAGCACGTTGACCGGAATGTCGGCGATCGGGAGATACAGCTGCACGCGCGTTCGCTTCGGGATGGGCCCTGAGGAGGCCGAAACCGCTCACGGCATGGTTCTGGAGGCGACGCGGGACGCGCGCCGCGCCCCCTCTTAAACGAAAACGGTCGTTGAAGGGATTAAAGAAACCGGCAAAGACGGGATTTCTCCGTTCTGTCGTTCCGGGATGCGATAAACGGCAAAGCCGGATGGCGCAGACTCGGAAATTCGCGCTGTTCCGCGCCCTCTGAATTCCGGCTTCACGCGCGGCCGCCGCCGCGCTGGCCCTGGAATGACAAAGCCTATTTCGCCGCGCGCTTGGCGGCAACCGGCTTGGCCAGCGCCTGCGTGCCGTCCCAGCCGCCGGTCGGCGCTGCGACGTTGATGGCGTCGTCGGGTTGGCCTTCGGGGGTGAAGTTCTGCAGCGCCAGCCTGGCGGCGGCCAGCGACTGCGGGTCGAGCCGCTTGGCGATGTCGTCGCGCTTGCGGCTGGCGTCGCTGTCGCCCTGGGCGGCGGCGAGGCTGAACCACTTGAAGGACTCGGCGAGGTTCTGTTCGACGCCGATGCCGCGGGCATAGAGGATGCCCAGATTGAACTGGCTGTCGGCGACGCCGCGCTCGGCGGCCTTTCGGAACCAGAGCGACGCGCTCTTGTAGTTGGCGCCTTTACTGCCGCCATCGGCGTCGAGCACGGCCAGGTTATGCATCGCCTTGGCATTGCCGCGCTCGGCGGCCAGCACGTAATAGCGGCGGGCGACGTCGAGGTCCTTCTTCACGCTGAGGCCCTTTTCATACAGCGTGCCAAGTCGGAACATCGCTGGCACGACGCCGGCCAGCGAGGCGCGGTCATACCATTTGGCGGCCTCGTCGTAATTTACGGCGACGCCCTTGCCCTCGGCGTAGCGAACGCCGATTTCGAACGCGGCCGAGGCGTCGCCGCGCAGCGCGGCGCTGCGCAGCGTCGCGCCGCCGATGGCCTCGGGCAGCCGCTCGGAAGCGGGAATCGATACCAGCGCCAGCTTTCGGTTGCTGGCGGGCAGTACCGGCGCAGCGCTGGCGGACAGCGGCGCGGCGATGCTGCCGGTGACGTCGGCGTCGGCGGTCGAGGCATAGCTCGCCGTCGCCGGCGGGGGGGTGACGACCGGCTTCGCGGTTTCCGCGACAAACGGGACGGGCGCGGCCAGCGACTGCCGGCCGATCGGGGTTGGCGAGGTCATCGATGGGCCAACCGGGGCCGGGACGACGGGGCGGGGTTGCGTCTCGGCCGGCTCCGGCGGCGCCAGTGGCAGACTTTCGCGGACGTTATCGGCGACCGGGGCTGGCGCGCCGCTGTCGAGCAGCGCCATCGCCATCTTGAACGAGCCGAGCACGATCACCACTACGCTGGCGCCGACCAGCAGCGCGCGGATCTTCGAGGTGATGGTCGAGCCGCCCTTGTCGCCGGCGGACGCGGCCGTCTTGGCCTTGGATTTGGCCGCGGCCGGGGTCCCGGCGGCGGCGGCCTGCGCGGCGCGGCGCGCCGCTGCGATGAAGCTCGAAGCTGCCACCGGTTCAGCATGGGCTGGGGACAGTTCGCTGATCGCATCCTCGGAGGCGGCAATGCGCTCCGACGGCGAGCCGGTACGGGGCTGCGGCCGGGTGCCGGGCTCGAGCGGATGATCGGGCGGCAGTTCCGAATTGACGGCCGGGCGCGACGAACGCTCGGCCGCGGCAGCAACCGGCGTTGCCGCGCCGGAGGGAGGTGCCAGAATATCGCTGATCGCCTTCGGCATGGTGAAGGCTGGCGCGGGCTCGTGCGAGATCGCAGTGGCCGCGAATTCGCGCGGCGCGGCGTCGAAATGCACCTGTGGCGCACGGACTTCGATGGCGGATGGTGCCGACTGCGTCTTCAGGGGGTTGAGCAGCGTGTTCGGCAGCACCGGGTTCTGCAATTGCGGGCGTGCCGGTGGCGTCGCGGCGGCGGAGGCGGCAGCCTTGGTGGCGGGCGTCGACGGCACGGCAATGACGGGCGGGGCGGCCGGCGCAACTGGCTTGGCGGCCTCGGCCGCCACGGCCGTCGGGGCCACAACAGGAGCCGCGGCCGGAGCCACGATGGGGGCAGTGATCACCGCCGGAATGGGCGCCGGCGCGGGCGCAGGGACAGCGCTGGGCGGTGCCATCGGCACGGTGCGCGCGGAGCGCAAATCGCCTTCGATGATCGCCAGCCGATCGACCACATGGCCAAGCGTGCTGTGCACGACTTCGAGGGAGTCCTGGGTATGGCGGTCGGTTTCCGACTGGCTGAAGCGGAAGTCGGATAGTTCGCGCTTGATGGTATCGACCAGAACGGGGTCCATCACCGGCGCGGTGTTGCGACTCTCCGCCAGCGCGGCGATGGTCGCCTGTTGCCGCTCGAGATGGCGCAGCACGTCCTGCAGCCCGTCCTCGACCCGGCCGAGATTTTTAGCACCGGGATCGGTGACGGTCTCGATCCGCTCCAGCAGGTAGGTCACCCGCTGTTCGAGATGGGCAAAGGCCGATGAGCTGTCATTGCCGACCGGCAGGTGGTCGAGCCGGCTCGACAGCGCCTGCAGCGCCACTTCGAGGTGATCGGAACTTGGTGGCGCTTCCGGCCGCTCGCGATTTTCCAGCGTGCTGGTCAGCACCGCGATGCGCTGCTCGAGCGCGGCGAAGGAATCGCCGTAATCGGGCCGCGCCAATTGGTCGACCTTCGACGACAGCGAATGCAGGTCGTCGCTAAGGCGTCCGAGCGCCTCGTTGGAGGCCACATTCGAAACGATCGCCCGCAGCGCGCCGATCGCGCCCTCGAGCTGCTGCCTGGTCACGGGATCGTCGCTGGAGCGCAGGATCAGGTCGATCTTGCCGCCCAGATTGCGGATCGCATCATCGAAGCCGGCGAGCTGCTCGGCGGGCGTGAGCGTCAGCAGGGTTTCGCGGATCTCGCCAAGCGCGCGCTCGACGCCAGCCAGCGCCTGCGCATCGATGCCGTTGTCGCGGCTCTCCTCGATGCGGCGGCTCAGCGACTGGATTTCGGTCTCGACCGACTCGATGGCGCGGCGCGGCATCGCCTCGGTGATGACGTTGCGGATATCGGCGAGTTCGACCCGGAAGGCCGCGATCGATTCCTCGATGCCGGTGTCGGGGCGCTGCAGTTCGTCGATCTTGGTGGTGATCTGCAACAGCTGGCGTTCCAGCCCGGAGATGTCGGGCGCGGGCGGCAGCGGTTCAGGGGCCGGAGCGGGCGGCGCATAGGCCACAGGTGCGATCGGTGGCGCCTGGCGCGGGGACATCCGCGGCACGCCGTCCAGTTCGCCCTGGCGCGCGGCGATCTCCGCGATGGCGAAGTCGAGCGAGAACGGATCGATCGGCGCATGCGCGCTGTAGACCTGCGCGGCGGCGCGCTCGACCATGTCGGCGTTGTGCGCGAATTCCGGCATCGGCGGCGCGTAGCGCGCGGGTTCGCTGATCTGTGAAAGCCGGGCGTCGAGGCGCGAGATCGCCTCGTTCAACTGTCGGGCAACGCCGGGCTCGCTGCGCAGTGCGGGCCGCGAAAACTGGTCGATCTGGCGGGTAATGGCGTCCAGCCGCTGATGGATTTCGGCGACGTCGGCGACGTCGCGCGGCGGCAGCGATGGCCGCGGCGCGGGCTGGAACGGGTCATGACGGGGCCGCGCATTGGGAGAACTGAAATTGGAGGCGGTCTCGCCGATCGTGGAGTTCAGCCAGTCGCCCAGCGACATGCCGGCGCGGCGCGCAGCGGCTTCCGCCCGCTCGCGGACCGATGGCTCGATCCCCTCTACACTCCACGATACGCGCGAATTCATGCTTCCGTCCGGTTCAAAGCCTGGCGCAACTGCACCCCCCAGACCTTCCCGCACGTCCCGTTCGATAGAAGATCGGATCCCGCGCAGGTCGTCTGCCACTGGATTCGACTTTTTAGTGTTACGGTAAATAACGGGTTAAGGAACCGGCGCAGCCTTGAAGTTAATCGGCGCGGTGGTCCGGATTGCCGAATTCTTCGCGTGCGTTAGCGCGCACATGGGTTGCGATGGCGGCTACTGGCCGTCCGGCATCGCGACCACGTTGCTACGGCCGGACAGGTTAGGCAGCGCTTCGAGTGCTTCCTCACACCAGTCCGCCACCATCCGTTCGTGGCGTAGCCCCATCCGCAGCAGCAGCAGCTTGCCGGTGTCGGTGGGCGGAGCGGTGCCGTGCGGGAAGCGCTTGTTGAGGATCCGATCGTAGCGGTCGGCGCGGTCGCGGTGGTGCTCCATGCGGGCCATCAGGTCGTCACGCAGCGGCCCGATGTCGACGCTGTCGAGTGCGTACAGTCGGACCAGGAGATCGTCCTTCATCGAGGCCGGGCTGCTCGGCCGGGCCGCCCAGTGCCGCAGCGCGGCTCGGCCCTCCGCTGTCAGGGTGTAGACCAGCTTGTTCGGCTTGCCGGATTGCACAACCTCGCGGCCCTGGACGTGGCCACGGTCGCGCAGTCGCGACAGTTCACGGTAGATCTGCTGGTGATCGGCCTTCCAGAAGAAGCCGATCGAGGCGTCGAAGGTCTTGGCGAGCTCGTAGCCCGTCATCGGACATTCGGTCAGGCATGCGAGGATTGCGTCGCCAAGTGCCATGAGTCCCACCTCGATCTGGTTAGACTTGACTTTATGCATAATAACGCATATGCGTCAATGTGCATATCAACGCGCGGGGAGTGATCCCCGTGCGGCTTTGCGGGAGGGGCCGTCGGATGACCATGAATTCGCTGGATAGATGGTATGCCTGTATCGCTTCGCATGACCATGTTGCGCTCCGGGATCTGCTGCATCCCGATGTGGTGTTCGAGAGCCCCGTCGTGCACACCCCGCAGCGCGGACGGGACATCACTTTCAAATATCTGTCGAGCGCCGAGCAGGTGCTGGGCGGTCCGGGCTTCGCCTACCGCGGCGAATGGCGCAGCGCCAACGGCGCGGTGCTGGAATTCGAAACCGAAGTCGAGGGCATCCGGATCAATGGCGTCGACATGATCACCTTTGACGAGGATGGTATGATCACCCATTTCAAGGTGATGGTGCGGCCGCTCAAGGCGGTCAGTCTGCTGCATCGGCTGATGGGCGAACAACTGGCGCGGCAGGGTGGTGACGCCGCTGTCGCAAGGTCGCAATCATTGTCCTGATACGAATTACCGCGGGCCTCCGGAAACGGTAAGGTCCATCCTTGAAAAAAGATTACTGTGCTGCATGAGCCCCGTGCCTGGGGCTGTCAGCCAGTCGGGAGAACGCCATGCCGAGTTACAAAGCCCCCCTGGAAGATGTTGGTTTCCTGCTCGATGACGTGTTCCAGTTCGACCGCTACAACAACCTGCCGGGGTTTGCCGATGCGTCGGCCGATGTCCGGGGCGCGATCCTGGAAGAAGCCGCCAAGCTCAG
>NZ_JANXTC010000231.1:0-3900 GCF_025356345.1 Tardiphaga sp.
ACTTCGCCGACGCGACCCATTGCCTGGCTGTCGCTGCTCATCATGCTGATGGCGCCAAGGTCATGCAGGATGTCTTCGGCTTCGATGGTTTCCTTGCGGATGCGGCTTTCGGCGAAAGCGAGATCCTCGGCGATCGAGGGATCGAGATGGTGGCAGACCATCAACATGTCGAGATGCTCGTCGATGGTGTTGCGGGTGAACGGCCGGGTCGGATTGGTCGAGGACGGCAGCACATTCGGCAGGCCGGCGACCTTGATGATATCCGGCGCGTGGCCACCGCCGGCGCCTTCGGTGTGGAAGGCGTGGATGGTACGGCCCTTGAAGGCGGCGATGGTGTCCTCGACAAAGCCCGACTCGTTCAGCGTGTCGGAATGGATCATCACCTGCACGTCGTGATCGTCGGCGACGGTCAGGCAGTTGTCGATCGCGGCGGGCGTGGTGCCCCAGTCTTCGTGTAGCTTCAGCGCGCAGGCACCGGCATTGATCATCTCTATCAAGGCCGCGGGCTTCGAGGCATTGCCCTTGCCGGAAATGCCGAGATTGACCGGGAAGGCATCGAACGACTGGATCATCCGCGCGATGTGCCAGGGGCCGGGCGTGCAGGTGGTGGCGAAGGTGCCGTGCGACGGGCCGGTGCCGCCGCCGAGCATCGAGGTGACGCCACTCATCAGCGCATGCTCGATCTGTTGCGGGCAGATGAAATGGATGTGGCTGTCGAAACCGCCGGCGGTGAGGATTTTTCCTTCGCCCGCGATCACGTCGGTGCCGGGACCGACATTGATGGTGACGCCGGGCTGGATGTCGGGATTGCCGGCCTTGCCGATGGCGCAGATATAGCCTTCCTTGATGGCGACGTCGGCCTTGACGATTCCCCAGTGGTCGACGATCAGCACGTTGGTGATCACGGTATCGACCGCGCCCTCGGCATTGGTGGCCTGCGACTGCCCCATGCCGTCACGGATCACCTTGCCGCCGCCGAACTTCACCTCCTCGCCGTAGATGGTGAAATCCTTTTCCACCTCGATGATCAGGTCGGTATCGGCGAGCCGCACGCGATCGCCGGTGGTGGGGCCGAACATGTCGGCATAGACGGAACGCTTGATTTTCACGGACATGGGGGGCCTATTCAGATTTCGAGCAGCGAGAAGGTTGGATGCTTTGCGGCGTCCTTGTCGAAGGTCAGCGTTTTCTGGCAACCTGCCGACTGGTTCAATTCGCCTATCAGATAGTCAGCGAAATCCGCTGGGCCCTTTTTGTAGAGCTCGACGGCACGAGCCGTTGCCGCAGGTTCGGCAAACGTGAATTCCGGGGAAGCCGCGACGCGTATCAGCCGGTCGTAGATGGCGTCGTCGTCGAGGCGGAACTTACGGCGCAACGTCCAAACAAACTCCACAAGCACGATCGGACTAACAAAAACCGGCGCTTGGCTTCGGACCAACTCGCGGACCGCGGCTGCCTGCTGAGGATGATCGATGGGATCGAAGAACCGAAGCAGCAGATTGGTGTCGATCCCGATCATTTCTGCTGATTCCGAATACGCTCTTCCTGCGCTTCCATTTCATCGCCTATTGCATCACCGATATCTTTCTGGGTGAGCGGGCGCCCCGAAGACGGCAACGTCAGTTCATCCAGACCTTCAAAAATGCTCCGCCGGAGCACCGGAGTGACTGTGAGTTCACCGGAGTCGGCGAGATCAAAACTAAGGCGATCGCCTTCCTTCACGCCGAGGCGTTCCCGGATGGCGTCGGGCAGCGTGATCTGTCCGTTGGAAGCCATGACTGCAGTCGCTCTGTAAGACATGTCGTGTCTCCTCAGATGGCAGGATATTCCTTCCATAGACCCCAATCAACGCAGTTCACAACTTCCCCATCACGTCGCCGCGAAAGCCATAGACCTCGCGCTTGCCGGCCAGTTCGACCAGTTGCACGTCGCGGCTCTGGCCGGGCTCGAAGCGCACCGCGGTCCCGGCGGCGATATCGAGGCGCATGCCCCGGGCCTTGGCGCGGTCGAATTTCAGCCCGGGGTTGGTCTCGAAGAAATGATAGTGCGAGCCGACCTGGATCGGGCGATCGCCGGAATTGGCCACGGTGAGCGTCACGGTGGCACGGCCGGCATTGAGTTCGATCTCGCCGTCCTGGATGAAGAGTTCGCCGGGGATCATGGTCGGTCCTTTACAGATCTTCGTCTTCGCTGAGCTTCAGTTCGAACGCCTCGGCAGCCTGCTGGATGGCATCTTCGAGATCGCCGAGCGGGCTGTTCAGCTCCCATAATTTGTTGCCGAGCGGGCTGGCCGGATCCAGCATCGCCTTCGACGCCAGATCGCGCCAGTCGTCCTGATCATCCGGAAACTCTGCGATCGCCGCCTCGACGATCGGTGCCGCCTCGGGAGCGCCGATAATCCTGAGCGCTTCGGGGATCAGCACGATGTTGGTGCGATCCCAGTTGGCGAACAGTTGCGAGAACCCGCCATTGTACCACTCGCCGTGAAAATCCTCGACCAGCGCCAGCGCGTCCTCGGGCAGGCTGAGGTCGAAGTCGGCCGGGTCCTTCCCCGGCTTCACGATGTCAGCCATCCCAACACTCCGTCAGCGAATCGGCTCATGCACGGTCACCAGCTTGGTCCCGTCCGGGAAGGTGGCCTCGACCTGGATGTCGTGAATCATCTCGGCGATGCCGTCCATGCACTGGGCGCGGGTGATAACCTCGGCACCGGCCTTCATCAGTTCGGCGACGGTGCGGCCGTCGCGCGCGCCCTCGACGATAAAATCGGAAATGATCGCGATCGCTTCGGGATGGTTGAGCTTGACGCCGCGCTCGAGCCTTCGGCGCGCGACGATCGCGGCCATCGAGATCAGCAGCTTGTCCTTTTCACGGGGAGACAGATTCATCAGCGCACTCTGAATTCATTAACGTTAGTTCAGCCACAGCCGCGGCAGCGCGGCGCCGGAACGCGCCAGCACGTTCATCATGTCGACGCGCAGCCGGGCGGCATCTTGCGCACAGAAGCGGGCCATTGCAAATCCGTTCCAGCAGGAGATCCCGACCTCGCCGCCGAAGTTTTCAGCGGCCTCGCGGATCCGCTCCACCAGGGCCTCGTCGCCGGGCACGATCAGCGCCGTGCCGATCGCCAGACCGCCCTTGGCGATCGCCGGACGCGCCAGCTTTTCGCCGAGGTCGCCGTCGAGCCGAACGGTTTCGGCAAAAACCAGCTTGCCGCCCCGGCGCAATCGCCAGCGGTCGATAAAACGGCCGGACAGCATCTTTTCGCCCATCGCGGCGCGGCCGAAGATGACGATCTCGCACAGCACCAGCGAGGCGGTGGCATCCAGATCAATGTCGATGGCGCGCTCGGTCCGGGACCGGTCGAACAAGATGGTTTCCTGCGGCATCCATGACAAATGCGCGCCGGCTTCGACCTTCAACGCGATGTTGATCGCGGCCGAAGGACCATGGGAGCGATAGACCTTTTCGGCCGCGGCGGTGGTCACGGTCAGGCAGGTGCCTTCGCCGGCCGTAACGTCGATGTCGAAGCGATCCCCACCGGCCGCGCCGCCGGCGGTGTTGACGAACATCGCCGAAAGGCCGTGATCCTCCGGGGACGGAAACCGGACGCGGAGCGAGCCGGATTCATGCAGCTGGCGGCGCCGGGTCTTGCCCTCCACCATCTGTACGTCGAAGGTCACCGATCCCCGGGCGCGGTTGGCGGCAAAGATCGCCGAAGCGACGGTGGTCGGACTGGTCGGCATGCATTTCCTGGTGGCGGCGATTACAGCGCCATCTGGCGGCTGATCTCGGCAGGATCAAGCGTGGAGCGATCGCAGGCGAATTTGACGACGCCGCGATCCATCACGGCGAAGTTGTCGCCGAGCTCGCAGGCAAAGTCGAGATATTGTTCGACCA
>NZ_JANXTC010000241.1:0-2023 GCF_025356345.1 Tardiphaga sp.
GCGATCGCGGTGGCGCCATGGCCGCTCGGCTATTTCTCCGCGGTCTACGGCGTGGCCTCGCTGATCCTGGGTGCCGGCATGCTGTATTTCGCGGTCATCGTCTACAACCGCCGCACCGGCAGCGCCGCGCTGCGCGCCACCCGGAAACTGTTCGCCTTCTCGATCCTGTATCTGTTCGCGCTGTTCGCCATCCTTCTGCTCGAGGTGATGGTTCGCGCGATCCTGCCGCTGGTCTGGGGGGCATGATCCGATGGACGACAAACCCAAACTGGATGGCATCGTCCTTACCGAGGCGCAAAAGAAGAGCCGACGCGAGCGCTCGCTGGCCATCGCCTGGGCGCTCGGCATCCTGGTCGTACTGTTCTTCGCCGTCACCATGGTCAAGGGGCCTGGCGTTCTCGTCCGGCCGATGTGATGCACATGACTGATCCGCAGCCTAAACCATCCCGTGGACTTGGACGCGACGCCCGGGTCGCGGCAATGTGTGGCCTGCTGGTCGCGTTCATGGTCGGCGCCTCCTATGCGGCGGTGCCGTTCTACAACTGGTTCTGCCGCGCCACCGGCTTCAACGGCACCACCATGGTGGCGACCTCGGCGCCGGCAACCGGTCCGCTGGCGCGCAAGATCGCGGTGCGCTTTGACGCCAATGTTTCCGGCGGTCTGCCGTGGAAGTTCGTGCCGGAGCAGAGCGAGATCGAGGTGCGGATCGGCGAGGTCGTCACGATGTTCTATACCGTGACCAACCAGTCGGCCCGCTCCACCACCGCGCAGGCCGCCTATAATGTGGCGCCGCTGACGGTCGGCAGCTACTTCCAGAAGATCAATTGCTTCTGCTTCACCGAACAGACCCTGGCGCCCGGTGAGAAGCGCGAGATGCCGGTCGTGTTCTATGTCGATCCGTCGCTCGTCAATGATGCCGAGAACGACGGTCTGAATTCGATCACGCTGTCTTACACTTTCTATCCGGTGCGTGAGCCTGCGCTGAAGCCGCTGGCTTCCGGCGAAGTCGACAAGCGCCAGGAAAGCCTCAAGGGTAATCTCTGAGCGTTTGGGTTATGAATATCGAGCGAACTCGCGCTGGCGCAGACCGGCGCAGCTGACGGAGAGACTGCAATGGCTACGGCGCAAGCAAAGCACCACGATTATCATCTCGTCGATCCAAGTCCGTGGCCGGTGGTCGTCTCGCTGTTCGCCTTCGTCATGGCGGTCGGCGCTGTCAGCTGGATGCACCATCTGTATGCCGCCGCGCCGATCGTGTTCGGCATCGGTACCGTCGGCGTGCTCTACGTGTTCGCGAGCTGGTGGGCGGATGTGATCCGCGAAGCCCAGCACAAGGGCGACCACACCCGGGTGGTGCAGATCAGCCACCGCTACGGCATGATCCTGTTCATCGCCTCCGAAGTGATGTTCTTCGTCGCCTGGTTCTGGGCCTATTTCAACGCCTCGCTATTCCCCGCCGACGCCGTGCATGCCACCCGCGAGGCGCTGTTCGGCGGCGTCTGGCCACCGAAGGGCATCCAGACCTTCGACCCCTGGCATCTGCCGCTGCTCAACACGCTGATCCTGCTGACCTCGGGCACCACCGTCACCTGGGCGCATCACGCGCTGCTGGAAGGCGACCGCAAGAGCGTCAAATATGGCCTGATCCTCACCGTGCTGCTCGGCGCCGCGTTCTCCTGCGTGCAGGCCTATGAATACCACCACGCCGCCTTTGCCTTTGCCGGCAATGTCTACGGCGCGACTTTCTTCATGGCGACCGGCTTCCATGGTTTCCACGTGCTGGTCGGCACCATTTTCCTGCTGGTCTGCCTGCTGCGCGTCTATGCCGGCCATTTCACGCCGCAGCAGCACCTCGGCTTCGAATTCGCCGCCTGGTACTGGCACTTCGTCGACGTGGTCTGGCTGTTCCTATTCATCACCATCTACGTCTGGGGCTATGGCGGCGTTGTCGCCGGCGCCGCCGCGCACTGATCGTAATAAAGTGCTAGAGGAGAGGGCGGCCGCAGGGCCGCCCATTTTGTTT
>NZ_JANXTC010000260.1:0-8042 GCF_025356345.1 Tardiphaga sp.
GTCAGGCCGACAGCCCCTCGCCGTCAGGAAAATCCTGATGCGGGCTGAGGGGTATTCACCGGGTCGCACAGGCCTGCATTTCGCGTACATAGGAATGCATGTTGAATGGTCCAGCAGGACGTGGCGTCGAGCGCTGTATTAGGATGGACGATGGAGTCAAAATCGCGCATTGCCCGGAAATCACTGGTTCTGCTCGTGATGGCCGCGGCCATTCCCGTCATGGTGTTTGCCGGCTGGGTAACCTTTCTGAACGCCCGCGACGAGCGCACGGCCTCGCGGAGGGCGGCATTCGACACCCTTGATCGGGTGATTACGCGGGTTTCGTCCGAATTGGCAACGCAGATCGAGGTCGCCGCGACGCTGGCTTCATCCGCTTCCCTCGACCAGCCTGATCTGTCGATGTTCTATCGCGAGGCCAAGCGGCTCAAGGAAGCCCGGCCATTATGGGAAAACATCGAGCTGGTTGATCCGGATGGAAGTCAGGTGCTGAACCTGCTGCGACCGATGGGATCCGAGCTCGGCGCGACCGCCGACCGCGATAATTTCGAGAAGGTCATGGCGACGAAGAAGGCTGCGATTGGCGGCATCGGCCCACTTGGGCCGATCTCGGGGAAACGCCTGATCGCGCTTCGCGCCCCGGCCGAGCGCAACGGCGAAGTAACCTTCATCGTGACGATTGCCCTTGTCCCAGACGCTGTCAGCCAGATTTTACGTAGTGCGGGCGCCCCGAAGGGATGGGTCGGTGTCGTGGTCGATGCCAAGGGCAATATCGTGGCCCGCACAGCATCAGAGCAATTCGAACTCGGGAGCCCCTCCAGCGAATCGATACGGTCCGCGATTGCCCGCGCGCCAGAAGGTTCGTATGTCGGCCACTCCCTGGAAGGCGTGGAGGTGGATACCGTCTACCGCACACTGCCCGGCACCGGCGGCTGGTCGGTTCATCTTGGAATTCCGACGGAATCGCTCAACGCGCCCGTCAAGAGATCAGGATATTTGCTAGTTGGGGGCGGAACCGTAAGTCTCGCTCTGGCGGTGGCGCTGGCGTGGTTGACCGGACTCGACATTGCGCAACGCAGACGCGATGAGGAGGCCAAGGCCGCAACGGCGCTCGGCATCAGCGAGGAACGCCGCATGCTTGCGATTGAGACCGCCGAACTGGGAATCTTCAATTGGGACTTGCTCAAGGGCGACGTTCTGGCTTCGAGGCGCACGCAGTTTCTGCTAACTCTTCAATCCGATAATAATGGATATGGAGATGATCGCATCTTCAGCACCGATCTGTTTCTGTCCGGTCTGGATCCCGCCGACAGACCGCGTGTGGCAAAGGCCTTCGCGGACTGCCCACAGGCCGGCTCGGTCAGTATCGAGTTCCGAACGATATCGAATGATGGCAGCGTTCATTGGCGCAGGGCGACCGGACGCCCGCCACAGTTCGAGCCGACACGGTCCGGCGTCATTTTCGGTGTCATCATGGATATCGACGGCGCTAAACAGGCCGAGACGGAGCGGCACCAATTGCTGCGGCGCCTCGCCGAGGCCGAGGAAAACGAACGACGACGGATCGCCCGCGAGCTTCACGATCAGATCGGGCAAAGCGTGACAGGGCTGCTGTTGGGACTCAAGAACCTTGAACAATCGCTCAGGACCAATAGCGATAGCGATCACAGTCTCGAGCGGATCAATTGGCTACAAGGGCTGGCTAACGATATCGGTCGCGATATTCACCGCGTCGCCGCGGATTTGCGGCCGACCGCGCTGGATGATTTGGGATTATACGATGCGTTGCTGGCTTTGAGTCCGGAATGGAGCCTGCGTTTCCACATCAACCTCGACGTTCAGTTCCTGGGCGATACCAAGCGACTTTCGCTGGACGTCGAAATAGCCGTCTATCGCGCGATTCAGGAGGCGCTGACAAATATTCTGAAGCATGCGAAAGCGAAGAATGTGAGCCTGCTGCTGGACCAGCGGCTGACCGAGTTGCGCGTTATCGTCGAAGACGACGGCGTCGGGTTCGATACCGATCCGCGGTCAACGACAACCAGAGGCCCAACGATCAAGCTTGGACTCTCTGGCATGCGCGAGCGACTGAGCCTGATTTCCGCGGAGCTGGCGATCGAGTCCGATCCAGGCGTAGGAACTACCATTTTCATGACGGTTCCGCTGGTAGATCCAGGAGTTGAAGCATGAGCATCATTCGAATTACACTGGCCGATGATCACCCGATTGTTCTGGCGGGCATCAAGTCGCTGCTGGAGGGTGTCACAGGCATCGAAGTCATTGGCGAAGCCACGACGGGGCCCTCCGCGCTCGACATGATCCAGAGACTGTTGCCTGACATCGCAGTCATCGATATTTCGCTTCCCGGGCTCAGCGGCCTCGATCTCGCCAAACAAGCCGCTGATCTGGTCCCACAGGTCAAGCTGCTCGCATTGACCGTGCACGAAGATCGCGCCTACGTGCAGCCCGTCATCAGAGCCGGCGCGAGGGGCTACCTTCTGAAGCGATCAGCGGCAGATGAACTTATTCGCGCCATACGCGCCATTGCCGAGGGGGGAATTTATCTCGACCCTGCCATTGCGGAACGGGCGCTTCCAGCGTCGCCAGACGATAGCGGTTCATCGGGGGCGACGGCGACGGCCGAACTCAGTCAGCGGGAGACTGAGGTATTGCGACTGATCTCGCACGGCCTTAGCAACAAGGAGATCGGCGGGCGTCTCGACATCAGCGTCAAGACGGTCGAAACCCACAAGGCCCGTGGCATCGAGAAGCTTGGACTGCGGACCCGATCCGACATCGTGCGGTACGGAATGGCCCATCGATGGCTCGAAAACCTGGATTGAACACATTGGCGGCCAATCTCGCACGACCCCATCAAGGGCTTGCGCGAATCTCGGGGCACGCGAGTCCGGTCATAGAGATCAAAGAGCACGAATAGCAGGACTGATCGCTCGCAACTCGTCCGATGCGCTGGACCCATGCAACATATATGATGTTGCTTGGGGGTGGCACCATCGTCCATTGATCCGGGCGCAACTGGCCCTTGCGTTCCCGAATCTACCTGTGAAGCGGTGTTTATTTACGCTGTCTGATCGCGTGTCAGGGATTACCCGACATCCCCTCCAATCGACCCGACTATCGCTCCGACGGAGCAAGCGGCAGACTGATAGACGCCAGATCAAAGCCGATACGCTTATTTGTTTCACAACCGGCGCCGGAGTTCAGCATGCAGAATCCCATTCTCTTCGGATTTGTCCTGATGATGTCAGGCGCCGTGTTGGGCTACCTCACGCTGCCCAACAGGCAAGGTGAAAGTCGCTCTTTATCGGCCAGGAGTGGACTGGTCCTGATATATCCTGCGATTATCGTCACGCTCTTCGCCGTCGGCATGGCCGAAATCATAACGACAATAACGGCTCGGTAACGTCGAACCATGTGATTTTCGAAGATACAATCATCGTATGCTCAACTCGCACTTTACAGGATGCTCGCGCGACTTCCATCTCATTCATCCTGCAAGCTGCACGAAGGTCGTCCTAATCACGCGACGATGACGGCCTGTCATCGCACACGCCCCGCGCTTTTCAAGGCGCGGGGCTACGACATGTCGCAGCTATTTAAGCGCAGTCGTGCCCGGCGCCAGCAGCAGGGCTTCACAGGCCCGGACAAGGCCGTAATCAATGTAGCTCTTGCCGGGCAGCGTGATCAATTCGGCTGGGAATGAATCTTTCGCCTGATAACCACCTTCATGCGCGACCAGGGTCGTCATCCGCGACTTGGCGTCCGGCAATGCACGGAAATCGGCAGCGCAGGACGGCGCCAATGCGGCTACGACGGCTTGGTCGCTTTTTTCAGCCGCGAACTTGTTGGCGCTGGACGGGCTCATGAATCCAAAGCCCTGCGCAAGGATGATGGCGCCGAGCGCGAGGCCAGCCGCGCCCGTCCAGAGGCTAGGCGTAACGATGTTCCAGTTGATCTTTTCCATGACAGATTCCTATCGTTCAGGTTCCAGAGAATCTTTTCGGAGTTTTCGACTTCAGTTAACAGAATGGTAGTTGAGGCAATCGCTTTCCTCGATGGGATTGGCATGTCGTAGCGATCGGGCACATTTCAAACATGACTTCTCTCCCTCCATTGTTCGAATCGATTTCGCATCTCGGATCGAGTTTGAGCTCTGGACGCACCGTGTACGAGACGGTTGAGAAAATCATGCGTCGAGATTCGTAGCGCGAAGGCCTGTCGATGATCCGCGGGGCGAACAAGGATGAGACGCGGAGTGTTCGGATAAACAGGCTAAGTACAGTTCTAGCCCGATCCTGCTTGTGATCAATGAGCCATTGGTCTGCGTGATATAACGCCGCAACCTCGGAACTATCACCTATCGAAGATTGCCCTGGACTCTACAAGGATCCAGAGACATCGGCCCGCTCCACGGCCGCGGCGTAATTCTTCGAGAGAACTTCAAACAACTATCGTGCACAGACCAACGTCGATAATGGATGATATGGATATCGTCGCGGCATACGTCGTCTTCAACATCAGTGACATCAAGCTGAACTATATGTCCAACAAGCTTTGGCGCCCGGCGCAACTGGACATCGAAGATCACCGACCGCCTCGGACCGCCGATGGAGCGGAGCCAATGAGTTTTGCAATACTGTTGGCGGTCAATGCTGCCGCGGATCGCGTCAAGGACGGAACGATACGGGCTCCCGCCGAGAACCGCCCCCTCGGCAAGGCGCCCCTCTGATAATTCCCTGATGCGAGATCGGTGTCGCAGGATGACGATCGATTGCTTCAACGGAAATATACCGCGCGGCGTCCATTCCGCGGGGAAAGCGATGTTTGGCGGTTGGAGGATAAAAAATGGCGCCCGAAAGCATGAGGCCATTCGCCAAAAGATCTGACCTTGTAGCTCTCGCAAGCTGATCGTGTAACCGATCGATGGCCGGAAAAGCCAAAGACACGCTAAGTCGTTGATATTGCTGGCGCACCCGATAGGAGTCGAACCTATGACCTTTGCCTTCGGAGGGCAACGCTCTATCCAGCTGAGCTACGGGTGCACGTGATCCATCTAGCCGATTGCCAGCGCGGCGGCAACGGTCGGCTGAGGTGAAAGTAACGGGATCGCGGCGGTCGGATCGGCGACGGCCACGGCCCCCGATTGCGACGAGCGGCGCATATTCGATGCAGTGGCGGCTTGGGCGGAGCTTTCGCCCGCGTCGGGTCGAATCTAACGGCCGACTGACGGGCCATCGGCATCGGTGAGATGACCCGCGACGCGCAAGGCGCGGCACAGAGCGGCCCATTCGATCGCCGAGACCGGCGGTTGCGGTGGACGCAGCGCGTCGTCGGGAATTCGCCCGAGCAGCTTCAGACAGGCCTTGAGCCGGGCCGTCGCCCGTCCCCCCGGCGCATCGCGGTAGATCGCAACGGCGAGCGGATAGAGCTTTTCGTGCGCCGCGCGGGCCGCCGGCCAGTCACCGGACGCGGCGGCATGCCACAGGCTGACGACCAGTTCCGGCACCACCGCGGCCAGGCTGACCTGACTGCCGTCGCTTCCAATGAGGTAGCTGGTCAGGAGATGCTCGTCGCCCGAGCCCAGCACCGCGAAATCCGGGCGAAGCGTTTTGATCAGCCGCCGGTTTTGTTCGTAAGTGGCGACTTCCCAGCTGCCTTCCTTGATCGCGACGAAGCGGAGGTCCGCGACGAGATGCTCCAACACCGGCCGCGTATAGGCCATCGCGCCGGCGCCAACCGGCGCGTTATAGAGCATCAACGGCACCGAGGTGGCGTCGCGGATGCAAGCGTGGTGCCCGAGGACGGCAGCGTCGGCATGCGGCAGCGCCCAGCTATTGGGCGGAAACACCAGCAGCCCGTCGGCGCCCGCCTGCTCCAGCGCGGCCGCTTCGCACGCGGCCCGCAGGCTGGACTCGTGATTGACGCCGGCGACGATCAGGCACCCTTTCGGGGCCTGATCGCGCGCAATCTCCGTGACGCGCCGCTTTTCGGCGAGTGACAGCACAAAATTCTCGCCGGCATGGCCGTTGATCAGCAGCCCGTTAATGCCGGGAACGGATGTCACCGCCGAAATATGCGTCGCCAGCGCCGCCTCATCGATCGAAAAATCCGCCTTCATCGGCACCACTGTCGCGGCATGAATGCCGCGCAAGCGTTCGGTGAAGGACCGGGGCATTACTGCCCCGGCGGCGGAATCGCGATGGCTGGTCGGCCCGCCCACGGGTCAGGTCGGGCCTGGACCGGTGATGGCAAAGGGCTGGTCCGCCGGCAGGCTGGTGAGTCCGAACTTGTCGACCATCGCCTTGTAGCTGCCGTCGGCCCGCATCGCGGTGAAGGCCGCCGCGACCGCCTCGGCCACCACCTTCCTGCGGAACGCCATCGCGGTGCTGGCCTTGCCAAGGCCGCCAAGCACTTCCTTGACGCGACCGCGGCTGACGGCATCGCGCGCGACGCTGTCGACCAGCAGCGCGGTATCGACCTGTCCGGCGAGCAGCGCGCCGATCACATTCGTCGCGGTGGGGAACGTGCGCATCTCGACGGCGCCGCCGCCCTTGGCCACGCTGGCGTCGCTAAACTTCTTCAGCCAGTTCATCTGATAGCTGCTGACCTCGACGGCGGCCGACTTGCCGACCAGATCCTGCTCGCTGGCAATCTTGAGCGGGCTTTCGGCTGCGACCACGACCGAAATCGCCTGCATGCCGTTCGGCACCATGAACATCAGCTTGGAGCGCTCCTCGGTCCAGAACATGCCGGTGTTGATGCCATCGAGGCGGCCGGAATTCATCGCGGGGATCATCGCCGGAAAGTCCATCCGGGCGAACTCGACCGAGAGACACAGTCGCTTGCCGAGTTCATTGGCGAACTCGACGTTCAGCCCCTGCAACTGGCCGTCCTTGTCGACAAATTGCTGCGGCGGATTCGTCGGGTTGATGGAGAGCTGCAGCTTGCCGGGCGCGATCAGGTTGTCGTCACTGATGGCCGGCGTGCAGGCGGCATTCGCCACCATCGGCGACGCCGCGAGGGCTGCGACGGCGACAAGCCTGAGTAGGGTCGAGAACATGTTGAATCTCCGTTGTGATGACAGATGACGAAACCAGTCTCTTGCTCCGGGCGTCCCTCACGCGAGTCTTGATGCTCGGCGTCCTTTTTCGCCCGCCGCGATCTTTCGACCGGGCGAGCGCAACATCATGCGTCCGGCGCTGACGCCCGTGAGAGCGGCTGCAACTGGATGCGTGCAAAATTCGTGACAAACGGCGCGAACGGCCCGAAGCCCGCGACCTCAAGGAATTCGGGCGTCTCGAACGCCCACGGCCCGGCCACTTGATAGATCGCCGCATATTTCGGCCCGTCGCCGATCGAGACGAAGCGCCGGGCGGACAGCCAGCCGGGACATGCGAGCAGATCGGGGAAATGAACCTCCTCGTACCAGGCGTTGAACGCTTGCTCCTGCGCCGGGTCGATATCGACCCGGACGAGATGCAGGAAGGCCTTGTCGGAAGCGCTGGTCGGATCGCTCATGACGGTTTGCGCCGGGGAAATTTCAGGCTGGCGCGCGCTTTCAGCACTTCGAGCCCGTGCTCGTTTCTGGCGCTGGCTTCCCAGATGATGGTGCGGGTGTCGTCGATCTGCTCGGCGATCCACACCTCGAAGGTGAGGGTGTCGCCATAGAACACCGGGCCGGTGAACCAGAAGCGGTCCTCGATCGAGATGCCGATGGTGCCGACCAGCTCGCTGGTGAGTACGCTGGTGCACAGGCCGGCGACCATGATGCCGGGCGCCAGCCGCTTGCCGAAGCGCGTGGTCAGCGCATAGGCATCGTCGACATGCACCGGACCGAAATCGCCGGTCGCGGCGATGTACAGCGCGCCATCGGCCTCGGTGATGGTCTTGCTGAGGCTGACGCGGTCGTTGACCTTGAGATCATCGAATGATTTCAGCTCGTACATCGCTCAGCCCTGCCGCTCGAACGGCACCAGGGTCGCGGTGCCCGCGACGACCACGTCACCGGACGGCGCGCGCGTGCA
>NZ_JANXTC010000314.1:0-5266 GCF_025356345.1 Tardiphaga sp.
GAGAGCGGCAGGGGGCAGACGGTGGCGGCCCCGGCATCGCCTCCCACGGTGACCTGGGCACCGTCGGGCACCTCGCGCCGGATGATCCCGAGTGCGATCGTCCCGAGCTCGGGATCCTCGGCGACCGAGGTCACCGTGCCGACGGTGCGTCCGTCGAAGCGGAGGCCATGTCGCGCTCGGTCGTGTCCGACTTCGAGAGCTACGTGAAGCTCAACAAGAAGATCTCCGCCGAAGTCGTCGGCGTCGTGCAGGCGATCACCGATTTCGCCAAGCTCGGCGACACCGTGGCCTCGCACCTCGCCGTCAAGATCGCCGATCGCCAGGGCATCCTGGAGACGTTGTCCGTCACCGCGCGCCTGGAGAAGGTGCTCGGGCTGATGGAGAGCGAGATCTCGGTGCTGCAGGTCGAGAAGCGTATCCGCAGCCGCGTCAAACGGCAGATGGAGAAGACCCAGCGCGAGTACTATCTCAACGAGCAGATGAAGGCGATCCAGAAGGAGCTCGGTGACGACGAAGGTCGCGACGAACTGGCCGACATCGAAGAGAAGATCGCCAAGACCAAATTGTCGAAGGAAGCCCGCGAGAAGGCCCAGCACGAGCTCAAGAAGCTGCGCCAGATGTCGCCGATGTCCGCGGAAGCGACCGTCGTGCGCAACTATCTCGACTGGCTGCTGTCGATTCCATGGAACAAGAAGTCCAAGGTCAAGAAGGACCTCGCCGCGGCGCAGGCCGTTCTCGATGAGGACCATTATGGCCTGGAGAAGGTCAAGGATCGCATCGTGGAGTACCTGGCCGTTCAGACGCGTGCCAACAAGCTGACCGGCCCGATCCTGTGCCTCGTCGGACCTCCCGGCGTCGGCAAGACCTCGCTCGGCAAGTCGATCGCGAAAGCGACCGGACGTGAGTTCGTGCGCGTGTCGCTCGGCGGCGTACGCGACGAGGCGGAGATCCGCGGCCATCGTCGGACCTATATCGGTTCGATGCCCGGCAAGATCATCCAGTCGATGCGCAAGGCCAAGACCTCGAACCCGTTGTTCCTGCTCGACGAGATCGACAAGATGGGCGCCGATTTCCGCGGCGATCCGTCGTCCGCGCTGCTGGAGGTCCTCGACCCCGAGCAGAACGGTACCTTTGCCGATCACTATCTCGAAGTGGACTACGATCTGTCCAACGTGATGTTCATCACCACGGCGAACACCCTGAATATTCCGGGGCCGCTGATGGACCGCATGGAAATCATCCGGATCGCCGGCTACACCGAGAACGAGAAGGTCGAGATCGCCCGCAAGCATCTGATCCCGAACGCGCTGTCGAAGCACGGTCTGGATGCCAAGGAATGGTCGATCGACGACGACGCGCTGTTGCTGATGATCCGCCGCTACACCCGTGAAGCGGGCGTGCGTAACCTCGAGCGCGAGCTTTCCACACTGGCCCGCAAGGCCGTGAAGGAGCTGATGCTCTCGAAGAAGAAGGTGGTGAAGGTCGTCGAGAAGAATCTCGAGGAGTTCCT
Organism: Tardiphaga sp.; assembly: GCF_025356345.1. Classification (GTDB taxonomy): domain Bacteria; phylum Pseudomonadota; class Alphaproteobacteria; order Rhizobiales; family Xanthobacteraceae; genus Tardiphaga. The sequence continues at coordinate 1,511 of NZ_JANXTC010000314.1, forward strand.
CGGGATTCCGAAATATCGCTACGGCGAGATCGAGAGCGACGACCAGGTCGGCGTCGTGACCGGTCTGGCTTGGACCGATGTCGGCGGTGAGTTGCTGACCATTGAAGGCGTCATGATGCCGGGCAAGGGCCGCATGACGGTGACGGGCAATCTGCGCGACGTGATGAAGGAATCGATCTCGGCGGCGGCGTCCTATGTCCGTTCGCGCGCGATCACCTTCGGTATCGAGCCGCCTTTGTTCGAGCGGCGCGACATTCACGTCCACGTGCCGGAAGGGGCGACGCCGAAGGATGGTCCGTCGGCCGGTGTGGCGATGGCGACGACGATCGTGTCGGTTCTCACCGGCATTCCGATCCGGCACGACCTCGCCATGACCGGCGAGATCACGCTGCGCGGCAGGATCCTGCCGATCGGCGGCTTGAAGGAGAAGCTGTTGGCGGCGGCCCGCGGCGGCATCAAGACGGTGCTGATCCCCGAGGACAATGCCAAGGATCTCACCGAGATCTCGGATGCCATCAAGGGCGGCATGACCATCATCCCGGTCGCCCGGATGGACGACGTGATCGCCAACGCCCTGGTGCGCAAGCCAATAGCGATTGTCTGGGAAGAGGATACCAAGCTTCCGGTCAAGCCGGACGTTCCAGACGAGGCTGGCAGCGGGCTGACGGCCCATTAAACAAACTGTCCTTGCATCGACATCAGCGGCGCCCTTCGGGGCGCCGCTTTTTTGTGGTATCTAAGTAGTCGAAGAGTTCTCGTTCTTAAGCGGGTAGGGCAGGATGAAGGTCAATGGTAGGTGCCACTGCGGTCGGATCAGCTTCACGGCGGAGATTGATCCGCGACGGGTGACGATCTGCCATTGCAAGGATTGCCAGTTGTTGAGCAGTTCGGCGTTTCGGGTCAGCGTGCTGACCGCGCGTGAAAATCTCCAGGTCACGGGCGCTCCGAAGTCGTACGCCAAGACGGCGGACAGCGGCGCCATCCGGTTGCAACATTTTTGTCCGGACTGCGGCACGCCGATCTTCAACACCGGCCCGGAGTCCGAAATCGGAGACTGCGTCATTCGCTGGGGCAGCATTCAACAGCGTGACCAGCTCATGCCGGCACGGCAGACCTGGTGCGGCTCGGCCGCCGCGTGGATTGGCGATCTCGGACGTTTGCCGAGCTGGGAGGCCGCGGCGCCGCCGGTGCGCTAGGCCGATGTGCCGACCGCCGTCAGCGTGCAGCCGATGATCTTCAGGCTGCCGTCGGGCTGCTGCTCGAGAATGTACAGCGCATCCCACGGCACGCCGGCGGCATCGACGATGCGGACGTCCTGCTCGACCCGGCCATGCCCGCTGCGGGATTCGCCGAATTCGAAGCTCTTGTGCCGGTACACCGGCGCGTAGCCGTTGCGTACCATCTTCAGGAAGGCATCAGCTTCGCCGAACATGCGCTGAAGTACCGGTGCCGCGAATGAATAGGCCGTTGTGGCGTCATCGCGGCCAAGCGCCTCGGCTTGCGCGCGGATCACCTGCTGCGCCCTTGCACTCTCATCCGCCGCGTATCCGGGTGTGGCGAAGCCTAGCAGCATGGCGAACAACAGAAGAATGGCGGGCATCTTCACTCCTGTGCAATCGCACTGCCGCGCCGCAGCAATCTTGTTGCGGCGCTTCGCGCAATGCTGGTCCTCCGAGATAACGCTCGAAGCAGGTACTGCGAAGCGTAGCGTTAAGTTGCAAGAATGAGTCAAAAGGAGTGCAGACAATGCGCCCACAGATTGAACGGGAGCGCGACCCCAGGACCGTCGACCTGATCGCCGTCATCGCCTTGCTGATTCTGGTGTTCGGATCGATCTGCTATCTGACCGGCCCCTCCAGCGAGGAGATCACCACGGCCTTTATCGTGCCCAGCCAGACCATGCGCTGGTAACGGCGATCGCGGGCAGGATGATATGGTAGGCGATGACGGGATCGAACCGCCGACCTGTCCCGTGTAAAGGGAATGCTCTACCGCTGAGCTAATCGCCCGTGACGTCCATTTAGCCGCCAAGCGCGCGGGAGGCAAGGCGAGCGCCCTTCAAATCTCGGAGGGTGTTCAGGCCCGCTCTTCCCAGATCATCGCCAGGTGCACGATGGTCTGCATCGCCTTTTCCATGTCCTGGCGACTGACCCATTCGGTGCGGCCGTGGAAGGCGTGCTCGCCGGCGAAAATATTGGGGCAGGGCAGGCCCATGAAGGACAGCCGCGAGCCGTCGGTGCCACCGCGGATGCTGCTGCGCACCGGCGTCAGTCCGCTGCGGCGAATCGCGTCCATGGCGTAGTCGACGATGTGCGGATGCAGGTCGATCACTTGCTTCATGTTGCGGTATTGCGGCTTGATCGCGATCGAGGCGGAAGAACGCGGATAGTCGAGCATCACCTCATCCACGATGGCCTGCAGCAGCCGTTCTTTTTCGACCAGCCCCTGATCGGTGAAGTCGCGGACGATGAAGCTGACCGTGGCATTTTCGAGTGCACCGGAGATACCGATCGGATGCAGGAAGCCCTGTTTGCCGTCGGTGGTTTCCGGCGAGCAGCGATCCTTCGGCAGCCGCTCGACGATCGCCGCGGCGATCTTGATGGCGTGCTCCATCTTGCCCTTGGCGAAGCCGGGATGGGCGCTGACGCCCGCAATGGTGATGACGGCGCCATCGGCGGAGAAGGTCTCATCCTCGATGTGGCCGGCGGTCTCGCCATCCATGGTGTAGGCGAAATCGGCGCCGAGTTTTTCGAGGTCGACCTTGTCGACGCCGCGGCCGATCTCCTCGTCCGGCGTGAACAGGATCTTGATGACGCCGTGCTGGATAGAAGGATTGGCGACCAGAAACCGCGCGGCATCCATGATCTCGGCCAGGCCCGCCTTGTTGTCGGCGCCGAGCAGGGTGGTGCCGTCGGAGGTGATGATGTCATGGCCGATCTGGTCAGCCAGCGCGGGATTGTCTCGCTCGCGAATCACCTGGGCGGGATCGCCCGGCAATACGATGTCGCCGCCGGCATAGTTTCTCACGATCTGCGGCTGCACATTGGCGCCGCTACAGTCCGGCGACGTGTCCATATGCGAGCAGAAGCAGATCACCGGGACTTTTTTGGTCGATGTCGCCGGGATGGTCGCATAGACATAGCCATGCTCGTCGAGATGCGCGTCGAGCAGGCCGATTTCGAGCAATTCCCGTTCGAGAATTCGACCGAGGTCTTTCTGCTTCGCGGTGGAGGGGCAGGTCGGCGAGGCCGGGTCGGACTGGGTATCGACGACCACGTAGCGCAAAAACCGCTCGGTGACGTCGTGGGTGAAACCGATGGACGATGTCGCACTCAATTCACTACTCCCGACGCTTTTCAAAACCGCATTCCGGGCCGCGCGAGGCTGCGGTCCGGAATGATGGATGGCGGAATGCTACCGCTGAAGGGCGTCGATCAGACGGCTTCCTTCAACTCCTTGGCCGCGCGGAACGCGACCTTTTTGCTGGCCTTGATCTGGATCGCTTCGCCAGTGGCCGGGTTGCGGCCCATGCGGGCAGCCCGCTTCTTAACCTGGAGGATGCCGAGGCCGACGATTCGGATGCGCTCCCCCTTCTTGAGATGCTTGGTGATACGCCCGACCATGTCGCCGAGAATCTCTTCCGCCTTCTTCTTCGATAATTCATGCTCTTCGGCCAAGGCGGCGGCGAGGTGCTTGAGGGTGACGGTGGCGGGGGCGGCGGCTTTCGCGGCTGCTTTCGTGGCGGGGGTGGCGGCG
>NZ_JANXTC010000338.1:0-11968 GCF_025356345.1 Tardiphaga sp.
TGGCAGCCTAACCCCGGCAGAGGCTCCACCTATCGACGCGGAAAATCTGTTCAGACAACAGGGACCACCTCACCGTCTCAGCCGCAATGGTTCCATCGCTGCAAATCGCAGTGCTACGTTTGGCCAACGTCAAAGGCCGCACAGTCTTTCCGACGGAACATTCCAGGCACCCGCGGCTTCGTTCAGTGGGGTGGAACACGGGCGCGATGCCCCGGGAGGCAGGAATGAAGGATTTTTCCAACGCGTCGTTTCCGCCGGAAATGATTACCGTGATGAAGGAAGCGCTTGACGACGCCGTGTCGACGCTTCCCATGCCCGTCAACTCGTCGCATGTGCAATCCATCGCCGAAAGCATTTTGCGAACGACCAAGGAGGGCGAGCGCGACCCGACCATGCTGAAAACCATGGCGCTGCTGGAATTGCAGATCACGCCACGCGACTGACATCCCCTCGGATCAGCGGAAATCAGGATGTTCACGTTTTCGCGCGCGACGAAAGTCGCTCTTGTTGCAACGCAACATTATCACTAGATCCGCGATGTCGCCGTCAGACGGAGGTCGTTCAGATGCCATACGCGCTGTTTTCCAATGCCGTTCAGGTCAGCAACGCCTTTGCGACCAAATCCGAGGTATGGCAACACGCTGCCGCCCGAGGGCTGGTCATCGAGGTTGGCTCCGGCGAAGAAGATCCGCCGCGGCGCATTCTCGACATGGGCTATTCGATTCACGCATGCGCCGATTTGGCACCCATCACGGACAGCGCAGAGCATGGTGAATCCGACATCGCCCGGCTGATCGCGGCCGGAGCGTTCAATCTGACGTCGGCAGCCGCCGCATCGTGAATTCGATTTCGTCGCCGGGCAATTCGCGCCAGCGCTCGACTTCGCTCATATAGGCCTGTTTGGGGAACCGATCGAGAAAGGCCCGGGCCGTCGCGCGGGCTTGCCAGCGCGGCAGGACGAAGGTCTCGCGGACATAGCCATCGGCCATTGCATGGCGGGCGCGTTTCTCCGCCATCCGGCTGGCGAGGTCCCGGGGTGTTCTCGGCATCGCATCACATTTTCCAAAGCCACTTCCCAGCCTGCCATGGATCGACACCACGTCAAGACGACCGACGTGGTCGGAGAGCGACATCCTCAAAAGAAAAGGGCGCCACGATGGCTCGTGGCGCCCTTCCCTGTTCTCGCTGAACCAGGCGCCGAGGCGCCCTTCCGGACTCAAAGCGTGAGCCTAGCGGGCGGCCTCAGCGAGGTGACAGCGCTTGGAATGAGACACTGGACCACCTCCTTTCGTTGTTTGTGACAGAGAGAGTATGGGAACAGATTCGGGAGTTGTTAAGGGCCATCGCCGCCGCGAGCCATGCAATCGCGCACGGCTCAGGCGAGCCAGCCGGCGTTGTGGAACGGGATCGCGCTGTGCATGATCCAGATCCACCGTGCTGCGCGGTCACCTTCGGGTTGACGCGCAGGGCGGCGGCAACAAGGCAGGGCGGCGACTTCTATCGGGTTTCCCGTCTTTCCCTGGACCTTGCCGTATTGATGACCAGCCCGCCCGAATTTCAGCCGAAGCGGCTGATGACGCGTCGCCTGTCGATCATCTTTCAGATCGCCGCGCTCGGCACCGTCGCAATGTGCGCCAGCGCGCCGACGCCGCTTTACCGCGTCTACCAGCAGCACTGGGAGTTTTCCCCGGTGATGGTCACGATCGTGTTCTCGGCCTACGCCATCAGCCTGCTGCTGGCGCTGCTCACCGTCGGCGGCTTGTCGGATTATATCGGCCGCCGCCCGATGATCTTTTCGGGGCTCGCCATCAGCGCGCTGGCGCTGGTGATGTTCATCGCGGCCGACTCGGTCGCCATGCTGATCGCCGCGCGGACCGTTCAGGGGTTCGCAGTCGGTATCGCGTTCGGCGCCATCGGTGCCGCGATGCTCGATACCGACCGCGCCCATGGCTCGCTGATGAACAGCGTCACGCCGGTGACCGGCACCGCGATCGGCACGCTGTTCTCCGGCCTGCTGCTCACCTACGCGCCGATGCCGACCCAATTGATCTACGTCGTGCTGCTGATCGCCAGCGTGCTGCTCGCCGCGCTGGTGTGGTGGATGCCGGAAACCGGTGTGAAGCGACCGGGCGCGCTGGCATCGCTGCGGCCGGTCGTGCGGGTACCGCATCATGCGCGGCCAGCGCTGATCCTGGTGTCGCCGGGCATCGTCGCGCTATGGGCGCTGTGCGGCTTCTATCTGTCGCTGATGCCGGGGCTGCTGCAACTGGAGACCGGATCGAACTCACCCCTGCTGGGCGGCTTCGCCGTCTCATTGCTCACCTTCAGCGGTGCCGCGGCGATGCTGCTAGCGCGGCCCTGGCCCGGCATCACGATCCTGATCCGCAGCATGTCGGCCCTGATCGTCGGCGTCTTCATTACCCTCGCCGGCACCTCCACCCAAAGCATTCCGCTGCTGTTGACCGGCACCGTGGTCGCCGGCTTCGGCTTCGGCGCTGGCTTCTTCGGCAGCGTCCGTCTCGTAGTGCCGCTGGCGCAGCCGCACGAACGTGCCGGCCTGCTGTCGGTTATCCTGATCGTCGGCTACCTCGCCTTCAGCCTGCCAACCATCGTCGCCGGACTGTTCGTGCCGCGGCTCGGTCTGCCGCTGACGCTGTATATTTACGGCGCAGCCGTCATCGTGCTGGCGGCGATCTCGCTGATCGCCGCCGCACTATCGGTCCGACGCGCGGCGTAACAGCGGCTACGTCATGCTGCCCGGCATGAAGCAGCGGATCGAAACGCCCGCGGTGCCACGCATCGGCCAGACCATGGTACGACCGACACGGTTCGGTCCGGTAATGACCGCTTCGTCGGGCACATCCAGCCAGGCGCCGTCGAGCCGCACCTTGTAATGACCGCTGCTGGATTCCCAGTCGACATCGCTGACGGCGCTGCCGTCGGCGTCGGAGCAACATGGCCCCTTGCCGCTGCGCAGGCTGTCGAACCAGGATTTCAGTTCCGGGCTGGTGGCGGCATATTGCCCGCGATCGCGCGCGGCGACCGATTGCGGCAATGCGGTCAGCGAGAGGGCTGCCGTCGCCAACACCGCGGCGCCGGACCAGCGCCAAGCGCGGCGGCGCCTGTCCTTGTATGAAAGGCCATCATGATGCGAACACGGCGCATTCACGCCGGAAGTGATCCAGTCGCTCATTTGCTTGCTCCAGCCCCCGGCCGGCGCAGTTATGATGATGCATTTCGCGGGCCAACTCCCCGCCTGGTCTGGTATCGCTCACGCTAACGCGTAGCACGCGACTTCAATCAACCCGCTGCAACAATATGACAGTTACCGGGGGGCGTGCCCGTATCATACGCGATTCTCAGGATTGCCCCAGCAACTGTTCGCAGCGCGAACTTTTTACCGTCGATATCGCGGAAGGGGCCTCGAAAGGGCGCCACCGGTGGCGATAAGCTATCCACTGTCTTGCCCGACAACGCAGGGAACAAGACGCGCTGATACGTTGACGATGCGGCCGCGGCCTTGACATAATTATACTGCGCGACATCGGGACAGGCACGCCACCGGAACAAAATGAAAAACGCACTTTATTCGATCCATGTCGACCTGCTGGATGGTCGTTCTGGCAAGGGGAGCGGCGTCGTGGTTTTTCGCGATGGCCAGATCCTGGGCGGCGATGCCTATCTGTTTTATGTCGGTAGCTACATGGTCAATCCGGACAATCGCACCTTCAAGGGCGAGGTCACCGTGATGCAGCATACGCCGAGTCCAGATATGAGCCCGCTGTTCGGCAATCAAAAACAGCCGATCGGCATTGGCGTCAGCGGCACCTTCGACGATCATTCGGCGACCATGAACGGTACCGCGCTGGTCGGCACGGCCAGCCAGATTTTTCGCGCGACGTTGCGCCGACTGGCCAATGCCACATAGCGCTCTACTCGGCGGCCAGCTCAACAGGCGCTATGCGCGGCAGCACGATCTGGATGCGCGTGCCCTTGCCGGGCTCGGAGCTGAGGACCAGCCGGCCACCGAGCCGATTGGTGACAATACTGTAGACAATGTGCAGGCCAAGCCCGGTGCCGCCCTGGTCGCGGCGCGTGGTGAAGAACGGATCAAAGGCGCGGCGCCGCACCTCGGGGCTCATGCCCGCCCCATTGTCGGAAAACAACAGTTCGATGTGATCCGGGCCGGATTCGTGAATCCGGATCTCCACCGCGCCGCCACCGCCGCCCGGAAAGGCATGCGCGACCGCGTTGAGGAACAGGTTGGTCAGCACCTGCCCATAGGGGCCGGGATAGCTGTTCATGATCAGATTCGGCTTGCAGTCGACGGACAGTGCGAGGTTCTGTTTCCGCAGCCCCGGCTTCAGGCTCAACACCACCTGCTCGGTCAGGTCGGCCAGATCGAACACCCGCTGGTCCGAATAATTGCGGTCCGCTGCCACCTGCTTGAAGGACTGGATCAGTTCGGCGGCGCGGTTGAGATTGGCGACCAGCTGCGAGGCGGCATCGCGGTTGGACTCGATGAATTCAGTCAGACTGGAACGCCGCAGGTCGCCGCGAGCGACCTCCGCCGCGAACAGCGCGATCTTGCGTTCCAGCGACGATGCCACCGTCAGGCTGATACCGACGGGATTGTTGACCTCGTGCGCGACGCCGGCGACCAGACGGCCGAGCGCGGCGAGCTTCTCCGCCTCGATCAGCGAATTTTGCGTCTCGCGCAAATTGCGTAGCGCGGCCTCGGCGGCGTCCTTGGCCTTGCGCATCTCGGCTTCGCTGCGCTTGCGCTCGCCGATGTCGAGCGCCACCGTGACGATATTCTCGATATTGCCGTCGGGCGTCAGCAGCGGCATCTTGTTGACGAGCCATTGCCGCATGGTGCCAGCCGCGTCCTGGTATTCTTCCTCGTAGAAGCCGAGGCCGTCGCGGGTCGCCAGCACGCGCTTGTCGTTCGCGTCGGTCTTGCCGGCCCCATAGCGCGACATCAGGTCGGCGGTGGTGCGGCCGAGCGCCTCGCCGGGCTCGATCCCGAAAATGCCGGCCATGTAGCGGTTCATCAGCACATAGCGCAGCTGCGGATCCTTGACATTGATCACAGCGGGAACCGTATCGATCACCTGCTGCAGCAGACGGCGGCCTTCCTTCACGGCGGCTTCCGCGCGCTTCTGGTTGGTGATGTCGCGCACGGTGCCTTCGTAGCGCACGATGTGGCCGGCGGCGTCCCGCACCGCCGTGGCACTGTCGGAGATCCACAGCACCGAGTAGTGCCGCTGCCGCACCTGGTACTCGAATTCGCGCACCGTGCCGTCGCGCTCCATGCGTCGCATGTACTCCTGACGCGCTTCGGGATCGACATAAATGGAACGTGAAATATCCAGCGTGGCGCGGATCAGTTCCTCCGGCGAATCGTACCCCATCATCCGCGCCAGCGCCGGATTGGCATTGAGCAAGGCGCCTTCCGGCGTCGTGACATAGATGCCGTCGACCGAGCCCTCGAACAGCTTGCGGTAGCTCTCCTCGGCCAGGCGCTGCTCGGCCAGCGCATGAACTGCCGCCTCGCGCGCCGCGTCGGCATCGACCAGGGTGCGGCGAAATACTTCCGCGGCGCGCGCGATGTCGCCGATCTCGTTGCTGATCTCGGTCGCGGGGATGGCGGTGTGCTGGGCGCCGCCGGCCAGCGCCCGCATCGCTCTCGCAATCGCCCGCAACGGCCGCACCGTACGCCGGACCACGAACACCGCCGCCAGCAGGCCAATCAGCACGCCCGCGATACCGAACGCGATACTTTGCCCCTTCGCCTCGGACAAAGTGCGGGCGAATTCACGCGACACCACCCGGCCGCGCCGCGCACTGAGTTCGCGCAGCAATTCGGTGACGCGGCCGATCAGCCGGCCCTCGGTGCCCAGCACGTCGCGGTCGATCTCGGCGATCTCGCTCTCGGTGGCGGCGATGGCGCCGATGCCATCGGCATAGGCATCGGCGGCGATCCGCAACGCCGGGTCGTCGATCGGCAACGCCCGCATGCGCTGCGCGGACTGCTCCGCATTGACCGGATCGCGCGCGAGCAAAGCGGCATTGATCTGGTTCTGTGCCCTGAACAGGCTGCGGGCGGTGGCACGGTTCGGCGTCTCGCCGATCGCCGCTTCGAACTTGTCGCGCAGCGGTGGCAGCGCGGTAACAAGCGCGGTACGGCGCGCGATCAGGGCGCTGACCCGGTCGATGCCCTCACGGTAGCTGGTCAGCCGCGCGCCAACGCCATCGATCATGTCGCGTTGCTCGGGCGCCAGATCGATCCGCGTTTGCTTCAGATCATCGCCGAGCGCGGCCGCGGCCCGCGACACCTTCTCGGGCATCGCGTCGGGATCGGTGACGAAGTCCCGCGCCGCCAGCCGCAGGCTGTTCATGCGGCGATCAATGTCTTCGGCCAGATCGCCCACAGCCTCCAGCCGCTGCAATTCCGCGAAGGTCCGGTCGATATGACGAAACGCGACAACGCTGGCCGCGCCGGTGATCATGATGACCGCCAGCACCAGCAGAAAACCGCTGAACGTCAGTTGACCGATCGAAATCGGGGATGATCGAACCCGCTGAAAAAACGCCGTGATAGCAGATGGCATGGTTTGGCCCGGACTGCAGACAGCCGTAATATAAGCTGACTTCGCGTCCCGGGGGAACAGATTGGACGGCCCGTCGGCGGACCGCCCAGTCCGATGCTATTTCGGCCGGATGGCGTCGGCAGTGCCCTGGATAAAGGCCTGGATCTTGACCACCTCGGCCTCCGTCAGCTTGCCGGTGAAGTCCGGCATGCCCTTGTCCATGAACGGCCCCTTGAACACGAAGTCCTTCAGATTGGCGATGGTCTCGGTGGGGACATAGCCGAGATTGCGGACATTGCCGCCCTTGTCGACGCCGGGAACACCGTGACAGGTGGCGCAGGCGCTGACATAGATCGCGGTACCCTCCGGCACGTCCTTCGGGTCATACTTGACCCCGCTCAGCAGGTTTTCGGTCTGGTACTTGGTGAATGCGGGCAACGGCGCCTTGCCGCCCACCGCGAAAGTGTAGACCGTGCCCGGCCCCTCCCGATCGGTGGCGCGCTGGGTGATACCGAATACCCCGCCCCAGCCGACCGCGATCGAGACATATTGCACGCCATCGACCAGATAGGTCGCGGGCGCCGCCACCACGCCGGTGCCGACCGGGGTTTCCCAGAGCTTCTCGCCGGTCGAGGCATTGTAAGCGACAAAGCGGCCATCCGCCGAACCCTGGAACACCAGATTGCCCGCGGTGGTCAGCGTGCCGCCGTTCCAGGGCGCGATGTGCTCGACCCGCCAGACTTCCTTCTGCTTGACCGGATCCCAGGCCAGCAGTCGCCCGAAGGGCAGGTTCTTAGGCGGCTCGGCATTGAGCGCGAAGCCGACATTCCAGCCCGTGGTGCTGCCGTATTTCATCGGCGCCGGCGCATTCTGCACCAGGGTCTTCTCGCCGGTGAGATTGAGCGGCACGCCCTGCGCCGGCAGATAGACCAGACCGGTCTGCGGATTGAACGACATCGGGTGCCAGTTATGCGCGCCGAATGGCCCGGGGATGCTGTCGAAGGGTTTATCGGGGCTGCGCGCCGCCGGGTTCTCGATCGGTCGACCATCGGCGCCATAACCGGAGGCCCAATTCACGTCGACGAAGTTTTTCGCCGAGATGAACTTGCCATTGGTGCGATCGATGACGAAAAAGAAACCGTTCTTCGGTGCGTGCAGCACCACCTTGCGCGGAGCGCCGTCGATGGTGAGATCGGCGAGGATCATCGGCTGCGTCGAGGTGTAGTCCCAATTGTCGCCGGGGGTCTCCTGATAGTGCCAGAGATACTTGCCGGTGTCGGCGTTGAGCGCGACGATCGAACCGAGGTAAAGATTGTCGCCGCCGGCCGGACTGCGCAGGTTGCGATTCCAGGGCGAGCCATTGCCGGTGCCGATATAGATCATGTTGAGTTCGGGATCGAAGGTGATGGTGTCCCACGACGCGCCGCCGCCGCCGTTGATCCAGTACTTCCCGGCGGGATCCCAGGTCTTGGCCGCCGCCGCCATCGAGTCATCCTCGAACGGCTTGGCGGGATCGCCGGGCACCACGAACCAGCGCCACGCCTGGTTGCCGGTCTCCGCGTCGAAGGCGGTAACGTAGCCGCGCACGCCATATTCGGCGCCGCCATTGCCGATCACGACCTTGCCGTTGAACACCCGCGGCGCGCCGGTGATGGTGTAGGACATGTTGTGGTCGAGGATGGTGTCCTTCTCCCAGACTTTCTGACCGGTGACGGCATCGAGCGCGACCAGCCTGCCGTCATAGGCGCCGACAAACACTTCCCCTTGTAGAGCGCGACGCCGCGATTGACGACATCGCAGCAGCCCCGATAACCTTTCGCGCGGTCGACGCCGGGATCAAAGCTCCAGATCCGCTTGCCGCTCCGCACATCGACCGCATGCACCACGCTCCATGGCGCGGTGATATACATGATGCCGTCCACTACCAGCGGCGTCGCTTCTACACCACGGGTGGATTCCAGATTGTAGGTCCACACCAGCCCGATGTTTTTCACGTTGTCGGCGGTGATCTGGCTGAGTTTGCTGAAGCGGCTCTCCGCGTAATCGAGGCCGTAGGTCGGCCAGTCCTTCGAGGTCGCGGCGTTGGCGACGATCGCGGCGCTGTCGATGGCGCCGGTCACGGCCCTGATATGTTCAGGCGAGCCTTTGGTTTGTGCCTGCGCGGGCGTACCGAGCAACAGGGCCGCCAGCGCCAAAGCGGCTGATGCGCGACGCTTGTTCACTATCAGGCTTGTGAGAATGTATTGGCGCGCAAACGCGCCATGACCGGCAAGTTGATGCATGCTTCTCTCCCAATGGCCTCTGACGGACCTGCCATTACGGTACGCCCGAGGAGCGCAGCGTCAACAGCGGAGTACAGTTCCATGCGGAGTGAGCAACAGTGCGGCGCAGCGTCAGGCTGCGGCGCTGCGGAATATTCGGACTACGGCGCGCCGGTCATTTCGAACACGTCGCCGTCATAGCCGGCTTCCAGCGGAATCCGCAGCGTGCGCTTGTCGCCGTCTTTGGTCACCACCGGCATCACCGTCACCACCGCGCTGCCGCGGGCATCGTGCAGCGCGGCGGCGACATCGGGCTGCTTGCCGAGCTTGATCAAATTGCGCGTGGTCGGGAATGGCAGCGTGAAGCGGCCGCTGGCGCCGCCCTCCAGCGCTTCGCGTGGCGACAGCCAGATGGAATCGGTGGATTCCTTGCCGTCATGCAGGCCGACCTGTTCGGGCGGCGCCTCGGCGAGGAAGAACCAGGTATCGAACCGCTTCTTCATGCCCTCCGGCGTGATCCAGTGCGCATAGGGCACCAGCAGATCAAGCGCCAGCACCAGGTCGTTGTCGGCGATGATGTCGGCAAATCTGACCTTGCCCTCGTTGAGGGCGTCGCGATGAGCATCGGCAATCGCGCCGGCGCGGCTGGCATCGATCAGCTCGGACGAACCGCGTGACCGGGCCAGCAGGATACGGCTTTCCTCGAAGGTCTCGCGAATCGCGGCGATACGAAAATCCAGTGTCGCGGCGTCGTCGCCGACCACGCCGGCGTAGAGTTCGGGGCGGCCAATGATATCCTGGTCGCCGGGGTCGACGCTGCCGCCGGGAAACACCAGCGCCCCGGAGGCAAACTCGATCTGATAATGACGCACCATCATGAACACTTCGACCGCGTCAGTCATGCCCTGCCGCAGCAGCAGGATGGTGGAAGCGGGCCGCGCGACGCCGGGCTCGGTGGACATATGATGATAGCTCCCTGAACGGCATTCTTGACGATGCTCGATCTGTAGGATGGGTAGAGCGAAGCGAAACCCATGATTGTCTTACGCGCAGGATGATGGGTTTCGCCGACACGGCGCATCCGCCGCGTCGGCTCTACCCATCCTACGCGACTTATTCGGCCGCGCTGGCCTGCGGGGTCAGATTGGCGCGCTTGTCGAAACGGGCGACGCGCGACAGCAAATAGTCGATCTCGGCCTTGGCAAGGGCGGTGATCGACGGGCCGGGCTTGCGCTGCGCCGCCGAGGCAATCACGCCGCGCTTGTGCAGCACATATTTGCGGACCGCGAGCCCGATGCCGAGCTGCTGCTCATAGCGGATCAGCGGCAGATGGGCGTCGAACAGATCATGCGCCTTGTCGCGCTCGCCCTGCTTCTGCAGCCGGACGACGTCGACCAGCAGCTCCGGAAAGGCATAGCCGGTCATCGCGCCGTCGGCGCCGCGCTCCATCTCGAAATCAAGGAAGACGCCGCCATTGCCGGTGAGGATCGACAATTCGCGCAACGAACCGTCCTTCTGGAAACCGCGCAGCGCGGTGATCTTCTCCAGGCCCGGCCAGTCCTCGTGCTTCAGCATCACGCAGGACTTCGAGTCCGTGATGATCTTGCGGATCACCGCCGGGGTCATCACCACGGTCAGCGTCAGCGGGTAATCCTGCAGCACCCACGGAATGTCGCTGCCGATCGCCTCCTCGGCCTGCTTGAAATAGGTGGTGATCTGGTCGTCGGTGCGCAGCATCGGCGGCGGCGCGATCATCACGCCGGCGGCGCCGGCATCCATCGAGGCACGGGCCAGCGAGCGCATCGCGGCAAAGCCCGGCGACGACACGCCGACGATGATCTGCATGTTGTTGGCGCGCTTGATGAAGCGGGTCGCGACGGCCTGGGCCTCGGCGGCCTCCAGCTTTGGCGCCTCGCCCATGATGCCCAGCACGGTGATGCCGTCGCAACCGGTCCCGGCGTAGAAATCGGTCAGGCGATCGATCGACGCCTCGTCGAGGCGGCCATCTTCGTGGAACGGCGTCGGCGCAATGGCAAAGGTACCGGTGGCCTTCGGAGTGAGCTTCATCGTGTCTTCCTCAATCGGTCAATTCGGGCCGTCCTGCCGCCATCATGCGGCAGAACCGGCCCGCCGGACACCCCGATATCATGCCAGAACGGTCTTGCCACTCTTGATCACGGTGACGTTGCGCGATTTAACCTTGGCTTCGAACGACACCACTTGGCCGTCCCTCCACAGGTCCATGGTGACGGTCTCGCCCGGATAGACCGGCGACGAGAAGCGCACCGCGTGCTGCCTGAAGGCCGCCGGATCGTAATCGGCATAGGTCTGCAACACGCCCCGGCAGGTAATTCCATAGGTGCACATGCCGTGCAGGATCGGCCGCGGAAAGCCGGCGCGCTTGGCGAATTCAGGATCCGCATGCAGCGGGTTACGGTCGCCGCACAGGCGATAGACCAGGGCCTGGTCCGGCCGCGTCGAGATATCGACGCTCTGGTCGGGCGCGCGGCCCGGCATGGCGTGCGGCTCGGGCTGCTTGCCCGCAGGACCGCCGAAGCCACCATCGCCGCGCGCAAAGCGCGACGCCACCAGCGTCGCCAGCTCAGCGCCGCTCTCGTCGCGTAGCACGGTCTTGTGGCGGATCACCACGCCCTTGTCCTTGCCCTTGTCGAACACGTCGAGCACGCTGGAATCGGCGGTGATTTTAGCCGCGACCGGCATCGGCCGGTGGAACGTGATGTCGCGCTCGCCGTCGACCACCAGCAATTTGTTCAGATTCATCTCGCCCGGGCCAGCGCCCCACGCCGCGACCGAGGCAAAGGTCGGAACCACCTTGACCGGGCGCTCGGTAAAACAGGCCTCGTTGACGAAGGACAATTCCTTCTCGTCCATCGGGTCAGCACCGAGCCCGATGCCATAGGCGTAGAGCATCACGTCGCGGTCGGTGTAGGCGTATTTCTGACCGATATTGGTCATCGCCATCAGCGCTTCGTAGTTGATCGGCATGGGGTGGTTTCCTCTCGTACTGTTTTCGTTGCGGCACCAATGATGGCGCCCTCTCCCCTTGTGGGAGTGGGCATCGCCGATGCCCGCCCCGGGCGCTAATGGGTGAGG
>NZ_JANXTC010000355.1:0-3127 GCF_025356345.1 Tardiphaga sp.
CCGATCGACTGGCCGATCACGCGCGGCTGCAGACCGGGACCGTCGCCCTGGCCGTTGCTGACTGAACCGGAGAGATTGGGCAGCGCGAAATTGGTGGTGCCGTTACCGCCGAAAGCCGATCCGATCAGCGAGAACAGCGGCGTGAACTGCTGGATGGAAAGTAATTGTCCAAAGCACGGCAGCCACGCCTGATTGAAGCCCTGAGCCGCGAGGGCAAATGGAAAGGCCTGGATTTCACCAATATACGGGTCTGACACGTAGTGCCTCCTCAGGATCCGCTGAAGCGCGACAGCTAACGACGTGAATGGAAGCGGCAGGCGTGATCAGCCCGGTGACGGAAAGACGCCGCTGAAGCAGATGCAGTAATTGCCCACGACCGTCGGCATGATGTTGTTGTGCGGCAAATTGCTGCCGGCAAGCGCGACGCAGGCCGCCATCGTCTCATATGGCGCCGCGTCCGCTGCCGGCGCGTAGAGATTTCCGGCCGACGCGGTTGCTAAATGAACCGCCGCCCCGGGCGTCGGCGTTGTGGCCCTGGCGGTCGACGACATCAGCGCGTGGCTATGCTGGGGCATCTCGTTCTCGGTCAGCACATGCTCGTCCTCGCCCGCAATCCCCCCGAGCACATAGAGCGGAAGAGCCCGCCCCTGGCCCTGGCCAATCGGCACCCGTCCGCGCAAATCCGGTGCGTTGAAGGTCTGCACGCCATCGCCGCCATAAATCGTGCCGATGACGGCATAGAGGGTATCGTATTGTGAAATGGGGAGGCTTTGTCCACTGCAGGAGAGCCAGCCATCCGGCACCCGTGGGAACCCGAACAGCCTGATTTCGCCGATAAAGGGGTCTGACATCGCCGAATTCTCTTTCAAGCACGCATTGCAAAACAGGGTCAGGAACGTGTCGCCTCTCACGAAGCGCAATTCAGGAGAAGCCAATTCTGAAAGCGATTTTCTTGAACTGATAGCCGTGCGGTCGAAGTCTCAGTTGCGGGAAGGAAAGATGCCGTTGAGCGCAATCATGTAGTTGATGACCAGATAGGGCTGCATATTGTTGTGCATCTGATTACCGCCTTCATTCAAAACATTGGTTCCCGGCGCGAGCGGCGTTTCTCCGTTGCCGGCGGTCAGGAAAACAGACTTTGGATTGTCTGGAGGAACGGTGTTGGTGCCGAACAGGTGGTTGGCCGGAACAGCGCCTCTCCCGGCTCCCTGGCTCGTTGAAGCCTGAATGATATGATTATGGCTGGGAAGCTGTTGCGTGTTCAAGGCCACCGAAACCGTTCCGCTCATCATGCCAGCCGGAAAATCGCCGCCGCCTCCCGTGGATCCGATAATCGCGCGACCGCGCAAATCTGGCAGTGCGAACGTCCTGATCCCGTCCCCACCGTAGTGAGTGCCTAGCAATGAGAATAGCGCCTGACTGGTCTGGATGGCCATCAGGGCGCCGTTGCATAGCGCCCACCCTCTCGGCACCGTGGTGCCGCCAAACGGCATGATCTGACCCAGGATGGGTTGTAACGGCATGCTCCCCCCTTCAAGCAGGCGATGGATCGCCTCTTAATTAACGCGCGGAATATTGACGCGCGGCGGGTCAAATCAGCGGTGCATCACGAATGTATGCTCGTTGAGATTGTAAGTTGGCGCGACCAAAGCAGTCAAGCCCACACGTGCAAATGCCAGAGATCAACGGCTTTGAGGGGGTGGCTAGCGCGGCGGCGCGCGTTGGTTCGGCGCAACGCGACATCCGCATCAGGGCGAGGCAGCAGCGCGGCTCTACCCACGTCGGTCCTGCCTGTTACCGAGGCGCAACTGGTTGAAAAAAATACACCAGATGGTTTTATTTTACCGTCAACGATCGTCAGTTTACTTGTTTGCGACGTGCGGTAACGGCCTAATACACGCAATTTGGAGTTGAAGTTTTTCTAAAGATTTGCGGCAGGAGCGTCCGTTTGAGGACCAGCCGCTGAGGGGGCACAGTGACCTTCACGACGGGGACCCGACAGGGTTGTCTGCCGACGCTACGTGCGGCTTGGCAGGTATTGCGGTCCGTTTGTGTTGCTGCTGCTGTGGCGCATGCGCAATTGCGCTGCCGGGGCCTGAACACGCTCGCCGCGATGGTCCTTCTGGTGCTCGCTGCCATGGGGGCGTCGGTGTCGAGCGCTCAGGCGGTCTGCGACCAGACCGTCAACTCGACGAGCGGAGCGACGATCAACTTCACATCGATCGGCCAAGTCTACCATTTGTGCCTGACCGTGGTCACCGCCGGCGCGGGGCACACCGGCGACGACGCGGTGGTCTATGGCCTCTACTCGATGTCGGGTACCGATGCTTTAAATCAACTTCCCATCGCGGGCACCTCAACGAGTGCCTACTCCGACTTCAGTCCGACGACGAGCAGGGCCAGCTACAAATTCTCTCCCAAGAGCGCCAACGACAATGGTCAAAATGCGAATTCCGGCAATGCCCAGATCGACATTACGCTGAACAGCGTAACAACCTTCGCACAGGATAGCGTCACGCTTTATTACGCACCCTCTTGTAGCGATGCGCTCCTCGAGTGCACAGGCGACTCTCACGCGACGACTCCGTGGACCTTTACGATCAATCTGCCGACGCCGCCACCAACCGTAACATCGATCTCGCCGACATCCGGACCGGCGGGCGGCGGCACCAGCGTCATAATCACCGGCACCAATTTGTCGGGCGCGACGGCGGTGACGTTCGGCCCCACGGCAGCGACTGGTATCACTATCAATTCCCCGACCCAGATCACGGCAACCTCGCCGACGGGGAGCGGCACAGTCGACGTCACGGTAACCACCGCGGGCGGCACCTCCGCGACCTCCGTCAATGATCGGTTCACCTACATCGCCGCACCGACCGTGACCTCGGTCTCGCCGAACTCGGGTCCGGCGGCCGGCGGCACCACCGTGACGATCGTCGGCACCGGATTTATCGTTGGCGCGAGCACGGTCAGTTTCGGCGGCACGCCGGCGACCGGCGTCACGGTCAATTCCACCACCTCGATCACGGCGACCTCGCCGGCGGGGGGGACGGGGACCATCGACGTCACGGTAACCACCGCCGGCGGCACCTCCGCGACCTCCGCCAATGATCGGTTCACCTAC
>NZ_JANXTC010000358.1:0-3874 GCF_025356345.1 Tardiphaga sp.
GCTGGCGCCTGAGCTTCGAAATGCCGGTCAAGGGGAAGGATCCTGTCGAATTGCGGGCTTCGCTGATGCAGGATGATCAGGCAATCTCCGAAGTGTGGGTCTATCGATGGACTCCATGAACGCGGCGAAGCCGAAATCCGCAGTCGCTTTGCCTGCCGGCGCGGAAGGCGCAATGCTACCTCCAGAGACGCCGCTGGCGATGCTGCCGCAGGTGCTGTCGGGATCCCACCCATCACCCCGCCGCGCTCAATTCAAGCCGATGCCGACCGTCTGGCGGCGCATCTATATCCTGACCGGCACAGCGGCGATGACCGTCGCCGGTGGTTATGAGATGTTTGAGGTTCTGAAGGTCGGCGGCATTACCATCCTCGAAGGTCTGGTGCTGGCGCTGTTCGTGCTGCTGTTCGCCTGGGTGGCATTTTCGTTCATGTCAGCGCTGGCCGGCTTTGCCATGCTGCTGCTGCGCCGGCGCGACCCACTCGACATCGAGCCGCGGGGGCCGCTACCGGCTATCTCCAGCCGTAATGCGATGCTGCTACCGACCTATAATGAAGATCCCTACCGGATCATGGCGCGGCTGCGGGCGATCTGGGAATCCGCCGAACAGACCGGCTACGGCGCGCAGCTCGACTGGTTCGTGCTCAGCGACACCACCGACCCGGCGATCTGGGTCGCCGAGGAAAAGGCGTTGCTCGAATTTCGCCGCGAAGCCGGCGCCAGCCGCATCTTCTATCGTCACCGGCCGCGCAACGTGGCTCGCAAGTCGGGCAACATCGAGGACTGGGTCCAGCGCTTCGGCGCCGGCTATGATCACATGATCATCCTCGACGCCGACAGCCTGATGACCGGCGATACGATTGTGCGCCTGGTTGCCGGCATGGAGGCGCATCCCGCCGTCGGCCTGATCCAGACGCTGCCCATCGTCGTCAATGCGCGCTCGCTGTTCGCGCGCATGCAGCAGTTTGCCGGCCGGCTCTATGGTCCGGTGATCGCGTCGGGAATCGCATGGTGGCACGGCTCGGAAGGCAATTACTGGGGCCACAACGCCATCATCCGCGTCCGTGCCTTTGCCGGCGACGCCGGCCTGCCCGAACTGTCCGGGCGCAAGCCGTTTGGCGGCCATATTCTCAGCCATGATTTCATCGAGGCGGCGTTGATGCGGCGCGCCGGATGGGGGATCCACATGGCACCAAAACTCGGCGGCAGCTTCGAGGAATGCCCGCCTTCGCTGCTCGACTTCGCCGCCCGCGATCGAAGGTGGTGCCAGGGCAATCTGCAGCATCTCGCAGTGCTGCCGGCGCGGCGGCTGCACTGGGTGTCGCGGCTGCATTTGCTGACCGGGATCGGCTCCTACCTGACGGCTCCGCTCTGGCTGATGTTTCTGGTACTGGGTATCCTGATTTCGCTGCAGGCGCAGTTCGTGCGGCCGGAATATTTCCCGAAAGGCTTTTCGCTGTTTCCGCAATGGCCGGCGCAGGATCCGGTCCGCGCGGCCTGGGTGTTCGCCGGCACCATGGGGCTCTTGATCGTGCCGAAGCTGTTGGCCTACATCCTGTTGCTCACTCAAAACGAGAACCGCAAGCGCTTCGGCGGCGGCATGCTGGTGATCGGCATCGTCCTCGAAACCCTGCTGTCGGGCCTGATCGCGCCGGTGATGATGATCTTCCAGTCCTCGGCGGTCGGCGAGATCCTGCTCGGCCGCGATGCCGGCTGGCAGGTGCAGCGCCGCGACGATGGCGGCGTGCCGTTCCGCGAAGTAGTCAGCAAATATACGGTACCGACCTTGTTCGGGGTGTTGATGGCCATCGGCGCCTATGCGGTGTCGGTGCCGCTGTTGCTGTGGATGACGCCGGTGATCGTCGGCCTGCTGTTGTCGGTGCCGGTGGCGATACTGTCGTCGCGGCTGCCGCGGTCCGGCCAGCGCGCCGGCCTGTTCGGCACTCCCGAACAGAATGCGCCGCCCAGGGTGCTGGACCGCGCCAACGAACTGGCACTGGCGGCGCCGGCCTATGATGCCAGCCCGCTGCGCGCGTTGCGCAACGATGCCGAACTGCGCGAGATACATTCGCGGGCGCTGGCCGATCAGCCGCGCCGGCGCGGCCAGATCAATTCCGACCTCGCCATCGCGCGCGCCAAAATCGAGGATGCGGAGGATTTTGAGGAGGCGGTCAGCTATCTCAACTCCCGCGAGACGTTTGCCGTACTCAACAGCCGCGCCACGCTTCAGCATCTCATCGCGCTGCCCGATAGAGCCTAATTGGAGAACTGACGGTCCGGCGTTGTTTCGGGCGATAGGTAGATGGAACGGACCTGCCGCAGCAGATGGAATATAATTTACTTGAGGTTGTTCGGGCTAAAACTACCCGCCATCAATCAACTGTTAACTATAATCTTGCATCGTCCGCGCGGGGCTCACACCGGGAAACCGCCATGGGAACGCTCATCCAACTCTTCCGACTGGTTCTAATCCCCGCGGGGATGGCCATGTTTATGATCGCCGCGCAGATGTCCGCGGGACTGACCCTGCGCACCGGCGAAATGTCGATCGTCATCAGCAGCCGCTGACCGGCGACGCGCGCAATATCACCTACTCCGATTGCACTCATCTTCGACGGCTCCACGGGACGGTGCTGAACTCCGTCGGCACCGGCATGATATCTGGTTCAGCGGTGGCCTTTCGCAGAATGACGGCGCCGATGGTATCGTGCGTGACTTCGACGGGCGTACCATCGGCATCCACGGAGAGCACACCGACGACTTCCACCGGCGCCCGCCCGACATAGGCTTCCACCAGATCCGTCAGCCTGCTCACTTCGGCTCGGATGAAATGCGGGGTCCAATCGGCGGGCAGGCCTTTCACCGCGAGATATTCGCCGTCGCGGCCATCACCAGCGGCCCGAGCGGGCACATGTTGGCGGAGATCGCGACGATGTCGGCAAAGTCCCGCGCTTTCCGGCGGCTTGCGGCCGCGAGCACCTTGTTGATCGCCAGATCGGCCTGATGAAGCCGAAGCCCCCATTGTTCGTCCCTCACCAGCGGGAAGAAACGAATGCGGCTGTCGCTCATCCACTGGATGACGGTCGATGACAGGCCATCGGAAACCGTCGCCTCATAGGTTCCATAGGTGCGGACATCGACCGCGACGACAAGGTCTTGCTTTTCGAGATCGGCGATATCTTTTTCCGCGGCTTCAGGGACTTCTTCGTCGGTGTCGTGGAAAATATCGATATCGTCGGCGCGGCGTGGCCAATCGCGGTTGGGGATGAGGCCTCCGGCCAGATAGCTGGATGGCGAACGGTTTTGCGATAGCAGCCGCATGATCCGCTTCTGAAGATCGGTAAGTGCCATCAGACACGCTCCGCGCGCGACAGCAGCTCGCGTCCCAGAACGAACGCCTGCGCGTCGCCCCGCTCCATCATTGCCTTGGCAATCACAACCGCCCGGGCACGAAGATCGGGCAGCCGGTCGAGGTCGACATTGTCCAGAATACGCACGCTGTACTGCGACAGCGCCTGAGCGCACAGAACCTCGAGTTCCCTGTCGCTGCGATGCTCGTCACGCAGGCGTTCGGCCAAGCGCAGCACTTCGTCCCGCGCCAGAGACGGAACCAGAACTTCCACACGCACCAGATCGGCAGCCCCGCCGCAGCGCCGATACTTCTTGATCCTATCCCGCGCGGTCATAGGATTCCCCTTTAAAGTCAATCTTTATGCGTATCCGGGATACGCAATGAAGAATTGACCCAGGATCGAAACGCGGCGATCGCAGCGATTTAGCGGGATGAATCGGTAAAGCAATCAGGCTGGTGCGAGCTTCACCTCTCCCCAATGGGGAGAAGTGAAGTCGGTGCTTTGTCTACTTGCCCCAGAGGTCT
>NZ_JANXTC010000399.1:0-10563 GCF_025356345.1 Tardiphaga sp.
TTCAGGAAAGCGCTCGCGCGGAAGCGCGGGCGGCAGGAAAATCGAGCGCGAGCAATAGCTCACTCCGGCAGCGGAATGAACTCGTGTTCCTCGGGAACATGGGCAAAACGGCCGGTTTTCCAGTCTTGTTTGGCCTGCTCGATCCGCTCCTTGCTGGAGGAGACGAAATTCCACCAGATATGGCGCGGGCCTTCCAGCGCGTCGCCGCCGAGGAACATCATCCGCATCGGCGTGATGGCCTTCACCGTGATGCGGTCGCCGGGCCGGAAAATCAAGAGCCGCGGCCCTTCATAACGCTCACCGGCGATTTCGATCTCGCCGTCGACCACATAGATCGCGCGTTCCTCGTGGTTGGGATCGAGCGGCACGCAAGTGTCGGCATCGACCGACACCTCGGCATAGAACCACGGCGACACCATCGATACCGGCGAAGCGACGCCAAAGGCCTTGCCGGCCATGATCCGCGCGGAAAAACCGGTGTCGGAAATGGTGGGCAGCGTCTCGGCGCCAAAATGCTGGAACGAGGGGGCGATCTCCTCGGAGCCCTTGGGCAGCGCGATCCAGCTCTGCAGGCCGAGCATCTTCTGGCCGTCGCGGCGCTGGACGTCGGGGGTGCGTTCGGAATGGGAAATGCCGCGGCCGGCGGTCATCAAATTCATGGCGCCGGGCTGGATCTCGCGGACATTGCCCTCGCTGTCGCGGTGCATGATCGAGCCGTCGAACAGATAGGTGACGGTGGCGAGGCCGATATGCGGATGCGGGCGGACGTCCATGCCGTGGCCTGCGATGAATTGCATCGGGCCGAAATGATCGAAAAAGATGAACGGGCCGACCATCTGCCGCTTGCCGTGCGGCAGCGCGCGACGGACCTGAAAACCGTCGCCGAGATCCCGGGTGCGCGGCACGATCACCAGCTCCAGCGCGTCGCAGGACGGCGCGTCGCCGGAAATCGGGTCGTTGGAGGGGTGCCAGCTCATGAAATCTCCCGGAGGTCAGTCCGGGGCCATCCTAGCAGCAATAAGCGGGGGGCGTAAAAGGGGAGTCCCCGTGTCCCGGACGTGGCGCCATGCGCCTCCGCGGGAAGCGTCACGCGCCGCGGAGCCGGGACCGCCAGAAGCGTCGTTGCCTGATACGGTCCCGGCTCCGCGGAGCGGCATGGCGGCGATGCAAGGGCACCGCCTGAGAATGCCGCACCGCGCCCGGGACCCGAGTCCGACCTTTCATATCTCAAGGGCAGCCAAAAGGCGGTGCCGAACTCGCAATGACGGCCGAGAGGCTTTCGCCGCGGCTACAGCGCCTTGATCTGCAGCTTGCGGAATTTCACCACGCCGGAGCCGTATTGCAGGGCGAATGGGCCGGTGGCGTGCTTGGCGTCATTGACGTCCGCGGTCTTCTCGCCGTTCAGCGTCACCACCAGATGCGAGCCCTGCGCGGTGATCTCGTAAGTATTCCACTTGCCGGCCGCCTTCGGCATCGGATCGACCTTGGCGACGTCGACAATGGCGCCGGTGCCGTAGGAGGGATCCGGCCGCTTGTCGAAGATGTTGACCTCGTAGCAGGCCTTGGCATCGATCACCTTGGCGGTGTCGCAGCGGATGAAGATGCCACTGTTGGCCTCCGAATCGACCCAGAATTCGGCCCGGATCTGGAAGTCCTTATAGGTCTCCTTGCTGACCAGATAGGAATAGTCGCCCTTTTCCTTGAATAGCTTGTCGGCGCCCAGCGCGCCGTCGGCCATCGCCCAGTTGGCATCGCCGACGCGGTCCCAGTCGCCCATCTTGCCGCTGTCGACCAGCGTCACCCAGCCGCCCTCGGACTGGCTCGAAGAGGGGCTGCTATAGTGCAGGGCAGCAAGGCCGAGTGCTGACGCGGTCACGAGCGCATAAATCCGTTTCATGGTGGTCTCCTCCGGTTGGCTTTTAATTGCTATCAAATAGGCCACGGGTTCGTTCGCCTGTAAATCGGTAAACGACGGATCACGCGAATGGACATTGCTGCGCGCCCGAGGATTGGACCATGACGGAAGTTGCGACGTTGCATGCTGCGTTGAAGGCCGGGACGGCCGCCCTGCTATTGGTGCTGGCGCTGCTGCTGCTGCGTGATGTTCGCAGCGTGACCGGCCGGCTGGCGGCGGCGCT
Source organism: Tardiphaga sp. (assembly GCF_025356345.1). Lineage (GTDB taxonomy): Bacteria > Pseudomonadota > Alphaproteobacteria > Rhizobiales > Xanthobacteraceae > Tardiphaga. The sequence goes on from NZ_JANXTC010000399.1 coordinate 2,139, forward strand.
GGCGCTTGGCGCCGCCACCCATGCCGTCAGCGCGGGACTGGCCGGCCCCGTCGCTGCGTGGCGCGCGCCGCTGATCGCATTATCCACCGGCAACGTCGTGGTGCTGTGGTTGTTCACGCGCGCGCTGTTCGACGACGGCTTCACGCTGCGCCGCTGGCATGCCCTGCCATGGGCCGGGATGGTCGCGCTCAGCCTGGTCGATTGTCTGCTGCTGGGGCCGGATCACGCCGGGCCGGCGCAGGTGCTCGGCGCCGCGCTGAATGTCATGACGCTGGGCTTCATCGCGCTCGCCGTCGCGCGGGCGGTCGCCTCCTGGCGGGTCGACCTGGTCGAAGGCCGTCGCCGGCTGCGGCTGGCGATCGTGGCCGCGGCCACCGCCTATGGCACGATCAACACGATGCTGCAGCTCGTGATGTCCGGTGCCGGATCCGACATCGGCGCCACCGCCAACTCCGTGCTGCTCGCAGTCATCACCATCGGCCTGACGGTGGCGTTGACGGGCGTCGCTGACGCCGGCCTGTTCGCGGCGCCAGCGCAGCCAGGCCCGCCCGCCATGGCCGCGCGCAGCAGCGCAGGTCGCGACCCGACGGCGACCGCCGATCAACGACTGGTCACCGCGCTGAACCGGCTGATGGCCGAGGATCGCATCTATCGCCACGAGAGCGTCACGATCGGATCGCTGGCGACGCGGCTCGCCGTGCCGGAATATAGATTGCGACGGCTGATCAATCAGCAACTGGGCTATCGCAACTTCAACGTCTTCCTCAACGACCACCGCATCGCCGAGGCGAAGGCGGCGCTGGCCGACGCGTCCCAGGCCGCGGTGCCGGTCATCACCATCGCCATGGACGCCGGCTTCCAGTCGCTGGGGCCGTTCAACCGCGCGTTCAAGGCGGCGACGGGGCTGACGCCCACCGATTATCGACGCCGCGCCGTCCCGGCCATCTCGTAACCCATTACGAACACGGCACAGTTTCGAAATCGGCTAGCGACTTGCGGGTTTTCACCAGCCCTGTTCGAGATTCGGCGAGCCGGCGCCGTTGACCTCTGGCTGCTTCGGCGCACCGCGATGTTGCGGATGACCGGAGCAGGCAATGATACGACGACGACATATCCTCATCCTTGCGGCCGTCCCGGCGCTGGGCATGCTGAGCTGGGCTGTTGCCCGCGCGCAGGACGCCCCGCGCATCAGTACCGGCTTCGTCGCCCACACGCTGTGCTCGGCGACCTTCGTGTCCGGCGTCGATCCCGATCAGACCTTTGCCGAGACCATGGCTGCGATGCCCGGCGTCGGATTGATCGGCTGGGCGCTCGGCTACAGCATCGACCGCGATCGCCGCGAGGTCACCGGCACGCTGCTGGGTCTCAGCCGCGCCCGCGCGCGTTACAGCGACGGCTTCGGCTGCCGCATGGTTCATGACGATGCGGCCGCCGAAGCCTGGCCGTTGCCGGCGGAACATCCGCGACGGCCGTTGCTGCCGGACATTGCCGGGCCCGCCCCGGTCGAGGCCAGGTCTCCGGAACTGCAACGGGCTCTCGACCACGCTTTCGCTGAGCCGGAGCAGCCGCCGCGTCACACCCGGGCGATCGTCGTGCTCAAGGACGGCCGCGTCATCGCCGAACGCTACGCGCCAGGCGTCGGGATCGACACGCCGCTGCTCGGCTGGTCCGCCACCAAATCGGTGATGTCCGCGCTGACGGGCATTCTGGTGCGCCAGGGCAAACTCGCGCTCGATCTGCCAGCTCCCGTCGCGGCATGGCAAGATTCCGCCGATCCCCGCCACGGCATCACCGTCGACCATCTGCTGCGGCACACCAGCGGACTGGCCATGGGCAGTTCACTGAGCGCCTCGCTCGCCAGCACGGTCGCGCCGGTCAACCGGATGAAATACATCGAACCCGACATGGCGGGTTTTGCCGAAGCGGCGGCGCTCGACACGCCTCCCGGCACCGCGTGGAATTACCATGATGGCAATACCGTCATCCTGTCGCGGTTGATCCGCGATGCCGTCGGCGGTGATGCCGCCGCGGTCTTGCGCTTTGCGCGCAGCGAATTGTTCGATCCGCTGGGCATGCGCAAGGTCACGCTCGAATTCGACGCTACCGGCACGCCGGAAGGCTCCAGCCAGATGCTGGCGCCGGCGCGGGCCTGGGCGCGGTTCGGCCAGTTCTATCTCGATGACGGTGTGGTCGGCGGCAAACGCGTCCTGCCGGCTGGCTGGGTCGAAAGATCGGTAACGCCGACAGCGGGCGTCTGGGTCGGAATCGGCGCCGGCTTCTGGACCAACCGCGGGGCCAGTTTTGGCGCGACGTTCCGCAGAAGCCGCGGCTGGTCCGCTGACTCGTTCTACGCCAGCGGCACCTTTGGCCAGTATGTCGTCGTGCTGCCGTCGCAACGCCTGGTGATCGTCCGCTTCGGCATCTCCGGCGATCGCGGCGACATCGAAGGCGTCTCCCGGCTGGTCGCCGAGGTGATCGCCGCCACAAGCGAAGACTGACGCGCGCCCTAAGCCTTGCGTTTTGCCGCGGCGCGCCCGTCCAGCAGCACGCGTCGCAGCGCCTGGACGTTCGGCGCAGCGGCGCCCTTGCGCCAGATCAGCGAGGTCGCCGCGTGGTTCTCGCCCCGCGGCAGCCGATGCACGGTCAGCCGCTTGCCCTCCGGAAAGGTCGACAGCACGCTTTCCGGCAGCAGCGCGATGCCCATGCCGGCGACGACGCAGCCGAGCATGGCGTGATAGGAGCCGAGCTCGATCGTGCGTTCGGGCATCTCGCCGCGCTTTGCATACCAGTCTTCCAGCCGCTTGCGGTGCGGGCAGCCGTTCTCGAACACCAGTACGGCGCGCGGCGCGCGGCCCTTCCGCCCGATCGGCGGATGGTCCGCAGCCGACACGATCACCGGCTCCTCATCGAAGGCATGCACGCGGTCGAACGGCGCCGCGGCGATCGGCTCGGCAACGAAGGCAGCGTCGAGCTCTCCGGCGAGAATGCCCTTCGCCAGCGTTTGCGGATTGCCGATCCGCATTTCAAGTTGCACGTCGGGGTAGCGCTTGTGAAACTCGTTGAGCGGCCCCGGCAGCCGCACCGCCGCGGTGCTCTCCATGGCGCCGAGGCGAAACACGCCGCGTGGCCGCGGGTCCCGCACCGCGTCGCGCGCTTCGTCGGCCAGCGCCAGCAGCCGGTCGGCATAGCCGAGCAACGTTTGCCCCGCCGGCGTCAGATGCAGCCGCTTGCCCTCGCGCACGAACAGCGCGGTGCCGAGATCTTCCTCGAGCTGGCGCACCCGCGTCGTCACGTTGGACTGCACGCGGTGCAGCCGCTCCGCCGCGCGCGTCACGCCGCCCTCGCTGACGACGGCGCGGAAAATGCGCAGTTCGGAAAGGTCCATGCATCTCTCCCAGAGATCGTCACGATCTCGATTATTCATTTTAAAGGATGCCCCGTGCCGGGTAAAGCATCGTTACCGGGGACAGCGGCAGGCAGAATAGGGGAGACATGATCGATCGTGAATCCCGGCCGCATGCGCATGATGCGCGCCACCTGACGCCGCGGCAGTGGGACTTGCTGCGGCGGTCCATCATCCGCCAAATTCATGCGGAACGCGGGCAAATGATCCGCGCGATGGTCGGCGGTGCGGCTGCCGTGGTGCGTGCCACCTGGCGGCGCCTCCATGAGCGGCAGCAGGCATCGGCGGCGCTGCACGCCATGAGCGACCATGAATTGCGCGATATCGGACTGGCGCGCTCCGGTATCAAGGCGGCTATCCGCCATCAAAGCGTTACGCCGCGTCAACCAAAACCCAACTGGAGAGTAATGATGTCGAAGGCCTACTGGATCGTCCGCGTATCGGTCCGTGATGAAGCGAACTATCCCGATTACCTCGCCGCGGCGAAGCCGGCTTTCGAGAAGTTCGGCGCGCGTTTCATTGTGCGGGGCGGTGCCTTCGAGGCGATGGAAGGCACCGCGCGGGATCGCAATGTGGTGGTTGAATTCGCCGATCGCGCCACCGCGACCGCGTGCTATCGCAGCCCGGAATATCAATCGGCGAAAGCGATCCGGCAGAAATACGCCGACGCCGACTTCATCATTATCGACGGCGCATGATCGGTCGTCAGCGCCCCAGCGCGGTCGCGGTCGCCACTCTGTCAAAACGCTCCAGCGAGAGAATGGCGTCGGCGAATTTTTCGGCGCCGCCATTCAGCACCGGGCGCGCCAGTTGCAGGAATTTCTGCGCCATCGCCTGGGCGTCGGGGAACGAGGACGGCTCGCCGGACGGATCGGCATAGATCCGCTCGTGCAGGCTGTCGTCGGTGGTGGTGATGCTGACGCGGGCGCCGAACGGATGGCGTTTTCCCTCGAGGCGCTCGTCCTGCACCACGTCGAAACGATCGGCCAGGGTGTTGATCGCGCTGTCGCCGAGTTTTGCATAGTCGTCCCAGCCAAAGCTGCCCTGCTCCAGCGCCAGCGCGCCGGTGAAGAACATCGAGAACTGCCCGCCGACGATCGAGGACGGGTGCCGCTTGGTGGCGGCGTCGCCGGTCAGGGTGATGCCGTTGCGGTGCAGGCCGATCTCGACCCGCTTGACCTGGTCCGGCGTCAGATTGTGCTCGCGGCGCATCGCGATCAGCGCATCCAGCGCGGCATGGGTATAGCGGCAGCTCGGATAGGGTTTGACGCCGATCTTCATGGTCTCGTAGACGGAGCCGAGGCCGGCCACGGCCATTTCCGGATGCGCATTGTCGCTGTAGCCGACCAGCAGGCCATGCTTGCCCTCGACCGATTCCGTGGCGCCGAGAAAATCATTGCGCGCCAGTGTGGCGGCGATCACGCCGTTCATCGCGGAGGCGCCGACCTGGTAGCGCTTGTTCCAGGCGCCGTTGACCAGGAATTGCAGCGAGCCGGCGGCCTGGCTGCCGGATACACCGAAGGCCGAGATCAGCTGCGCCTGCGACAGGCCGAACAGCTTGCCGGCCGCGGCCGCGGCGCCAAAGGTGCCGGCGGTGGCGGTGGGATGAAAGCCGCGGGCATAATGCGAGGTCGGATCCAGCGCATTGCCGAGCCGGCAGCAAACTTCATAGCCGGCCACGATCGCGGTCAGCACCTGCTTGCCGGAGGCCCCGACCATCTCGCCGACGGCGAAGGCCGCGGGCACCACCGGGGCGCTGGGATGCAGCGAGGAATCGGCATGGGTATCGTCAAAATCGAGCGAATGGCCGAGCGCGCCATTGAGCAGCGCGGCAATCGCCGGTGTCCAGGTCCGACTGTCGCCGAATACCGTGGCTTCGCCGGCGCCGTCGAGCGACAGCGCCTCCAGCATTTTCAACAGCGCGGGGGTGGATTCGGAGTCGCGGCGCGCCCGGATGGTGCTGCCGAGGTAGTCCAGCGTCAGCACCTTGGCGCGCTCCAGCACCTCTTGCGGAATGTCGTCGAATTTCAGATTCACGACATAGGCGGCAAGCGTTGCAGTTTCGTCAGCCATTGTGTTTCCTCACTTTTGTATAAACAGCGTAAGCGGGCTGAATCGGCGTTTCAAGCGGCAGGGCGACGCGGGCAGCAGCCATGCCGAAGCGCCTCCCGGGACTGATCTGGACAGGGGCGAATGAGAGCATTGCTGAAGCGGCTGGCCTTGATGGTCTGGTCCCGCAAGGTCGAACTCGGGCTCGGCGTGCGCGTCACCGTGGCTGCGATGAGCGCGCTGGCGACGGCGACGGCGCTCGGTCTCAAGCTGCCGCTATGGGCGGTGCTGACCTCGATCATCGTCACCCAGATGAGCGTTGGCCGATCGCTCAAGGCCACGCGGGATTACCTGGTCGGCACCATTGGCGGCGCCATCTATGGCGGCGCGGTCGCGATCCTGATCCCGCATTCCGGCGAAGGCGCGCTGCTGGCGGTGCTGGTGCTGGCGGTGGCGCCCCTGGCCTTCATCGCCGCGATCAATCCCAGCCTCAATGTCGCGACGGTGACCGCGATCATCGTGCTGCTGCTGCCGCTGATGAATCACGGTACGCCGCTGGAGTCGGCCATCGACCGGGTGCTCGAAGTGACGGTCGGCGCGGTGATCGGGCTGCTGGTGTCGTTCCTGGTGCTGCCGTCGCGCGCGCACAGCCAGATTCGCGCCAGCGCGGCGAATGCGCTCGACCTGATCGCGGCGGCGCTCGGCGAATTGCTGGCGGCGCTGACCCGCGGCCGGGACAACGACGCGCTGCATAAATTGCAGGACGGCATCGGCGCGGCGTTGGTCAACCTCAATGGCCTCGGCGCGGAAGCCGAGCGCGAGCGCGCCGCCCATCTGTCGAACGGGCCGGACACCGGGCCGCTGCTGCGCACGGTGCTGCGGCTGCGCCATGATCTGGTGATCATCGGACGCGCCACCGTGGTGCCGCTGCCGTCGGAATTGCAGAAGCGGCTGGCCGGGCCGTTGGCGCGGGTCAGCGAGGCGATGGCGGCCTATCTGCGCGCGAGGGCCGTCGCGCTGCGCGGCGGCGCCGGCGCGCCGGCGATCTGGCCGCTGCAGGTGGCGTTGCAGGCCTATGCCGGTGAGGTTGCCGCGCTGCGCCGCGCTGGCCTGACCCGCGGCCTGCCGGGTGATGTTGCCGAACGCTTCTTCGCGCTGGGTTTTTCGCTGGAGCAGATGCGGCTGAATTTGAAGGATCTGGAACGCTGCGTCTCGGAATGGGCGGATGCCGCACCGGTGGTGAAGGGCGAGAAACCCGAGGCACCGGAGCCATCGGAAAACTAGGTCCGCGCCTTCAGCGTCTCGAGCGCATGCAGGCGCATTCGTTCCGGATCGCGCTCGCCGCGTGAGGCGGCGTCGAGAATGCTGGTCGAGAGCGTCTTCAACGCTTCCGACGGAATCTGCAGCGGCAATTCGTCAAGGCAGCGATCCAGCGCCACCGACATGGCGGTCACCGTTTCCGGGCCGAACGAATGGCCGCCTTCGTCGTGGGCACGCGCCATCGAACCGGCCGGCGCGGGCTGCCGTTGGCGCTGGCCGAGACGGGCGGCCTCCGACAGCACGCGTAGATAGATCAGGGCCTCTTCGCCCAGCGCGTCCTCGTCGGTCTTGCCGGATTTGGCCAATGAGACGATGCGCAAGGCGAGGCGGCGGCGATTTTCATCGGTATCGGCGGCCTCGCCCTCGCGCGCGATGAAAGGCTGCCAGGCGGCATCGAAGGCGCGCGCGAGGGCGGCCCGGGATTCGTCGCTCGATGGATTCAGTTCGGAAAAGCTCATGCCCGCTAACGGGCCGGGGCCGTCCGGGTTCCCGCGACGCTGTCAGCCGGCGACCTGGCGCAGCATGGTGCGCGCGACCAGGCGATGAAACGGCGTGATGACGGCAAGATAGGTTCGTCCCAACAGGTTGTGCGTCAGCACCACCGTCGTCGTGGTAACGCGGGTACCGGCATCATCCGCGGCGACATCGACCACCACCCGGAAATCGAGGTGGTTGTCGTTGAAGCCGGCGATCAGCCGCCGCGGCGTCGCGCTGATCACTGGAAACATGCCGATTCGGTCGACCGGTGCCTGCCGCGCCGCGGTCGATTTCGTCAGCCCGAACGGCGCCACGATGAGGTCGCGCAGCCTCATCAGCAGCCGGACCCAGCGCGGTGAACGGCCGAACATGCGCTCGGCGGCGGCGCGGGCACCGAGCGCGGTATCAGGCACAGTGATGCTGAAAGCATCGATGAATTGCGCGCCGGCGAGCACGCTGTTGGCGTCGATCGTCGGCTGGATCATGGATACGGTCATGCAACCCTCCCGCGGCGTTATTCGATCATTTTATACCATTATGCCGTAAGCCGCCCGCGCTTTCCGGGCCTCGCGGGCATGGGCGCCGTGTTTATCAAGCGCGACGAATCACCGATAAGGGGCGCGCGATCACGGCGCGAGGAGATGCCACGGGTGCGATTCAGGGTCATCGATATCGAAACCACCGGCCTGATGCCGCCCGCGGAAGTCATCGAGATCGGCTGCGTCGATGTGGTGGTCGAGGATGGCGTGACCCGGATTGAGGCGCCGCGGGCGCAACTGTTCCGGCCGCTGCACGGCATTTCGCCGGAGACGATGGCGGTGCATCACATCACCGAGCAGGATTTTTCCGACGCCACGCCGGCCTGTACCGACGAATTGCTGCTGGCGGTGATCACCGAAGACGCGGCGCCGGACGTGCTGGTGGCGCATAATTGCGAATTCGAGCGCCGCTTCATTTCTGATGCCGCCTGCGGCCACTTGCCCTGGCTCTGCACCCACAAGGTGGCGCTGCGGGTATGGCCGGAGGCGCCACGGCATTCCAACCAGGTGCTGCGCTACTGGCGCGGGCTGGTGCTCGACGCCGCGCTCGCCATGCCGCCGCACCGCGCCGGCCCGGATGCCTGGGTCACCGCGCATCTGCTCGCCGACATGCTGCAGAGCGCGTCTACCGAGGAAA
>NZ_JANXTC010000028.1:0-9823 GCF_025356345.1 Tardiphaga sp.
GCGATCCGCCGCGATCTCCATGCCCATCCGGAAATCGGCTTCGAGGAAGTCCGCACCTCCGGCATCGTCGCCGAGAAGCTCGCCGGCTGGGGCGTCGAGGTGCATCGCGGCCTTGGTACCACCGGCGTGGTCGGCGTGCTGAAGGGCAAGGGCACCGGCACCAAACGGATCGGCCTGCGCGCCGACATGGACGCGCTGCCGATGGAAGAGAATACCAACCTGGCGTGGCGCTCGACAATTCCCGGCCGCTTCCACGGCTGCGGCCATGACGGCCACACCACCATGCTGCTCGGCACCGCCCGCTATCTCGCCGAGACCCGCAATTTCGACGGCACCGTGCACTTCATCTTCCAGCCGGCCGAAGAAGGCCTCGGTGGCGCCCGCGCCATGATCAAGGACGGGCTGTTCACGCAGTTTCCCTGCGACGAGATCTACGGCCTGCACAATGCGCCGGACATGAACCACGGCGAGATCGGCATCTTCCCCGGCCCGGCGATGGCCGCCGCCGACTTCTTCGATATCAATATCGCCAGCTACGGCGCCCATGGCGCGATGCCGGAACGTTCCAAGGACGCCGTGGTGATCGCCATGACGCTCGGCCAGGCGCTGCAGACCATCGTCAGCCGCAACATCAGCCCGCTGAAATCCGCGGTGCTGTCGATCACCCAGATCCACTCCGGCTCGGCCTATAATGTGATCCCCGGCGACGCGCATCTGTGCGGCACGATCCGCACCTTCGACGAGAAGATCCGCCTGTTCATTCGCGAACGGATGCACGCCATCGCCGCCGGCATGGCCACCGCGTTCGACTGCGAGATCAAGGTCGATATCCGCGACGGCTTCAGCGTCCTGATCAATCAGGAAGAGCATTCCAAGGCGATCGAGGAAGTCGCCAGGACCGTGGTCGGCGCCGAGAACGTCATCACCGCGGTGAAGCCGAAGATGGGCTCCGAGGATTTCGCCGACATGCTGCACGCCGTGCCAGGCGCCTATTTCTGGGTCGGTCACGACGGCTCGGTGCCGGTGCATAATCCCGGCTATTATCTCGACGACAAGATCCTGCCGATCGGCGCCAGCATGTTCGCAAGGATCATAGAAACGCGGATGCCGGTGGCGGTGTAAGACGGCACGCCGTCGCAGCAGCGATAACACAGACATCTCCACGTCATTGCGAGGAGCGAAGCGACGCGGCAATCCAGAGCTACAAGCAAGGACTGGATTACTTCGTCGCAAGGGCTCCTCGCAATGACGGTGTTGAACAGATTCCCCGGACGTGCTTGAAAAAAGCAACGATAAAAACCGGGAGTGAAACTAATATGGCCTACGAGACAATTCTGTACGACGTCGCCGACCAGATTCTCACCATCACGCTGAACCGCCCGGAAAAGCTCAACGCCTATAACGCGACCATGCAGGCCGAGCTGATCACCGCGTTCGATGCCGCCGATGCCGATGACAATGTCCGCGCCATCATCGTCACCGGCGCCGGCCGCGGCTTTTGCGCCGGCGCGGATCTGTCGTCCGGCGCCGACACGTTCGATCGCGACGCGCGTCGCGGCCCGGTGAAGCGGCTCGCCGATGGCAAGGTCGATTACAGCGACCCGATGGTGCGCGATGGCGGCGGCCAGGTGACGCTGCGCATCTTCAAATGCCTGAAGCCGGTGATCGCCGCCGTCAATGGTCCCGCGGTCGGAATCGGCGTCACCATGCAGCTCGCGATGGACATCCGCATCGCCTCCGAGAATGCCCGCTTCGGCTTCGTGTTCTCGCAGCGCGGCATCGTGCCGGAAGCCGCCTCGAGCTGGTTCCTGCCGCGCCTGGTCGGCATCTCGCAAGCGCTGGAATGGTGTTTTTCCGGTCGGGTGTTCCCGGCCGCCGAAGCGCTGAAGGGCCGCCTGGTCAGCCAGATCGTCGCGCCCGACGACCTGCTGCCGACGGCGCGGGCGCTTGCAAAAACCTTCATCGACAAGACCTCGCCGGTGTCGGTGGCGCTGATCCGGCAGATGATGTGGCGGATGATGGGCGCCGACGATCCGATGGAAGCGCACAAGATCGATAGTCGCGGCATCTACGCACGAGGGCGGTCGGAAGACGTCAAGGAAGGCGTGGTGGCGTTCCTCGAGAAGCGGCCGGCGGACTTCAAGAACAAGGTCAGCGCCGACATGCCGGACTACTTTCCATGGTGGCAGGAGCGGGACTACAAGTAGGACGGCTCCGTTCCCCGGACGCGATACAGCACGCAGGGCTGCTTCGCGGATCCGGGGCCTCGGTTACTTCGGCGCAGGTAACCGGGATCCCGGCTCCGCGCAGCGGCACAAGCGTGCCGCAGCGCGTCCGGGAAACTCTACATCATCAGCGCCACCCGCCCGATCGCCTGGCGATCGATCAGCAGCCGCATCGCTTGCGCGACGTGTTCGAGTGGCAAGCGGTGAGAGACATGTGGCCGGATCTTCCCCTGCTCCGCCCATTGCATGAGCGCCGCTATTCGCGCCGCACCAATCGCCGGATCGCGGCGCGCCGCCTCGCCGGCGCGGACGCCCAGCACGCTGGCGCCCTTGATCAGCACCAGATTGGTTTTCGCCACGCCGATGCCGCCGGTGAAACCGATCACCAGCAGCCGCGCGCCCCAGTTGATACACCGCAGGCTCTGTTCAAAAATCTCGCCGCCGACCGGATCGAACACCACGTCGGCACCACGGCCATCGGTGATGCGCTTCACCGCATCGCGAAACGGCTCCGTGCCATAGAGCACGCCATGATCGGCGCCGCGCCCGCGCGCCACCGCCAGCTTCGCCTCCGACGAAGCCGCGGCGATCACCGTGGCGCCCAGCAAATGGCCGATCTCGACCGCGGCGAGGCCGACGCCGCCGCCCGCGCCATGCACCAGCAGGATTTCGCCCGGCTTGATCTGTGCGCGGTCGACCAGCGCATGATGCGCGGTGCCATGCGCGGCCAGAAACGTCGCGCCTTCCGCATAGTCGAACGGGCCCGGCAGCGGCGTCAGTTGCCGTGGTGTCACAACAACTTCGTCGGCATAGCCGCCATGGCGCAGCTTGGCGATCACCCGGTCGCCGACCGCGATGCCGTCGACATCGCCGGATATCTCGATGACATCCCCCGCCGCTTCCATGCCGGGCGTGAACGGCAGCGGCGGCTTGAGCTGATACTCGCCGGCCACCATCAGAATGTCGGGGAAATTGATACCGGCGGCGCGGATGGCAATGCGAACCTGCCCGGGCCGCAGCGATACGGACGAAAATTCCTCGACGCGCAACGTCTCGGGCGCACCGAGCGCCCGGCAGAGGATGGCTTTCGGCATCAGGTCGCATCCCCGGCGCCTGGCGCGGCGGAACGACGCCGCTGCAACGCGTCGCGCAGCAGCGGCAGGCGGTCATTGCCGAAATACATATCGGTCTGCTCGACATAGATGGTCGGCGAACCGAAGCCGCCGCGCGCCATCACCTCGTCGGTATTGGCTTTCAACTGATCCTTGATTCCCTGTTCGGCAATTCCCGCGAAGAATTTTGCCGGTTCGATGCCTGCGCGCGCGCAGATCTCCGCCAGTACTTCATCCCTGGAGATGTCCTTGTCATCGCCCCAATAGGCTTCGAAGACGCCGCGCGCGAACCGCAGCATCGCGTCTGGTTGTTGATGGCCCAGCCAGATGCAGCCGCGCATCGCCTTGACGCTGTTCACCGGGAACACCGTCGGCGGCATCCTGATCGCAACGCCGGCAATGCGCGCCCAGTCGGCGAGATCTTTTTTAGTATAGCGCGCCTTGGCCGGCACCGGCGTCTCGCGCGACTCATAGACGCTGGGATTGATCGAATTGAAAATGCCGCCGGCCAGGATCGGCCGCCACGCAATCTCCTCGCCGAATTCCTGTGCCAGCGGCTGGATGTTGTGGAAGGCGAGATAGGTCCACGGACTGGAGCAGTCGAAGAAGAATTCGATCATGGGGAATTTCCTCTCTTGGTGCGCATTCGGGCTTGTTTCATTATCCATCGAACTATCATTCGTCATTGCGAGGAGCGAAGCGACGCGGCAATCCAGAAGGCAAGAAACGCAGAAAGAACTGGATCGATTCGTCGCAGGGGCTCCTCGCAATCACGGCCGAAACGATGCCGTTGTAACTACTGCTGCTGCGCATGCGACGGCGCATCGACGCCGAACATGATCTTTCGCGCCTGCTCGTCCATCGGCTTCTTCTCCTGCTTGCCCACCGCCAATCCCGCCTGCAGCGCCGGCCGCGCGCGCAGCCGCGCGTACCAGCGTTTGACATGGGGGAAATCGTCGAGCGTGAGCCCCTGCGCCTTGTGCGTCAGGATCCAGGGAAAGCACGCGATGTCGGCGATCGAATAATCGCCGGCGATATGATCGCGGCCATCGAGCTGCGCGTCGAGCACGCCGTACAGTCGCTTCGCCTCGCGCAGATAGCGATCCATCGCGTAGGGAACTTTCTCCGGCGCATAGAGCAGAAAGTGGCCGTTCTGGCCGAGCATCGGGCCGAGCCCGGCCATCTGCCACATCAGCCACTGCATGACGTCGAACCGGGCGCGCAGATCGGTGGGCATGAAGCGGCCCGACTTCTCCGCCAGATAGATCAGGATCGCGCCACTCTCGAAGATCGAGACCGGCTCGCCACCATCGGCCGGGGCGTGGTCGACGATCGCCGGCATCCGCCCGTTGGGGCTGAGCTTGAGGAATTCCGGCTTGAGCTGATCGCCGCGGCCGAGCTGCATCGGGTGCAGCGCGTAGAGCAGGCCACACTCCTCCAGCATGATCGAGATTTTCCAGCCATTCGGCGTCGGCGCGTAATGCAGGTCGATCATGGGTACTCCCGTCATTGCGAGCCAAGGCAAATTGGCTTTGCCGATTTGCCCAGAGCGAAGCAATCCAGAGCCACAAAGTAAAGTCTGGATTGCTTCGTCGCGAGAGCCCCTCGCAATGACGGAGCATGTACAGCGGCAAACGGCCGTGGCAAAAGGCCGTGCAAATCAGGAGGATGCCCGATGTTGTTCCCCACCACGATCGCCGGCTCGCTGCCGAAGCCCGAATGGCTCGCCGAGCCCAACAAATTGTGGCCGACCTGGCGCTCGTCCGGCGACGAGCTGCTGCGCGCCAAGCGCGATGCCACCCTGCTGGCGGTCAAGATCCAGGAAGATGCCGGCATCGACATCGTCACCGAGGGCGAGCAGGCCCGCCAGCATTTCGTGCACGGCTTTCTGGAGAAGGTCGACGGCATCGACTTCGCCAACAAGGTCGAGATGGGCATCCGCAAGGATCGCTACAAAGCCATGGTGCCGCAGGTCATGGCGCCGCTGCGGCTGAAGGGCCGGGTCCACGCCTTCGAGGCACAGGCGGCGCGCGCGCACACCAAGAACAAGCTGAAGTTCACCTTGCCCGGCCCGATGACCATCATCGACACGCTGTCGGACAGCTATTACGGCGATCGCGTCAAGATGGCCTTCGCCTTCGCCGAACTGCTCAACCAGGAAGCCCTCGCGCTGCAGGCCGACGGCGTCGACATGATCCAGTTCGACGAACCGGCCTTCAACGTGTTCATGGACGAGGCCGCCGACTGGGGCGTCAAGGCGCTGGAGCGCGCCGCCCAGGGACTGACCTGCCAGACCGCCGTGCACATCTGCTACGGCTACGGCATCAAGGCCAATACTGACTGGAAGGACACGCTGGGCAGCGAGTGGCGGCAATACGAGCAGATCTTTCCGGCGATCGACAAGAGCCCGATCCAGCAGGTCGCGATCGAATGCCGCAATTCGCGGGTGCCGCTCGAATTGCTGTCGTTGCTGAAGGGCAAGATCGTGCAGGCCGGCGTCATCGACGTCGCCAGCGACGCGGTGGAGACGCCGGAAGACGTGGTGGAGACCATCGAGGCCGTCATGAAGCACGTGCCGAAGGCCAACATCGTCGCCACCACCAATTGCGGCATGGCACCGATGCATCGCGATATCGCGGAAGCGAAATTGCGCGCGCTGGGCGCCGGCGCGAAGCTGGCAAGAGAGCGATTGGGGTAAGGCTCGCACTCTCCACGTCATTGCGAGGAGCGAAGCGACGCGGCAATCCAGGGCCACACGCGAAGACTGGATTGCTTCGTCGCAAGGGCTAAGGGGAAAGCCAATTGGCTTTCCCTGACCTCGCAATGACGGCTGAGAGGTCTATCGCGGTACAGCACTCGCGTGCAGGATCGCGCGATAGCCAGTGCGCAAAGCCCTCACTGTCGACGGCGGTGTGAGCAGCGCGACATCGTTGTACGGCTCACGCGCTTCATCATAGCCCGCGAACGACCATCGCAGCGCCGTGCCCTGTACGATCAGGTAGCTCGCGTCGCCCGTCGCGATCATCGCCCCATCCGGCAATTCATCCATCGCGCATGGCAGCGGATGCAATCGCTTGGCGCGCCCGTCGAGCCGCTCGGCGTGCAACATTTTGTCGATCTCGCTCGCCTTCGCACCGGTGACGCCATTGCCCTGCTCCCATGCCGCGCGAAAGCGGTTGGCATCCTCGCGCCGGCAGTAGAAGCATGGCCGATGTCCCGCCGCGAGCGCGGTCGCTTCGTCGAGGAAGAACAATTCGGTCCAGCTTCGTGTCGCCATCACCTCGCGACGGCGGCCGCGGAAATCGCAGAGGCAGATCAGCCAGGCGGGATTGCTCCAGCGTTTGTTGAGCAGTGTTTTGGTCAGGGGATCGTGGATGATACCGCGGTTGCCGGTGAACATGCCGCGCTCAGCCGTGGCGACGATGTCGCCGAACGGGGTGACTCGGTTTCGCAGCGGCATTGTCGTCTCTCCCCGTCATTGCGAGGTCAGGGAAAGCCAATTGGCTTTCCCCTTAGCCCTTGCGACGAAGCAATCCAGTCCTTCTTCGTGGCACTCTGGATTGCCGCGTCGCTTCGCTCCTCGCAATGACGGCTGAGAGGTCAGAGGTCTTACGCCGCCCCATCCCGCATCGGCGGCTGGAACGACAGGCCGAGGTCCCAGGGAAAGAAGATCCAGGTGTCCTGCGACACTTCGGTGATAAAAGTATCGACCAGCGGCCGGCCCATCGGCTTGGCGTAGACGGTGGCGAAATGCGCGTCGGGCAGCAGGTCGCGGACCATCCGCGCGGTCTTGCCGGTATCGACGAGGTCATCGACGATCAACAGCCCCTTGCCGGTGCCACCTCCAAGCTTGTCGGTATCCGGCGAGACGCCCTTCAGCACTTTCAGTTCGCCCTGCTTGGTGTGGTCATAGCTGGCGATGCAGACGGTATCGATGATCCGAACGCCAAGTTCGCGCGCCACGATCGCCGCTGGCACCAGCCCGCCACGGGTGATGGCGATCACCGCGTGGAACGGGCCGACGCTGTTCAGCCGCCAGGTCAGTGCCCGACAATCGCGGTGAAACTGGTCCCACGACACCGGAAACGCCTTACCGGCCCGCTCCTGCGCGCTCATCTCGGGATGATCCGCCATGTTGTCCTCTTCACATTCTGTTCTCTGATGCGCCGCATGTTTACTTCGGCGCGTGCAGCACCACCAGCATCGCCTTGACGGCATCCATCGCGGCGTTAAGCTTGTCCTGGTCGCGCGAGCGCACCACCAGATTGACGTTCGGCTTCTGCGCCTCGTCCAGGAACGGATAGCTGCCGATGATCGCGTCCGGATGCGCCAAGGCAATGTCGCGCAGCGGACCGCCGATATCGCCCTCGCGCGCGTCGGCGCGTACGGTATCGGACAGCATCCGCACCCCCGACTTCAGCTTCGGCGACACGATATCCATCATCGCCTGCATGATCGACGGCACGCCGGCCATCACGATGACATTGCCGATCTTGAAACCGGGCGCCAGGATCGTCGCGCTCTGGATCAGGTCGGCGCCGTCCGGAATTCGCGCCATCCGCAGCCGGGCCTCGTTCAGATCGTCGCCGAAGCGTTCCTTGAACCGGGCCACGACCTCCGGATGGTGATCGATGGCAACGCCAAAGGCCTTGGCAATGGCGTCGGCGGTGATGTCGTCATGGGTCGGACCGATACCGCCAGTGGTAAAAACGTAGCTGTAACGCCCCCGCAGCGCGTCGAGCGCGGCAATGATCTCGGGTTCGTCGTCGGAAACGACGCGCACTTCCTTCAGGTCGATGCCGATATTGGTCAGATATTCGGCGATGAAGCCGATATTCTTATCCTTGGTTCGGCCGGACAGGATTTCGTCGCCGATCACCAGAATGCCCGCAGTTACGATATCGCTCATCAGTCTTCCCTCATCGTTCCCCGCGACCATGCGCAGGCAAGGCCTTGATGTCACGGGGTATTGCTGCCGAAACGAGCAGCTTCCCGCCGTTTTTTCAGGCAAGATCACCGCGCTGTTATACGAATTGCTCCCATTGAATGCATATCGCGCTGGCCCGCCCCTTGCTACCATCCTCAAGTGTCATGCACTCTTCCGCAGGACCTCGAAAAACAGTCAGGATTCATGGCAGTTGCGTTCGACGAAATGAATGGGCCCAATGGCGAGCTTCGCCCGGCCTATGAAGAACTCTCCCGCTGGTTGAAGGAGACGCCTCCCGACGCGCTGGAATATCGCCGGCAGGAGGCGGAACTGCTGTTCCGCCGGATCGGCATTACCTTCGCGGTCTATGGCGATTCCGAATCCACCGAGCGGCTGATCCCGTTCGACGTGATCCCGCGCATCATCTCCGGCAAGGAATGGACTCTGCTGGAAAAGGGCTTGAAACAACGGGTCCGCGCCATCAACATGTTTTTGCGTGACATCTATCATGGTCGCGACATCCTGCGCGCCGGATTGATCCCCGACGACCTGATCTTCCAGAACCCGGTGTTCCGGCCGGAAATGAACGGCCAGCAGGTCCCGCACGACGTCTATGTCCACATCGCCGGCATCGATATCGTGCGCACCAATCCAGACGAGTTCTTTGTGCTCGAGGACAATGCCCGCACCCCGTCGGGCGTATCCTACATGCTGGAAAACCGCGAAATCATGATGCGGCTGTTTCCGGACCTGTTCGCCCGGCACCGCGTCGCGCCGGTCGAAAAATATCCCGATGAGCTATTGTCGTGCCTGCGCTCGGTGGCACCGCTCAGCGCCGTCGCGGAGCCGACCGTCGCGCTGATGACGCCCGGCGTGTATAATTCGGCCTATTACGAGCACTCGTTCCTCGCCGACAAGCTCGGCGTCGAGCTGGTGGAAGGCCGCGACCTGATCGTCAAGAACGACGAAGTCTTCATGCGCACCACCGAGGGGCTGAAGCGCGTCGACGTGATCTATCGCCGCGTCGACGACGACTATCTCGACCCGCTCTCGTTCCGCCCGGATTCCGCGCTCGGCGTGCCCGGCCTGATGTCGGCCTATATGGCCGGCAACGTCACGCTGGCCAATGCGGTCGGCACCGGCATCGCCGACGACAAGGCGGTCTACAGCTACATGCCGGAAATCGTGAAATTCTATCTCGGCGAAGAACCGATCCTGAAGAACGTGCCGACCTGGCGCTGCCGCGATCCGAAGGATCTGGCCTATGTGCTCGATAACCTCGCCGACCTCGTGGTGAAGGAAGTGCACGGCTCCGGCGGCTACGGCATGCTGATCGGCCCGGCTTCCAGCAAGGCCACCATCGAGGCGTTTCGCGACAAGCTGAAGCGTGAGCCGGAAGGCTTTATCGCGCAGCCGACACTGGCGCTGTCGACCTGCCCGACCTGCACGGCGTCGGGCCTGGCACCGCGCCATGTCGATCTGCGTCCTTTCGTGCTGACCGGCCGCGAAAACGTTACCGTGGTGCCGGGCGGGCTGACCCGCGTGGCGCTGAAGGAAGG
>NZ_JANXTC010000185.1:0-27251 GCF_025356345.1 Tardiphaga sp.
GATCGGCTGGATTTCCATCATCTCGGCGATCTCGGCCTGTTTCATGCCTTCGGTACGCTCCAGCTTGGCCAGCACGCCCCATTGGGCGCGGGTCAGGCCCAGACGCCGCGCCTGCTTGTCAGCATAAAGCCGCAGCAGGCGCTGGGTCTCGAACAGGGCAAACAGGAAGTCGACATTGGAACCGGGCATGGTCACTCCGTGAGGATGCGATATAGTATACGTTGCTTATGATATCGATGTCATATCTTCTCGGGGCTGCTCTGCCGCGCCGGCATGGCTGGAAACATTGGCCGCGTGCGGATTTTCCGAGCGGAATCGGCGCGAAGGCATTAAATGTCAGTGATGAACCTGCCAAAGCCGATATTCCCCGCGCCGGGCCATGATCATGATCGCTGCACCGCGGACGCGATCCATCACGCGGAAACCGTCTGTGCCGGGCGTGCGCAGAAATTCACCCCGATCCGGCGCCATGTGCTGGGGGCGCTGCTGGCCAGCCACCGGCCGCTTGGCGCCTATGAGGTGATCGAGGAACTGGCCCGAACGATCGCGCGCCCGGCGCCGATCACAGTCTACCGGGCGCTGGATTTCCTGATGGAGAACGGCCTCGTGCACCGCATCGAGAGCCGCAACGCCTTCCTTGCCTGCGCCCATGACCATGGCACCTCGGCGATGGTCGCGTTCCTGATCTGCGACCGCTGCGGCTCGGTCGGCGAGGTGCCCGCCGCCCAGGTGGCGAAAAGCCTGAACGAGGCGGCGCGCACCACCGGCTTCGTTCCCAAACTGTCGGTGGTGGAAATTACCGGTACTTGCGCGCACTGCCAGCACGCCTGACGGCGGCGACGCCGCATCCTGACAACAACACGGCGACAAGCCGGATCCGAGGCCCGATGTCCGCACCTTCCGTCTCCACGGCCACCGGCGGGCGTCCGCTTACCCTCGGTGCGATCGCCCTGATGGTCATGCTCTGTGTCAGCTGGGGCTTCAACCAGATCGCCATCAAGATCGTGCTGCAGGAGATTCCGCCCTATCTGCAGGCCATGCTGCGCTCGTCCGGGGCGCTGGTGGTGATCCTGTGCATCGCCGCCATCCGCGGCACCCGGCTGTTCGAGCGCGACGGCACGCTATGGCCCGGGCTGATCTGCGGCGTACTGTTCGGCGTCGAATTCCTGCTGATCTTCTACGGCCTGCAATTCACCTCGGCGAGCCGCGCCGCGGTCTTCCTCTATACCGCGCCATTCTTTGTCGCGATCGGGTCCTACCAGTTTCTCGGCGAGCGGCTGCGGCTGCTGCAATGGATTGGCCTGGCGGTGAGTTTTGCCGGCGTCGCCTTTGCGATCGGCGTGCCGCAGCCGGATGTGGATGCCGCGGTGCTGACTGGCGACCTGATGATCGTGGTTGGTGCCATCCTGTGGGCCATGACCACTTTGGCGGTGAAGGGCACCACGCTGATCCGCTGCCCGCCGGAAAAGGCGCTGGGCTATCAGGTGGCGATGTCGATCCCGATCCTCGGGACCGCCGCGCTGTTCGCCGGCGAGACGATTCCCCGGCTTCCCGGCACCCTGACGCTGGCCTTGATGGCCTGGCAGGCGATCTGGGTGGTCGGCATGACGTTCATGATCTGGTTCAGCCTGGTGAAGGTCTATTCCACCAGCAAATTGTCAGCCTTCACCTTCCTGACCCCGCTGGTCGGCGTCGCCGGCGGCTATTTCATCCTGCACGACCCGTTGACGCCGACCTTCGGCGTGGCGGCGGTGCTGGTGATCGTCGGGCTGTATCTGGTGAACAAGCCGGTACCGAGGGTGGCGTAGTTCCAGCATTTCGAATGCGCTATCGATTCATTGCCACTTCCGCGAATGCCTTGACCAGCGGGACTTCCAGCTTGCCGTGCATGTCGAGGATGATGTCATAGGCCTTCTCCCGCGACATTGGCGGCTTGTAGCTGCGGGCCTCGATCAGCGCCGCGAAAATATCCGAGATGGTAAGGATGCGGACGATGTCCGGGATTTCGCTGGCACCGAGACCATCGGGGTAGCCGCTGCCATCGAGATATTCATGATGGTGCCGCACGCAGTCCAGCACTTCGGGCGAGATACCGGCCGTCTGCTTCAGATAGTCATAGCCGGCCACGGGATGGGTTTCGATCAGCAGCCGTTCGTCGCGGTCGAGCTTGCCTGGCTTGTTGAGCAGCTTGGCCGGGATCGCCGCCTTGCCGATATCGTGAAACATCGCGGCCGAATACAGGCGCTGAACGTCGGCCTTGGCCAGGCCGAGGTGAAGGGCGAAATCGACCGCGACGCCGGTCACCAGCAGGCAATGCTGATAGGTGCCCTCGTGATGTTGCCGCACCGTATCGAGCCAGCTGGTGAGTCCGTCTTCGGCGACATTGTCGGCCATCTTGCCGGCGGCGATCATCGCCGCCACCGTGTCGATCGGCCGGCCGGCCAGAACCGCCGAGAACATTGATTGCATGGCTTCCGCCCCCGCCGAGGCGGCTCCGCGGGTGCCTTCCCACGGGCCATTGTCTGGCAGCGCTTCGGGTTCCGCGCCGATCAGGGCGCCGTAGAGTTCATTCTCCCGGACCGGACTGAACAGCACCTTGGTGGCGCCGAGAGCGTAGGCCTGAACCACGAACAAGCGGGCCGTCTGTTCGAGAATGAAAATCCGCTTGCAGGGCGCCTTGGTCTTGCCAAACCGCTGTTTCAGCGCCGCGATGTTGTCGGTGACGCGGAGATCGGCGGCGACGACGACGGTGTCGAGCCGGGCATTCTGCAGCGCGCGATCGAGCAATGTCGCGGTGACTGAAAATTTCTTTTCCAGCATCAGCCGCAGCGGGTCGAGCTTGCGACTGCTGTCCGCGATAATATGAACTGCATCCGACATTTTAACGTCCGCTCTCCCGTCGGCATGAATGCAAGGCGCCAAAAACGAGGCCCGTGCAAAGGCCTGTGAATGACGAAAGTAAAAACTGGGCGATAACGCGCACGCCCCTGTTCAGGCGGGGGCGCCGATTTGGTCCGGGTTTGAAAGTCTGGAACGGCTTGCGCTATGCTGGACGAAGCCAGCTGATGCGGTTGGTGAAAAATGAATTCGTGAATAATTATGCGGTCGAGATCGGTAGCGAAGTTCGGCACAAAATTGCACCGGGTCATGTAGAAAGAAATACCACCTTGGCCTTAAAAGTTTCGTAAACGGAAGCCGCGCATTTGATCGGGCTTCGCCGCGATGGGACTTGCCACCGGCCGCGATCGCGGAACCTGGCGTTGTTGCCCTTTTTCTGAACGATTCAGGACCTATCTGCCGGTCAGGGCCGGCGGACGATGCCATCAAATTGCCTGGCGGGGTCGGTCAGGCTCTCGCTAACGTGCTGAAAATGCGATAGATTAGACCTAAGGCGCAATGGGGCAGGGGCGCCGCTGAAGTCCTGGCCATCGCCGTCCACCGATCGATATCTCTACAACCGTGCCAAACCAGCACTGATTGATTCATTGCTGACTGTCACCCAAACCTGATATTCGAGACCCCATGAACATGCTTGAAAAACCGCCGCAATCCGATGTCGCCGGCCCGATGGCCCGGCATCGCAGCACCCAGGTCATGGTCGGTAACGTCGCCGTGGGCGGCGGTGCGCCGATCGTCGTGCAGTCGATGACCAACACCGACACCGCTGACATCCAGGGCACCATCGAACAGGTCGCGGCGCTGTCGCGCGCGGGTTCGGAAATGGTCCGGATCACGGTCGATCGCGACGAGGCCGCCGCTGCCGTGCCCTACATCCGCGACGAGCTGCGCAAGCGCGGCATCACCACGCCGTTGATCGGCGATTTCCACTATATCGGCCACAAGCTGCTCGCCGACCATCCGGCCTGCGCCGAGGCGCTCGACAAGTACCGCATCAATCCCGGCAATGTCGGTTTCAAGGCCAAGCGGGATACCCAGTTCACCGACATCGTCGAGATGGCGCTGAAGTATAACAAGACGGTCCGGATCGGCGCCAATTGGGGCTCGCTCGATCAGGAACTTCTCACCAAGCTGATGGACGAGAACGCGCTGCTGGCTTCGCCGCGCGATGTCCGCGCCGTGACCCGCGAGGCGATGGTGCAGTCGGCTTTGCTATCGGCCGCCCGTGCCGAAGAGATCGGCCTGCCGAAGAACCGCATGATCCTGTCCGCCAAGGTGTCAGCGGTGCAGGACCTGATCGCGGTGTACCAGACGCTGGCGGAGCGCTCCGACTACGCCATCCATCTCGGCCTCACCGAAGCCGGCATGGGCTCCAAGGGCATCGTGGCGTCCTCGGCGGCGCTCGGCATCCTGCTGCAGCAGGGCATCGGCGACACGATCCGCATTTCGTTGACCCCCGAGCCCGGCGGCGACCGCACCACCGAGGTCCAGGTCGCGCAGGAATTGCTGCAGACCATGGGTTTCCGCACCTTCGTGCCGCTGGTCGCGGCATGTCCGGGCTGCGGCCGCACCACCTCGACCACGTTCCAGGAACTGGCGCGCTCGATCCAGGACTTCATCCGCGTCGAGATGCCTGGCTGGAAGACCACCTATCCGGGCGTGGAAGCGCTGAACGTCGCCATCATGGGCTGTATTGTCAACGGTCCCGGCGAATCCAAGCACGCCGATATCGGCATCTCGCTGCCCGGCACCGGCGAAACCCCGGCGGCGCCGGTATTCGTCGACGGCAAGAAATTCCGCACCCTGCGCGGCCCCAACATCGCCGGCGACTTCAAGGCGATGGTGATTGACTATATCGACCACCGCTACGGGTCCGGCGCGGCGCTGCCGGCGCAGGTCGGCGCCGACGCGGCGGAGTAATCGTTCGGCGCGCCGGCAGGGCTAATCTTCTGCCGGCGATGGCTTTCTGGCCGTGTGATAAACGTTCACAATAAGTACTTCGTCATCCGATCGGTTGATCGTGCACAAGATGACGTAAGGGTAGTTTACGACGGCCAGGCGGCGGATTTCTGAAACGTCCGATTTTATGCCGGCCGACGGATAGTCCCGTAGAAATCTTGCTCGCCGAAGAATCCGCTGTGCGACGGATCGGGCTGATGCCGGGCTGTGTTACAGTAGGCAAACGAAGATTTCCTCAAGCTCGCGGGTCGCGATTTCCGACCAGCGCAACTTCATGGAAAATAGCGGTTGAACAACGCTGTGACTTCCTCGTCGCTGACAATCCGGCCAGCCTGGATATCGGCTAGTCCGAGATTGACCGCCTCACGCTCTTCATCGGCGAGCCGATGGACCCCGCCATGCCGGGATTCGATCTCGATAATCGAACGGACCAGCTCTTGCTGGGCCTGTTCCGACCATGTCGAAACCTGTTCCAGCAGTTCTGCCAGTGCTTGTTTTGTCATCTCATCATCGTAGCAGATTGTCAGCTCCGGCGCATCCATGGGCCTATGCCAGCGCGGCCTCGATCGCGGCCAGCGTCGCCGGATCGGCGCGGCCATCGACCTCGAGACCGTGCGACGCCTGAAACGCCTTCAGCGCCGCGACCGTCAGCGGCCCGAACGAGCCGTCGGCGACCAAGGTTGGTTCGGCGCCCAAGATGTTGAGCGAGTGCTGGATCCATGTGGTGCCGTGCACGACCGGCGAGCTGGCGCCGAGCACCCGCTTCCATTTTCCCAGCCAGGTGGTGCGTTCGGAAAGGCCGGTGAGACCGCCATTGAGATGGTAGGTCACGCCGCTGACGTCGTCCTGTCTGGCAAACGGCAGACAGCCGCACAGGATGAAATCCGCCACGCCGCTTTCAAGCGCTTCGGTACTCGAATTCACCAGGTCCGGATTAGCGATCAGGTTTAGACCCAGTTTGGCGCCCAGATCCCGATAGCCATTGCGGCCGGTGACCTGACTGAGCCCGCGGCCGATGAAGGTCGATCCGTCATGGGTCCCTGGCCGGTTCCCCATGCGGTGGCCATAGACATTATCGATCAGCTTGATGGGAAATTCCGGATCGCCGGCGAAGGACTGCACCTGTCGATAGCAATCGGCGGGGTCGCGGAAACGGCGGGGCCAGACCTGGCAGGCGCGCGCGGCGGTGTAATGGATATTCTCCGTCATCTCCAGCCCGGCGCCGCATTCATGACTGAACTGCGCCATCGCGTGCGCGATCACGAGGTCCGAATCCAGCCCGTATTTGTTGAACACCGTGGCCGATGCGCTGGCGATTCCTCGCAGCAGGCCGGGGATTTTCGCATCCCCGTGGGGCCACATTTCCTGCATGATTTCGAATGTCAGCATCGGGACCTCAACACCTGTCAAAAGTGCCGAATATTCCCGTTATGGTTGTGTCGTCAATGAGTATTCATCAGGGTTGTTTTTAGCGCACTACAGCGGCAGCGCCCGATATTCGCGGTTGGCGATGCTGGCCTCTTCCAGATCCAGGTCGCGCTCGATCCGGCGGCGGCTTTCGTCGGTGATCTTGCCGTCGCGCAACTGGCTGTGAATGAATTTTCGCTCGGCGGCGATCAACTCGCGTACCAGCTCGGTGCCCAGTGCCGAGGCTCCCTCATCGTCCGGCCTCAGCCCTTCCGGCAGTTGCCCGGAGCGGGTCTCGTGTCGCGCCCGCAGCAGTTTCAGCACTTCATCGGAAAGTTCGCGGTCGTCGGTCATGGCGTCGAGCGAGCGCAGCGCCGCGTCCAGCGCTTCGCGGCGCGCCTCGATTTCCGCCTCGTGCTCGGCGACGTGCTCGTCGCGTCCCTGCTTGCCCATGCCGAGCCATCGCACCACCAGCGGCAGGCCGAGGCCGAAGCCGACCAGGGTGACCAGGATGACATTGAAACTGACGAACAGGATCAGGTCGCGCGCCGGAAAGCCTTCGCCGGAGGGCAGCGTGAATGGCAGCGCCAATGCCGCGGCCAGCGACACCGCGCCGCGCACACCGGTGAAGGCCACCAAGAAGGTCCAGCGCCAGTTTGGCGCCGGGTCGCGTTTTTTCAGCGATTGGCTGAACAGCCGCGGCAGATAGATCGCGGGATACACCCAGGCGAAGCGCGCGACGACGATCACGGCGATCACCAGCGCCGAGGCCAGTACGATGTCGTTCAGCGGGAACGCCTTGGACTTCTCGATCAGCAGCCGCATCTGGAAGCCGGTCAGCAGGAACAGCAGGCCCTCGATCAGATAGATGACGAGGTCCCAGAAGAAGATGCCCTGCAGCCGCGTCGCCGCCGAGATCAGCAGCGGCCCGTTCCAGCTGATGTAGAGCCCGCAGGCCACGGTGGCGATGACGCCGGAGCCACCGAAATGCTCGGGGATCAGATAGGCGATGTAGGGCGTCAGCAGCGACAGCGTGATCTCGACCCGCGGATCACGGGCGCGGTGCCGCAGCCGCAGGCTGAGCCAGCCGATCAGCAGACCGAACGCCAGCTCGCAGATCAGGATGGCGGCGAAGGTGCCGGCGGCGGTGGGCAGCGACAGCGATCCGGTCGAGATCGCCACCACGGCGAAGCGGTACAGGATCAGCGTGGTGGCGTCGTTGGCGAGGCCCTCGCCTTCGAGCACCACCAGCATGCGGCGCGGCAGTCCGAGTTTCCGTGCTACCGCCAGTGGCGCCACCACGTCGGGCGGCGCGACGATGGCACCGAGCAGGAAGCCGACGCCCCAGGGCAGGCCGATCAGGAGATGCGTCGCGGTGGCGACGGCGCAGGCGGTGAAGATCACGCAGCCGATCGCCAGCAGCGAGATCAGCCGCAGGCTGGCGCGAAACTCACGCCAGCTCATCGCCACCGAGGCGGAATAGATCAGCGGCGGCAGCACGCCGAGCAGCACCGCGTCCGGTGGCAGTTCGATCGGCGGCATGCCCGGCACATAGGCCAGCGCGATGCCGGCCAGCAATGCGAGGATCGCCTGGGCGATATTCAGCCGTCGCGCCAGGTAGGTAGTGGCGGCGAGCGCTGCGATCAGCACGAGAAAGATCGGGAATAGGGCTTCCACGCGTCGGATATCCTGTGAGCGCCCAATTTGCCCGTCACGCCGACGAGGTCAATACGGAGGGCACTTCCCCGCTCCCGGCTTCGCCGCGCTGGGGGAGAGGGGGAAAAATTCAGATCGCGCTGGCTGCGATATTCACCATCAGCGCCACCAAAGCGGTGTTGAACAGGAACGAGACGATGCCATGCGCGGTGGCGATGCGGCGGATGGTCTTGTCGGTGATGCCGACATCGGAGACCTGCGCGGTCATGCCGATGATGAAGGAGAAGTACACGAAGTCCCAGTAGTCCGGCTGCTCCGGCGTGTCGCCGGCCGGAAAGGCAAGGCCGCCCGGCTTGTCGCCGCGGTAGAATTCATGGGCGTAATGCAGCGCGAAGGTGGTGTGCACGGCGGCCCATGACAGCGTGATGGTGGCCACCGCCAGCGCCAGTTCCGGCGGGGTGTGCTTGCCGGCACCGAGTTCGAACACGATAGCCGCGATGCTCGCGAAGGCGCCGAGGGCGGCGACCAGCAGGATGATGATGCTGCCATCGTCCTGCAGGATGGCGTTGCGGCGGATGTGGGCGAGGCCGCAGCGCGCCATCATCGTATAGACCAGCAGCAAATAGACCGTAATGAAGGCGTCCCAGCCGAGCAGCAGCCGGGTCACCAGCCGCAGCGAATCCGGCAGCAGCAGGAACGCCACGACGCCGAGGCCGATGGCGAGAAAGGTGCGCGGCCGGGCATAGACGATGCGCACCGGTGCCGGCAGCTTCTCGAACCGGGCAATGAGTTCGGCGAGCTCCTTGCCGGCGGTCGGCACGGTCAGTTCTTGCGTTCGGCGACGAAGCGCGCCGCGGCGCGCAACACGTCGCCCTTGGCGCCGAAGATCGACAGCGCGGCGTCGGCGGTGCCGATCAGGTCGCTGACGCGCTGCTTGGCGCCGGCGAGACCCAGCTGGGTGACAAAGGTGGTCTTGCCGAGCGCGGCATCGGCGCCGGCCGGCTTGCCCAATGATGCGGCATCGCCTTCGACGTCGAGCAGATCGTCGGCGATCTGGAACGCCTCGCCGAGCGCGCGGCCGTAATCGTCGAGCGCTCTGTACTGGTCGGGGGAGGCCTGGCCGAGCAGCGCGCCGGCGATGCAGCCGAAGCGCAGCAGGGCGCCGGTCTTCATCTGTTGCAGGCGGGCCACATCGACCGGCTCGCGGTCGCCAAACCGGCCTTCACCAGCGAGGTCGAGCATCTGGCCGCCGACCATGCCGCCGATGCCGGAGGCGCGGGCCAGCGCGCGGGTCAGCAACAGCCGGACATTGGGATCCTGATGGATCTCGTCGCGCGTAATGATGTCGAAGGCCAGAGTGAGCAACGCGTCACCGGCGAGGATCGCGGTGGCGTCGTCGGTGGCCTTGTGCAGGGTGGGGCGGCCGCGGCGCAGGTCGCTATCGTCCATCGCCGGCAGGTCGTCATGGATCAGGGAATAACAGTGGATGCATTCCAGCGCCGCCCCCGCCAGCAGCGCCGCGTCGCGCGACACGCCGAATACCGCCGCGCTCTCGACCACCAGAAACGGCCGCAGCCGCTTGCCGCCGCCGAGGCTGGAATAGCGCATCGCCTCCATCAGCCGCTTCGGGCGTGCAATTTCGTCGGCCAGCAGGCCGTCGCCGAGCAGGTGGCCAAGCACGGCCTCGGTGTCGTCGGCGGTCTGGTCGAGGCGGGCAGCGAAATCGGTAGCGGCACGGGTCGTCATTCAGAATAGCTCCAGATCAATTCGGCCGGACAATCCTCCATGGCAAAGGCCACGTCAATTCCGGGGGATGGATCGCGCGATCATCCGTGCGGCAACCTTAACCGCCTTGAAAACGGCCGGGAAACCCTTCTTTATCAGCGGCATAGCTCTAACGGGAATTCGCCTTGCGCCTCGCCCGCCGTCTGCTGCTGATCATCGTGCTGGTTCTGCTGCTGCCCTATGGGCTGGCGCCGCTATACAGCGTCGGCCACCCGGTGTCGTCGCTGATGGCCTGGCGCTGGCTCACCGGCCGGCCGGTGGAGCGGCAATGGCTCGATCTGGCGGCGATGGCACCGACGTTGCCAAGCAGCGTGGTCGGCGCCGAGGACGCGAAATTCTGCGGCCATAATGGCATCGACTGGAATTCGCTGCAGAATGCCATCGAGGATGCCCAGGACGGCGAAGTGACCGGCGGCGGCTCCACCATCACCCAGCAGGTCGCGAAAAACCTGTTCCTGTGGCCGGGCCGCAGCGTGGTCCGCAAGGGCCTCGAGATCCCGCTGGCGCTGTGGATCGACCTGGTGCTGGGCAAGGCGCGGGTGCTGGAAATCTACCTCAACATCGCCGAGATGGGCCCGTCCGGCCAGTTCGGCGCCGAATCCGCCGCCCGCTACGCCTTCGGCCGCTCGGCCGCGAACCTGTCACCCCGCGACGCGGCGCTGCTGGCGTCGGTGTTGCCCAATCCGGTCACCCGCAGCGCCCGCAATCCCGGCCCCGGCGTGCGGCGACTGGCGGCCACCTACATGGCGCGGGCGCAGGCGGCGGAGCTGCAGCGCTGCTGGGGCTAGTGGTGTCATTCCGGGGCGCGGGCGGCGCCAGCCGAGCGCGAACCCCCGCCACTCCAATTGGAGTGGCGGGCAATCCCGAAATGTTAAAAACACTTCGAGGTTCCGGGTTCGCTCGCAGCTGGCGCTGCTCCCGCCCCGGAACGACAATGTGGTGCATTTTCCCCATCCGCCGCCCTAGCCATCCCGTCCTCATTCCGTTATAGACACCGCCTAATCGACGATTTTGCCCGCGTCCCTGGCGCCGGGCCGTCCGTTCGCGGATGCCGATCGAACCATTCTGACATCACTGCAAGGACCTTCCCATGGCCGTTCCCAGAAGAAAAACATCGCCGTCGCGGCGTGGCATGCGTCGTTCGGCTGACGCGCTGAAGACCCCGACCTATGCGGAAGACAAGGATTCCGGCGAATTGCGCCGCCCGCACCACCTCGACATGAAGACCGGCATGTACAAAGGCCGCCAGGTTCTGAAGATCAAGAAAGAATCCTGATCGCTGAATGACGGGCCGCGCCGCGCAAGCAGCGCTGCCCTTCATTCCAGGCACGGATCAGGCCGAGCAGGTCGAAGTGCCATCGGGCGGATACAGTATGACTGTACTTCCGCCCGAATTTCGCTCCAACTCTGGGGCTAAGCGCTGTGTCGAGGCGATGCGCATACGCGTGGCCTGATGGCGCATTGACTATCCTGCTTGCAAAGAAGGCCCCCGATGGCGTTTCCGCTGCTGCTGATTCCGCTGGCGATATGCAATATCATTGCCTTCCTGATGCCCGATTTGTCGCTGTCCGGGCAGATTCCACTGTTCTCCATCCCGCTGATGTCGAAAGACCTCTGGACGGTGACGCTGAACGATGTGCTGGTCGCGCTCGGCATCATGCTGCTGCTGCTTGAGGTGACGCGCGCCGCGCGCCCGGCGGCGAAATATTTCGTCGATCATCTCCTGTCGCTGCTGGTGTTCGGCGCCGCCGCCGCCGAATTCGTGATGCTGCCGAAATTTGGCAACTCGACCTTCTTCCTGATCACGCTGATCGCGATGGTGGATTTCTTCGCCGGCATCTCGCTGCGTGCCCGCCGTCCACGCCGGGTTGTGGCGACCGCCCCGGCGCCAGTGCCCGAACCGGTGCATGTTGAACCCGCGCCGCGTTACGAGCCATCTCCCGCGCCAACTCCGGCCGCGATCTCGGTCGCCGAGGCCGTGCTGCTCGAGTCGTCCGATCCCAAAATTGAAGCCAAGACACAGCCGAAGATCGAGCCGGAAGTCGAACCGAAGCCCGAGGCCGTCGTCGATCCGGTGGTCGAGCCGAAGCCGGTGGCGCCGGAAGTCGTCGCTCACACCTCGCCGCAGATCAACTCGCCGGGTTTGCAGCCCGGCGACGGCTCGCACCCGTCCAGCGACGTGCCGCCGGTAACGCGCTGAGCGAAACCCCGCGAACCTCTCGAACCAGCCGCTGTTTCTAATCTTCCCGCCGCGAAGAATGGCGTTCAGGCCATCCGCCGGACGATTGAAGTCGGCGTTAGCGCATTCCGTTCGATCACCGTCCGATAGGCTGTTTCCACGTCGGCGATGGCGGCGCGGCGCAGCGTGCGGGTCTGCGGGCTCTGGTCGGCGGTGGCGAGCAGATGGGTGATAAAGGCCGCGTCCGGGCGCGACAGGCTGGACGACACCGGCGCCGTGCGCCGCGGCGGCGACACCGGCACCAGTCCGGCGGAGTCGGTGGCGCGGAGGATTGTCGCGGCATCGCCCGCGCGCCGCATCGGGTGCGGGGCGGTGGCGCTGCGTCCAGTATCGATAATCCGCATGGTGCGTCTCATTTCGGGACAATGTTGCTCCCCCGACATTGTATTCGCAAGGACCGTGCCTGGCCCTCCACAGCTACCCCGTTACAGCCCGCATTGCCCGGCGATGGTTTCTCAAAATCTTTAGTAACTTTCGGTAGTGTGAACAGCGAAGACCGCCATATCCTGACATTTGCGAATCCCCGGCTTCCCAAAACGAGGCAATCTTGATCCCCGCTTTTCCCCCGACCGCCTCATCCGACCACGACCTGCCACGGGCTGGAGCCATCCTGGCGGCGCTGGGACAGGCGGCGTTCGTCTGGGACATCGCCTCCGACATCATTCATTGGAGCGGGCAGGCCGCGGAGGTCTTTACCGACATCGCATCTGAGGCGCTGGCCAGCGGCGCCGAGCTCGCCAAATTGATCGAACCGCGGCGTTCCGTCCGCACCGAGGCGCTTAGTCTGGCGCTGGCAACGGGCGGCGCCTCCTATCGCATTGAATATGGCGTGCGCGCCAACACCACCGCGGCGGTGCTGTGGATCGAGGAGAGCGGCAACTGCGTCGCCGGCGCCGATGGCAAGCCGCTGCGGGTCCAGGGCATTGTTCGCGTCAACAATGAGCGCCATGCCCGCGAACAGCAATTGCTCAAGCTGTCGCAGCACGATCCGATCACCGGCGAACTCAACCGCACCCATCTGATGGCCTCGCTCGCCGAGGCGATCGAGGAGGCCACCCGGTTCCGATCGACCTTTGTGTTCATGCTGGTCGGCATCGACCATCTCGCCCGCATCAATGATGCGTTCGGCTTCGATGTCGCCGACGAGGTGATCGGCGAGATCGCCAAGCGGATCCGGCTGCGGCTGCGCGGCGGCGATGTGCTCGGGCGGTTCTCCGGCAACAAGTTCGGCCTGATCCTGAAAAACTGCAGCGTCGACGACGCTAACATCGCCGCCGAGCGGTTTCTGGAGGGCATTCGCGACGACGTGATCCCGACCGCATCCGGCCCGGTCTCGGTGACGGCGTCGATCGGCGCGGTCAGCGTGCCGCGCTATGCCCGCGACGTCGGCGAGGCGATCAACCGCGCCCAGGAGACGTTGTCCACCGCCAAGCACCGCCGCCACGGCAGCTATTCGATGTGGCGGCCGAATGTCGAGCGCGAGGCGCAGCGTCGCGTCAACATCCGCGTCACCGACGAGATCGTCACCGCGCTGAACGAGCGCCGCATCGTGATGGCCTTCGAACCGGTGGTGAATGCCGTCGGTCGCGATCCGGCGTTCTATGAATGCCTGGTGCGGATGAAGCAGGATGACGGCGAACTGCTGCTGGCGCCGGATATCGTCCCGGTGGCCGAGCGGCTCGGGCTGATCCGGCTGGTCGATCACCGCGTGCTGGAGCTGGTCGTCGCCGAACTGGCGGCGTCGCCGGGCGTCCAGCTCAGCCTCAACATTTCGCCGGATACCACGATGGATCCGGACTGGTGGGCCTCGATCGAATCGATGATGCGCGCGCATCCCGGCGTCGCCGAACGGCTGATCATCGAGATCACCGAGACGGTGGCGATCCAGGACCTCGACGATGTCCGCGGTTTCGTCACCCGGGTGAAGAATTTCGGCGGCCGCATCGCGATCGACGATTTCGGCGCCGGCTACACCTCGTTCCGCAATCTGCGCAAACTCGGCGTTGATATCGTCAAGATCGATGGCGCCTTCGTGCAGAACATCGCGCGCTCCGCCGACGACCGCGCCTTCGTGCAGACGCTGATCGATCTCAGCCGGCGGCTGGGCATCAAGACGGTGGCGGAATGGGTGCAGGACGACGAATCGGCGGCCATTCTGCGCGACTGGGGCTGCGATTACATCCAGGGCCGGCTGACCGGCCTCGCCTCGCCGGCGCGGCCATGGCTGGATGGTTCGGGCGTCAGCCTCCCGGCGCGGGGCTGATCACGCGCGACGGCGATCGCCCGGGGGCGATAGCTGCGATCGCCTATCTGGTGGCGGAAAACCGGCTGTCGAAGGAATTGGCGGGGACCACGGCGGCGGCGCCGGCCAGCGAACCACCACCGGACGATATCGGCTGGTCGGCTGCGACGGTCGGCTTCAGCGGCGGGCGCGGGGCAGCGGTCGCGACTTTGGAATCAGCCGGCGTCGGCACCTGTCGAGGCGTGCCGGCAACCATCGGACGTGCCGGCTCCGCCGGCCTGCCGGGCTTGGCCACTTTCGGCTTTGCCGCGACCGGCGCGGGCGCCGATGTGACGGCGGTGGTTTCCGCGGAATTACCGATCCCGACCTTCTTGGCCAGGCTGCTGAAAAATCCGCCCTCCGAGGATACCGAGGCTACCCGGGTCTCCGGGCTGGCGGCGACCGTCGGCTCATCCGGGGCGGCGAACAGCGACGCCGAGCTTGGCGCGAGGTTCGGTTTCGGCGGATTGACGTGCGGCGGAATGGTGCCCGGCGCGCGCGCCATCGCCACGCTCTGCAGGCCCGGCGCTTCCGAATCCGACAGGCCGGTCGAGCCGTCCGGCAGCTTCGAGGCAAAGATCTTGTTCATGCCGCCGTCGATATCGGGACGGCGCATCGCCACCGGGGTCCCCTTGGCGATCAGCTCATTGGTGCGGGCCTCGTCCTGCTGCTGCTTGGCGGCGACGGCGTCGGCGATCTCCGACGGCACCGAATAGGCCGGGCATTTGGCGGCGGCATTGAACACCAGCGGCTTGGTCGAGCCGGCCGGCGCGGCCGGGTCGAACACGTATTTCTGTTCACAGAATTCGACCTTCGGCTCCTGCTTCGTCACCTCGAAATGATCATAGCCCTGCTTGATCATCTTCCAGAACGGCATGTTCGGATTGTTGCGGTGCCTGGCCATGTTGACCGGCGTCATCTTGAACGGGAACGCCGCGAACTGGAACGAGCGCTGGCCGCCGAAGAAGGATTCGCGACCCAGCGAATAGATCTCGGCGATCTGCTCGTCGGTCATCGCGTAGCAGCCGCGCGACGAGCAATCGCCATGCACCATCAGCTCGGAGCCGGTGCGTCCCAGCGACTTGTCGAAGGCGTTGGGGAAGCCGGTGTTGAACGACAAATAATAGGCCGAGCGCGGATTCATCTGCGCCGGCGAGATCGCGTAAAAACCCTCCGGCGCCTGGCGGTCGCCTTCCTTGACCTTGGGGCCGAGGTCGCCCGACCAGCGGCAGATCGGATAGGTCTTGAGCAGCGCGAACTGGCCGGAACGGGTCTGTTTCCAGACCTCGAGTTCGGCCTCCTGCTTGAACAGCCGCACCAGCATCGGCGACTGCAGGTCCATGTCCTTTTCCTGCATCTCGGCGATTAGCCGGGCCGGCACCGGCTGGTTGGCCTTGGCATTATTCGCGAGCGAGATTTCGTCGGTGTTGCATCCGGCCAGTGCGAGGCCCGCGGCCAGCACAGCCGAGGTGACAAGCACACGAACGATCGAGCGATTGATCAAAGCGAAGCTCCGCAGCCGATGGGCGTTTGCACACCCCAAAACACCATCACGCCCAGGCCGTGGACGCAGATTATTCCCGAGGCCCCGGGCCCGCAAGCCAGTCGGGCCGCGGGGTTCCCGAACCCTTGGCACCGTGTGGTTAAACCGCCGGGAGGGGGCCGAATTACGGCCGAAACGGGGAAGAGGCGAAATAAAGGCAGCGGCAATGCCGACATGTTTAATCAAATGATAGCGATGCGGGGCCGGTCTGTCCTCGTCATGGCGAGGAGCCGTCGCGGCGAGGCAATCCAGTCTTCGCTTGTGTCATGGATTGCCGCGCCGCTGAGTTGTCATCGGGCCGGCGCAGCCGGACCCGTGGGATCCTCGCCATGACGGCGGAGGGCGCTTTCAGCCCAGCCTCAGGAGCCGCGAACCACCGTCTTCAGGTAGTTGTACGCCTTGATGATCTCGATCAGCCGGTCCTCGGTGGAGCGGTCGCCGCCATTGGCGTCGGGATGGTGCTGCTTGACCAGCGCCTTGTAGGTCGACTTCACGGTTTCCAGCGTGGCGTCGGGGCCAAGGCCCATGACCTGCAGCGCCTTGCGTTCGGCGTTGAAGATCTTTCGCGTCTCGACCTTCGGTGCCTGCGCCTTGGCGCCCGGACCAGGTCGCCAGCGGTTGCGGCCATTGAGCTCGGAGAACATCGCGAACGGATCGGCGGCGCCTTCGAGGTCGGCTTCCGGGCTGGTGCCTTTGCCCTTGCTGCCATTGGCGCCCATCTTCCAGGTCGGACGATGGCCGGTCAGCGCGTCCTTCTGGTACTTCGCCACCGCGTCCAGCGTCATGCCGGAGAAGAAATTATACGACTGGTTGTATTCGCGGACGTGGTTCAGGCAGAAATGCCAGTATTCCTTGTCATTCGCACGGCCCTTGGGGGCGCGGTGCGGACCCTTGTTCTTGCACTCCGGCCATTCGCACATCGCCGCTTCTTCTTTGGCGGCGGCCTGCTGCTTGGCGCTCAGCTTGTTGGGCTTGATGCGGATGGAGTCGAAGAATTTGGATGAGTCGATGGCCATGGCTGACTATGACAACGCAATGCGAAAAGCTTCAAGTCTTGACATTCGGATTATGGATCCTCGCTGCGCCGCATGGCCGGCAATTGACGATTGTGGGCCGTAAACGTTAAGCCTGTAAGCATGACAGTCAAAGACATCATTGCTGAAAAGCTGCACGCCGCCTTCGCGCCGGACCGCCTCGACGTCACCGACGAGTCGCATCTGCACGCTGGCCACATGGGGCATCGGCCCGAGGGCGAAACCCATTTCCGGGTTCATATCGTGTCGCAAGCGTTCGAAGGGAAGAGCCGGATCGACCGCCACCGCATGATCAACGCCACTTTGGCCGCGGAACTCGCGGGCTCCGTTCACGCGCTGGCGCTGAAGGCGCTGACCACGGCGGAAGCCAACAAAACGCACTGACCTGTCCCGGACGCGGTGCGGCGCGAAGTGCCGCTCCGCGGATCCGGGACCCTACCAAGTGCTGAGTTTCGTGGCGGTCCCGGCTCCGCGGAGCACTACGCCTCCTTGTGGAGGCGCAATGCACCGCGTCCGGGACACGATTCAAGCAAACCGGATCTGACTCTAGAATGCCGTGCCCGCTCTTGGCTTCTTGCCGAGCGGCTCCGGCTCTTTCGGCACCGGGCCGATCCGCAGCGCGGTGATGCGGTTGCGTTCGCGGCGCAGCACGCGGAAGCGGAAGCCGTGGAACGTAAAACTCTGGCCGCGCTCCGGGATCGAGCGCGCCTCGTGGATCACCAGGCCGGCGACGGTGGTGGCTTCGGCGTCGGGCAGGTGCCAGTCCAGCGCGCGGTTGAGGTCGCGGATTGGTACCGAGCCATCGACCACCACCGAGCCGTCGGACTGCGCGCGGACGCCGGCGACCACCACGTCATGCTCGTCGGAAATGTCGCCGACGATCTCCTCGAGAATATCCTCCAGCGTTACCATGCCTTCGACTTCGCCATATTCGTCGACCACCAGCGCGAAATGGGTCTTGCGACGGCGGAACGCCTTCAACTGATCCGACACCGGGCGCATCTCCGGCACGAACCATGGCGGCAGCGCGATGGTGGAGACGTCGATCTTGCTCATGTCGCCTTCGCTGGCGCGGATCGCGCGCAGCAAGTCCTTGGCATGCAGCACGCCGACGATGTTTTCCGGCTTGTCGCGCCACAGCGGGATCCGCGTGTATTCGGTGGCCAGCACCTCGCGCACCAGTTCCTCGGAGGGCAGGTCGGCATTGATCATCACCATCTCGGTGCGGTGGACCATGACGTCGGAGACCTGCAGCTCGTTGAGGTCGAGCAGGCCACCCAGCATGTCGCGGTCCTGCTTCTCGACGCCGCCCTCCTGATGGATCAGGTCGACGGCGCTGCGCAGCCGCTCGGTCGGCGACAGGATCGGCTGGTTGTGGCCGAGCGGAATCCCGACCAGCCGCATCAACACGCGGACAATGGCCTCGATCAGCATCAGCAGCGGCGCCAGGAAGATCACCATCACCATCATCGGCCGCGCCACCAGCAGCGACACCCGGTCCGGCGCGTTGATGGCGACGGTCTTCGGCAGCACCTCGGCGAAGATCACCACCAGCACCGTCATCACGCCGGTGGCGTAGAGCACGCCGACATCGCCGAACCAGGCGGTGAACAGCCCGGTCGCCAGCGCCGAGGCGGCGATATTGGAGATGTTGTTGCCGAGCAGCAGCGCGCCGATCATCCGCCCGCGCATCGCGAACAGGCCGGTGACCACGCCGGCTTCGCGATTGCCCTGTTTCGACAGCCGCAACATGCTGGCGCGCGACGCGGCGGTGAGCGCGGTTTCGCTGGCGGAGAAGAACGCGGATACCAGCAGGCAGCCGAGCACGATGACGCAGGTGATCCAGTCCATAGTCGATCCATTCCGTTGTCGGGCAGGGGCCGGCGCATGCAGGCGTCAACGGTCCCGGCGTGACGCTATAGGGGCGTGGCGAGTTGGCGCGCGAGGAAATCGTGCACGACGGCCGGCTCGACGTCGGGGGCGATGATCGCCTGTCCTACCGCTCGCAGCAGGATAAAGGTCAGTCTGCCGCGCTTCACCTTCTTGTCCTGCGCCATCAGCCCCATCAGCGTGTCGGCGTCGGCGAGGCCTTCCTGAGCAAAGCCGGCGATGTCCCGCAGGCTGGTCGGCAGGCCGGCCTCGGCGAGATGTTGTTTGACCCGCGTGGCATCCGACTCGGCGATCAGGCCAAGCTGCGCGGAGAGCTGCGCCGCCAGCACCATGCCGACCGCGACGCCTTCGCCGTGAAACAGCCGGTCGGAGAAGCCGGTGACGGCCTCCAGCGCGTGACCGAAGGTGTGGCCGAGATTGAGCAGCGCGCGCTCGCCATTCTCGCGCTCGTCGCGGGCGACGATCGCTGCCTTGGCGCGGCACGAGGTGGCGATGGCGTGTTCGCGGGCGGCGCCGCCGCGCACGATCTCGGTATGGTTGGCCTCCAGCCAGGCGAAGAACGCGGCGTCGCCGAGCACGCCGTATTTCGCCACTTCGGCGTAGCCGGAGCGGAACTGGCGCGGCGACAGCGTGTCGAGCACCGCGGTGTCGGCGACCACCAAAAGAGGTTGATGAAACGCGCCGAGCAGGTTCTTGCCCTTTGGCGAATTGATGCCGGTCTTGCCGCCGACCGAGGAATCCACCTGCGCCAGCAGCGAGGTCGGCACCTGCACGAAATCGACGCCACGGCGCAGGATCGCGGCGGCAAAGCCGGCGAGATCCCCGACCACGCCGCCGCCCAGCGCGATCACCAGATCATTGCGCTCGATCTTCGCCGCGATCAGCGCCTCGGAGACCTTTTCGAGGCCGGCATAGGTTTTCGAGCCCTCGCCGTCCTCGACAATGAAATGCGAGGTCGGGATGCCGGCCTCGGCCAGCGAGGCTTCGGTGGCCGCCAGCCAATGCGTCGATACCGTGCGGTCGGTGATGATCGCGGTACGCACGCCGGGGCGCAGCGCGGCGATCCGCGCGCCCAGCGACGGCAGCACGTCGCGGCCGATGATGATGTCGTAGGCGCGCTCGCCCAGCGCCACCTCGACCGTGATCGGGGCGGAATGTTGCAATGGCGCGGTCATAGGATCGGGCTCAAGGGATCGCCTGTCGGTTCGGAGATGGCGGAGGCCGGGCGCGGCCGGAACAAATGCTCGTGCAGCGCGATGACGCCTTCGTCGACGATTTTCTCGTGCGGCACGTCGCGGGAATCCAGCGTGATGTCGGTCTGCGCGTAGAACGGATGCCGCAGTTCGATCAGCCGGGCGATCACCGCGGAGGGATCATCCGCCTTCAGCAGCGGCCGGTCGGCGCGCCGCCGCACCCGTCGCAGGATCACGTCGGCATCGGCCTTCAGCCACATCGAGATGGCGCGGTCGCGGATCCGGTCGCGAGTTTCCTCGCGCATGAAAGCGCCGCCGCCGGTCGCCAGCAGGATCGGGCCGCTCTCCAGCAGGCGCGCGATCACCCGGGCCTCGCCGTCGCGGAAATGCGGCTCGCCATGGACCTCGAAAATATCCGGGATCGACATGCCGGCGGCGGCCTCGATCTCATTGTCGGCATCGACGAAGGGCAGCCGCAGCCGCTGTGCCATGCGCCGGCCGATGGTCGACTTGCCCGCACCCATCATACCGACCAGCACGACCGAGCGCTTGCCAAGGGCCGCGACGATCGCGGCCTCCTGGGTCGCGCTGGCACTGGCCGGCGAGATGGTCTCGGACATTAAAACACCTGCGACGGGTTAGGGCGGAACGGGAAGGCCATGGCGGTAGAAGTGGTGATGTTGCAAAGGATTGCCGCATTTGGGCCACCTATACTACCCCCATCGCCGGCGTTGCCAGCGACTCGTGTAATCTGTATCCGAACAGGGGCGGTGTCCGGCGGGATGGCCGCGTGGCCCCTGACCGCTTTCGAGTTCCCGATGCCCACCCTGTTCCGCTTTCTGACGGTCGTCGCGGTGATCGCCGGGGTCGTCTATGGCGTGATCTTCGCGCTGGCCAATTTCGTCAATCCAAAACCCCGGGAAATGACCGTCACCATCCAGCCCGACAAGTTTCTCAAGAAATAGGGGATAGGTTGGAAGGTAGACGGATGGATTCGTGTCCCGGACGCAGTGCAGGGCGCCGCCGCCAGGCGGCGTAGTGCACCGCGGAGCCGGGACCGCCAAAAACGACAGCGTTTGCTATGGTTCCGGCTCTGCGGAGCAGCGTTTCACGCTGCACGGCGTCCGGGACAAGATGTTTTGATTTTGGCGCATCAAATTTGGGCCGCGACCATGACCACTTCCTCAGACGCCCGTCTTTCCAGCCTGTTCCTCGACATGCTGGCCGCCGAACAGGGCGCCGGGGTCAATACGCTCGATGCCTATCGCCGCGATCTCGAGGATTTTTCGGAGTTTGCCGGCCACGCCAGATCGGGTTTCGCCACCGCCGACACCCAGTTGCTGCGCGATTACCTCGAGGATCTCGATGCGCGCGGCTTCAAGTCGACCACGGTGGCGCGTCGGCTGTCGGCGCTGCGGCATCTGTTCCGCTTCCTGCTCAACGAGCGGCTGCGCCCCGACGATCCCGCCGCCATCCTGTCTGGCCCGAAGCGCGGCCGCGGCCTGCCGAAGGTGCTGTCGATCGGCGATGTCGACCGCATGCTGGCCCATGCCAGGGCGCTGGCGGTGAAGGACGGGACCCCGGCGCCGCGGCGGCTGCGCGACGCCCGGCTCTACTGCCTGCTCGAGGTGCTCTACGCCACCGGGTTGCGCGTTTCCGAGCTGGTGTCGCTGCCGCTGACCGCGGCGCGACACGACGCCCGCATGATCGTGGTGCGCGGCAAGGGCAACAAGGAGCGCATGGTGCCGCTCAACGACAGCGCCAAGCAGGCGATGGCGGAATATCTCGAGGCCACCGCGGCGCTGCGGCGCGAGGCCGGCAAGGGCGCGGTGTCGAAATGGCTGTTTCCATCATTCGGCGAAAGCGGCCATCTGACGCGGCAGCATTTTGCCCGCGACCTCAAGGAGCTCGCCGCCGCCTCCGGCATCGCGCCGCATCTGGTCAGCCCGCATGTGCTGCGCCATGCCTTCGCCAGCCACCTGCTGCACAACGGCGCCGACCTGCGCATCGTGCAGACGCTGCTCGGCCACACCGATATCTCGACGACGCAGATCTACACCCATGTGGTGGAAGAGCGGCTGAAAAGCCTGGTCCGCGACCTGCATCCGTTGGCGGAGAAGTAATTTTACGTGTCCCGGACGCCGTGCATTGCTCCGCCTCCTGGCGGCGTCGCGCACGGCAGAGCCGGCACCGCCCAAATCGCCGGCGCCCGTGACGGTCCCGGCTCCGCGGAGCGGCACAAGCCGCGCGAAGCTTCGCTTCGCTAGGCCGCGCCGCGTCCGGGACACAGGGCTCACTGCCGCTGCGGCTTGGCGTCCGGCATCTCGTCTTCCTCGCTCCGCTGCCGCGCCGACGGCACCAGCACCGGCTGCAGCGCCGGCATCAGCCGTGAGCGTTCGCGCTTGGCCGGAATCGCCCGGTAGACCTGTTTGGTGGCCTCGACGATATGGACGCCGGCGAAGGGCAGCGCCAGCGCCGCGCCGACCTTCTCCCACGCCATCGCCGAGCGCAGGAACCAGCCGACGCCGAACGGCGGCATGAACAATGCCTCGCTCCATGAGGTCGGCGTGAACCAGGTCTGCCGCAGCAGCTGCGTGATCTGGCTGCGCGAATACGGCCGGCCATGGCCGAACGGGGTGTGGTCGGTGCGGGTCCAGACGCCGCGGCGGTTCGGAATGATCGCCAGCACCCGGCCGGACGGCGCCAGCACCCGCCAGATCTCGCGCAGCAAGCCTTCGGGATCGTCGGACATTTCCAGCGCATGGACGAGAATGATGCGATCAACCGCGGCATCCGGCAGCGGCAGCGAGAACTCGTCGACCAGCGTCGCCAGCGTCGGCTTCGCCGTCGGCCATTTCAGCACGCCCTGCGCCGCCGGCATGAAGGCGATGCAGCGCTCGCTGTTCTCCCGAAACAGGCCGAGATAAGGCGTCGGGTAGCCCAGCCCGAGCACGCGCTGGCCCTGGGCGTTCGGCCAATGGGCGTGGATCGCGCGGTTGATCAGTCGCCGAGCCACGATGCCGAGGCGGCGCGAATAGAAGTCCCGGAGGTCGATCACGTCGATAGTCATGGCGCGTTCTACCATGTCGGCGGACGCCGGGATGCCCCGAATATCGCATTGCCGGGGCAGGCTTAACGCCATATGTCACAGACTGCGTCGACGACTACCTGGAGATCTCATGGCCGCCGAAATTCGCCTGTTCCCCTGCCTCTCCGACAATTTCGGCTATCTGATCCACGACCCGCAGAGCGGCGCCACCGCTTCGATCGACGCGCCCGATGCCAGACCGATCATCGAGGTGCTGCGGCGCGAAGGCTGGAAGCTCACCGATATCCTGATCACCCATCACCACGCCGACCATGTCGGCGGCGTCAAGGAGCTGAAGCAGACCTATGACTGCCGGGTCACCGCGCCGCACGACCAGAAGGTCGCGATCCAGGACGTCGACATTCGCGTCGGCGAGGATGATTTCGTGCAGGTCGGCGCGCTGATCGCCCGCGTGCTGGAAACCCCGGGCCATACGCTCGACCACGTCTCCTATGTGTTCGACAGCGAGCGCGCGCTGTTCGCCGCCGACACGCTGTTTTCGATCGGCTGCGGCCGGGTGTTCGAAGGTACCTATCCGATGATGTGGCAGTCGCTGCTTCGGCTGCGCGAACTGCCGGATGATTTCCGTCTGTATTGCGGCCACGAATACACCGCCGCCAACGTCAAATTCGCGCTCGGCATCGAGCCCCACAACGAGGCGCTGAAGGCACGCGCCGAGGAAGTGACGCGGCTGCGCGCCGCCGGCAAGCCGACCATTCCGGTGCTGCTCGGCGACGAGAAGAAAACCAATTTGTTCCTGCGCGCCGATG
Organism: Tardiphaga sp.; assembly: GCF_025356345.1. Lineage (GTDB taxonomy): Bacteria > Pseudomonadota > Alphaproteobacteria > Rhizobiales > Xanthobacteraceae > Tardiphaga. Next base: position 23,744 of record NZ_JANXTC010000185.1, read on the forward strand.
ATCCGGCGGTCGCCGCCGCGGTGCGGCTGAAGGGATTCAGCGCCGACGACGTGTTCGCCGAATTGCGCGAGCGCAAAAACAAGTCATGACCGAAACCGCCGCCGCGATCATCGCGCGACTGGAGCTGCGGCCACATCCGGAAGGCGGGCATTATCGCGAGACGTTTCGCGATGTCCGGGTCGATGCCGACGGGCGGTCGCTGTCCACCGCGATCTACTTCCTGCTGCGGCGGGGCGAGCGCTCGCACTGGCACCGCATCGACGCGGTCGAGATCTGGCACTGGCACGCCGGCAGCCCGTTATTGCTGGAGATCGCCGATGCCAATGGCGTCCGCACCCTCCGGCTCGGCTCCGACCTCGCCGCCGGCGAACAACCGCAGGGCATCGTGCCGCCGCACGCCTGGCAGGCGGCGGCGAGCACCGGCGACTGGACGCTGGTCGGCTGCACCGTGGCGCCGGGTTTTGATTTTGCGACGTTTGAACTGGCGCCGCGGGGCTGGATGCCGAAGCAGTAGGGAAGGTTACGCGCTGCGCGCTAACCCGCCCCGCGGCCTGACACCATGTCCTTCGCCGCGATCAACCCGCCGCCGGCGATCAGCGCGGCGGCGAGCGCGATGTGGGCGCTGGGCTGGGTATAGCCGGCGAGGATGAGAAACCCGGTCGACAGCAGCGGCGTGGCGTAGGAGGCGGCGCCCAGCACGCGGATATCGCCGCGCTTCATGCCGACGTCCCAGGCAAAGAACGCCGCGCCGACCGGGCCGAGGCCAAGGGCTGCGATCGCCACCCAGGCCAGCGGCCCCGCCGGCCACACCGGCAGTTCGCAGGCGCGATGCACGAGGAAGGCGAGCACGGCCGTGACAGCGCAATAGAACGCGACCGCGTCGGTCGGCACGTCCTTGAAGCGCCGCGACAGCACCGAATAGCCGGCCCAGACGAAGGCGGCGGCGAGCGCGGCCAGATAGCCGGCGAAGGCGGCCGAACTCATTGTCAGTTCGATCTGGCCGGCCAGCAGCAGGATCGTGCCGGCCAGCCCGAGCAGCGCGCCGACCACATGATGCGGGCGCAGCCGCTCGCCCGGCAGCAGCGCGGAGAACAAGACGATCAGCAGCGGCCACAGATAGTTCAGCAACCCGGCTTCGGCCGGCGGCGCCAGCCGCAGCGCCACGAAATACAGCGCGTGATAGCCGAACAACCCGCCGATGCCGACCAGCGCGGCGGGCCATCGCTGCTTCCAGGCCCGCCATGCGCGCGGTCGCACCGCAAGACTGGCCACCGCGCCGATCGCAAAGCTCATCGCCATCAGCTGGAATGGCGGGATCAGCCCGGTCGCCACCGTCATCACCGACAGCAGCGACCACATCAGGATGGCGGTGAGCCCGATCAGGGTGGCGGCGCGGGCAGTCATGAAACCATAACTGTCATTCCGGGGCGGGAGCAGCGCCAGCTGCGAGCGAACCCGGAATCCCGAGTTGGTATGAAAAGCCCGGAATTCCGGGTTCGCGGTCGGCTGGCGCCGCCCGCGCCCCGGAATGACACGTCGTCACGCGTGATATTGCCCGCCATTCACCGTCAGCGTCGAGCCGGTGATGAAGCCGGCCTCGTCGGCGGCGAGGAAGATCACGGTGCGGGCGATTTCCTCGGGTTCGCCGAGCCGGCCGACCGGAATCTGCGGCAGGATGTTCTTCTCGAGCACGTCCTTCGGCACCGCCTGCACCATCTCGGTGTTGATGTAGCCGGGGCATATCACATTGACGGTGATGCCGAGCTTGGCGTTTTCCAGCGCCAGCGCCTTGGTGAAGCCGAGATCGCCGGCCTTGGCCGCTGAATAATTGACCTGGCCGAACTGGCCCTTCTGGCCGTTGATCGAGGAGATGTTGATGACGCGCCCGAATTTTCGCGCGCGCATGCCTTCGATCACCGGCCGCGTCATGTTGAACAGCGAGCCGAGATTGGTGTTGACCACCAGATTCCACTGCTCCGCGGTCATCTTGTGAAACGCGCCGTCCTTGGTGATGCCGGCATTGTTGACCAGCACCTCGACCGGGCCGAGATCGGCTTCGACTTTCTTCACGCCCTCGGCGCAGGCCTCGAATGAACTGACGTCCCATTTGTAGACGGGAATACCAGTTTCGCCGTTGAATTTTTCCGCCGCCGCGTCGTTGCCGGCATAGCAGGCGGCAACGCTGTAACCGGCGGTCTTCAACGCCTTGCTGATGGCGGCGCCGATGCCGCGTGTTCCCCCGGTAACCAATGCCACACGTGCCATGCTCAATGCCTCCCTCGCTCTTGATTTTATAGTAGCGAATTAATCCGGCCGTGCGAGCCACATCAAGTAAAAATGCCCGGCGCGAGGCGCCGGGCATGTTTATCAGTGTGCAGTGCAATCGCGAGCCGATGTTTTCGCCACGCAACGCCGCGAGTTTAGTCGCGCGCGAGGCACATCGCGATGCCCATGCCGCCGCCGATACACAGAGTCGCAAGGGCCTTCTTGGCGTCGCGCTTCTGCATCTCGTGCAGCAGCGTCACCAGCACGCGCGCGCCCGACGCGCCGACCGGGTGACCGATCGCGATGGCGCCGCCATTGACGTTGACCTTGGTGGGATCCCAGCCGAGGTCCTTGTTGACGGCGCAGGCCTGCGCCGCGAAGGCTTCGTTGGCCTCGATCAGATCGAGATCATTGATGGTCCAGCCGGCCTTCTTCAGCGCCGCGCGCGACGCCGGGATCGGCCCGGTGCCCATCACTTTCGGATCGACGCCGGCCTGGCCCCACGACACGATGCGGGCGAGCGGGGTGAGGCCCTCCTTGGCGGCCTGCTTCGCGGTCATCAGCACCACGGCCGCGGCGCCGTCATTGATGCCGGAGGCGGAGCCGGCGGTCACGGTGCCGTCCTTCTCGAAGGCCGGCTTCAGCTTGGCCATCGCCTCGACGGTGGCGCCGTGGCGCGGATATTCATCATCGCTGACGATGATGTCGCCCTTGCGCGACTTGACGGTGACCGGAACGATCTCCTGGGTGAATCGGCCGGCCTTCTGCGCCGCCTCCGCCTTGTTCTGCGAGTGTACCGCGAACTCGTCCTGCTGCTGGCGCGTGATCTGGTACTGCTTGGCGACGTTCTCGGCGGTGTTGCCCATGTGATAGCCGTTGAAGGCATCCCACAGCCCGTCCTTGATCATGGTGTCGATGAATTCCACCGGACCCATCTTGACGCCGCCACGCAGATATTGCGCGTGCGGCGCCATGCTCATGGATTCCTGGCCGCCGGCGACGACGATCTCGGAGTCGCCATTGCGCAGCGCCTGATAGCCCAGCGCCACGGTGCGCAGACCCGAACCGCAGAGTTGATTGACGCCCCAGGCCGGGCTTTCCACCGGAATGCCGGCGGCGATCGAGGCCTGGCGGGCGGGGTTCTGGCCCTGTGCCGCGGTCAGGATCTGACCCATGATCACCTCGGAAACCCGCGCCGGCTCGATGCCCGCGCGCTCCAGCGCGGCCTTGATGGCGATGGCGC
>NZ_JANXTC010000120.1:0-3336 GCF_025356345.1 Tardiphaga sp.
GTCCCCGCGCAGGCGGGGATCCATAACCTCCGGCGTAGTGGCGTCGGGCAAGGTTAGACAGCTGCGCAGTTCCGCATCATAACCCTCACCGTGTATGGGTCCCCGCCTGCGCGGGGACGACCTGTGAGAGTTACCCATGACCCTGCCCCTCGTCTCCCGCCTCGCCCTCGTTACCGGCGCCTCGCGCGGCCTTGGCCGTGCCACCGCGCTGGCGCTGGCCAAGGCCGGCGCCCATGTCATCGCGGTGGCACGCACCCAGGGCGGCCTTGAAGAGCTCGACGATGCGATCCGCGCCGAGGGTGGCAGCGCCACGCTGGTGCCGCTCAGCCTGACCGATCTCGACGGCATCGCCCGGCTCGGCGCCGCGCTGCACGAGCGCCACGGCAGGCTCGACATCCTGGTTGGCAATGCCGGCATCGCCGGGCCGTCCTCGCCGATCGGCCATGTCGAGATGAAGCCCTGGAACGAGGTGATGGCGCTCCACGTCACTGCCAATTTCCAGCTGATCCGCTGCATGGAGCCGCTGCTGCGGCAGTCCGATGCCGGCCGCGCTCTGTTCGTCACATCAGCCGCCGCCCACCAGGCGCCGGCCTATCGCGGCCTCTACGCAACGTCCAAGGCGGCGCTCGACACGTTGGTACGGGTATGGGCCGCCGAGACCGCCACCACGCCGATTCGTGCCAATCTGTTCGACCCCGGCCCGATCCGTACCCACATCCGTGCCATCGTGATGCCCGGTGAGGATCCGGAAACGCTGACCAGGCCGACGGAAGTGGCGCAAGCCATGGTGCCGATGCTGCTGCCGTCCTGGACCGAGACCGGCCGGCTCTATGACTACTCAACCAGGAAGCTTCTGAGTTTTCAGCCACCGGGATAAGGCACTGGCCTCTCCCCGTCAGTGCGAGGTCAGGGAAAGCCAATTGGCTATCCCTGACCTCGCCAGAAAGATCACTTGTCCCGGACGCGGCGCCATGCGCCTCCGCGGGAGGCGTCATGCGCCGCGGAGCCGGGACCGCCAAAAACACCGTTGCCTGATACGGTCCCGGCTCCGCGGAGCGGCATGGCGGCGATGCAAGGGCATCGCCTGAGAATGCCGCACCGCGTCCGGGACACGAGTCCGACATTTCATATCTCAGGATCGGCCAACAGGCCGGCCCCAAACTCGCGACGACGGCTGATGGTTCTCGCCGCGTCGCAAGATTGACTTGCCACGGCGTCGGTACTTCACTCCCTGCAAAGCGGGATAACCCGCGTCGGGATCAGGGAGGCTGGCATCATGCAGATGTCGAGGCGCATTCGTCTGTACGGGTTGATCGCCGGCACCGCCCTCGCATGGGCTGCCATCGTCGCCACCGCGCGTGCGACAGAAATCCCCCGCTTCGAGGTCGAGGCGTCGTGGCCCAAACCGCTGCCCAACAACTGGATCCTCGGTCAGGTCGGCGGCATCACGGTCGACGGGCAAGGCCATATCTGGCTGATCCACCGGCCACGTTCGCTGACCGATGACGAGAAAGGCGCCAGCCTGACGCCGCCGCGATCAAAGTGCTGCGTCTCGGCGCCGCCGGTGCTCGAATTCGATTCCGACGGCAATTTGCTGCGCTCCTGGGGCGGCCCCGGTGAAGGCTATGAATGGGTTGGCCGCGAGCACGGCATCGAAGTCGACGACAAGGGCTTCGTCTGGATCGGCGGCAATGCCGACAACGACAATGCGATCCTGAAATTCACCCTCGACGGCAAGTTCGTGATGCAGATCGGCAAGATCGCGCCGAGCAAGGGCAGCAACGACACCACTCAACTCGGCAAGCCGGCCGAGACCGCGCTCGACAAGGACGCCAACGAGATCTATGTCGCCGATGGCTATGGCAACCGCCGCGTCATCGTGTTCAACGCCACCACCGGCGCCTACATCAGGCACTGGGGCGCCTATGGCAACAAGCCCAATGACGACAAGCAGGCGGCGTATGATCCGGCGGCCCCGGTGTCACAGCAATTCGCCAATCCCGTACATTGCGTCAAGCTTGCCCATGATGGGCTGGTCTATGTCTGCGACCGCATCAACAACCGCGTTCAGGTGTTCAAGAAGGACGGCAGCTTCGTGAAGGAATGGTTCTTCGAGAAGAACACGCTGGGCAATGGCGCGGTATGGGATCTGGCGATCTGGCCCGACGCGAAGCAAACCTGGCTGCTGACCGCCGACGGCGAGAACAACGAGATCCGCATCCTCACCCGCGACGATGGCCGCGTGGTCGGCTCGTTCGGCCGCAATGGCCGCAACGCCGGCCAGTTTCACTGGATCCACGCGATGGCCGTCGATGCCAAAGGCAGCGTCTACACCGCCGAGGTCGACACCGGAAAACGCATCCAGAAATTCAAGCTGGTATCGGATGCGCTGAAGTAATCGGCGCCGCGCCGTTAACCGTCGCACTTCGGCCATGCCGACTATTTGTCGGCAGCAATGTGACACGCCGCTCGGGACGGGTCGACGCGGCGCACCGCCGTGCATCCTGACCGGTTTTTTGCCATGGCATCGGGCGACGCGAAAATCGCGGCAGCACCTTTGATTATAGTGGTTTACCGATTCCAAGTTACCCGGCGGCCCCGCCGGAACGGGCAGCGCGCGGCAGCTGCAACCGCGCTGCCGTCGCCATGCATAAATCCGCTTTCGCCACAGTGCGATCCGAATGACGCCATCGACGTCAACGACCTTGTGATCGTCGAAGACGCCCTGCACCTATTGCGCACCGCGCGTCCTGAGTTTCATCGTTGAGGACATGTCATGGCCGGCTCCTATCACACCCATCACGAGTCAATTCCTGGCAGCGACGGAGCCGTGCGGGCTCACGCGCCGACCAGGCCGTTTGCCGCCCTGTTGCGTCTGCGGGCATGGATGAGCTCGCCGCGCGAGCATCATCACAATGACGACGTCGCACCGCCGCGCAGCGAGCGCGCGTTTGTCGCCCATCTGCTGGCGCAGCTCGGCCATGATTACGAAGTCCGCCGCCAGAAATCGCGGCGCTGACGGTGTGGTTCATGACCGCTCGCGGCATCGAGAGACTACGCCCGCGAGCTGCAACCGACGGCAAAGCGCCTGGTCAGCTTTCCTTGAGGGCCTAGCCGGGCTGAGCAATTCGCTGCTCAGCGCTCCACAAAGGCGCGCGCCAGCTGATCGGTGATCGGCTTGACCAGATAGCTGATCATCGACCGGCTGCCGGTCTGCATGAACACTTCGGCCGGCATGCCCGCGACAAGTTGCAACCCGGCGAGCTTGCGCCGCTCTTGCTCCGGCAGCGTCACCCGCACCGAAAAATACGCCGCGTTGGTCTGCTGGTCGTGGCT
>NZ_JANXTC010000151.1:0-54176 GCF_025356345.1 Tardiphaga sp.
CTGAAGGTCAGGATCTCGGCATCCGCCGACGGGTATAGCGAAAGAAAGGCGCCGCCCATCAGGCCGCCGAGCCCGGCCAGCGCCGATCCGAACAGGAAGGTGAAGAGGAAGACGCGCTGGATGTTGACGCCGGAGGCCTCGACCATTTCGGCGTCGTCAACGCCGGCGCGGATCAGGGCGCCCAGCCGGGTGCGATTGAGCAGCAGCCAGAGCCCGACGAACACCACGATCCCGGTCACCAGCACGAACAACCGATAGGTCGGATAGAACGTGCCGAACACCTTCATGCCGCCCCGCAGCAATTGCGGGATCGGCACCGTGAAACTGTCGCCGCCAAAGATCACCAGCGACAGATCATTCAGGAAGAAGGCGACGCCCAGCGTCAGCAGTACCTGGCGCAGCTCGTTGCCGCGGACGAATCGCAGCAGGCCCTGGTCGAGCACAAAGCCGATCGCGGCGATCGCCAGCATCGCGCCGATGCCGCCGAGCACGAAGCTGCCGGTATGGGTCGCGACCGTATAGCCAACATAGCCACCGAACAGATAGAGCGCACCATGGGCCAGGTTGACGATCCGCAACAGGCCGAAGATCAACGTGAAGCCGCTGGCCACCACGAACAGCAGCGCCGCGAAGGTCAGGCCGTTGAGGATTTGAAAGAAGCTCATTCCTGATCTTGCCTATGGTGCCGCTGGACCGACCGTGAGGTACCAGTCCAGAATCTGCTCGCCGGTCATGAAGACCACATCCGATTTCTGCTGGATGGTTTCGAAGATGCGGCGGAAATGCTTCAGGCGATGCGGTGCGCCCATGATGTAGGGATGCACAACCAGTGCCATGATCCGGGCTGAATCGACTGAGTCTTCATAAATCTGCTCGAACTGGTCGATGGCCCGGTCGTAATATTCGGATGCCTTGTGGTGCTGGATCAGCATCATCGCGACGTCGTTGCATTCCTGCGTATAGGGGACGTTGACGATCGGCGTCGTGGTGGTCTTCAGCCATACCGGCTGGTCGTCGAGCACCCAGTCGGCGACATAGTCGTAGCCTTCGAGCTTCAACAGATCCGGGGTTTCCCAGGTCTCGGTCAGGCCGGGACCGAGCCAGCCGCGCGGCCGCTTGCCGGTAGCGGCCTCGATCACATCGGCGGTCTTGCGGATGTCGTCGCGCTCGTTCTCGACCTTCTGCATGTTGCGCTGGGTGAAGCCGTGCCCCATGAATTCCCAGTTGCGCGCCTTCGCCGCGTCCACGATCGGCGGATAGGCGGCGATCGCCGCGCCGTTGATCGCCAGCGCCGCCGGAATTTTGTAGTCGTCGAACACTTTCAGCAGGCGCCAGAACCCGACGCGATTGCCGTATTCGTGCCAGGCCCAGTTCGGAATGTCCGGCGTCGGCGAGCCGCCCGCCGGCGGCGTCAGCACGGTACGCGGCATGGTCTGCGTCGCATCCCATTCCTCGACATTGACGATTACCCACACCGCCATGCGGTTGCCATTCGGCAGCTTGAGCGGCGCGCGCGTCGCGATCGGCGAATAGGCAATGCGTTCGGTCGGCAGCATCAATAGGGCTCCGGCGAGGTGATGGTGATACCGAGTGACGGCAGCCCCTCGATGCGGGCGTCGATCACGTCGCCGGGCACGATCGGACCGACGCCGGCGGGGGTGCCGGTATAAATCAGATCGCCCGGCTCGAGCTTCATCTGCTGCGACAGCTGCGCCACGATTTCAGGCACGGTCCAGATCATCTGGCCGATGTCGCCGCGCTGCTTTTCGATGCCATTGACCGACAGCGTGATGGCGCAGCCACTGAAGTGCCGGGCGTCGCGCGCCGGCGCGATCGCGCCACACGGCGCGGACGCATCAAAACTCTTGCCGGCTTCCCACGGCAGCTTGAGGTCACGCGCCTCGCGCTGACGGTCGCGGCGGGTCAGATCGATGCCAACCGCATAGCCCCAGATATATTCCAGCGCTTCCTCGGCATCGATGTTGCGCCCGGCACGGCCGATCGCGATCACCAGCTCGACCTCGAACTGGAAATCGTCGGTAAAGGGAGGATACGGCACGCGCGAACCATCCGGCACCACGGAATCACGTGGCTTCTGGAAAAAGAACGGCGGATCGCGCTCGTCTGCCTCGCCCATCTCACGAATATGGTCGAGATAGTTGCGGCCGACGCAGTAGACGCGGCGCACCGGAAAAAAGCCGCCACCCACCACCGGCACGCCGGTGACGGGAATGGCGCGGAGCATCTGCTGCGAGGTCACGTTCACGCCCCGGATTCCATCTCGGCCTTCCGGCCCTGATACCAGTCGAGGATCTGCTCGCCGTTCCAATGCACGACGCCTTCGTGCTGGTTGAAATAGTCGTAGAGCTCTTCGAGATATTTGATTCGGAACGGCTGGCCGGAGATGTAGGGGTGGATCGCCAGCGACACGATCTTCGGACGCTCGGCGCTCTCCAGATACAGCCGGTCGAAGGTATCGATCGCCCGCTTCTTGAAATGGTCGCTCTCGTGGTGCTGCACCATCATCATCGGGATGTCGTTCAACTCCACCGTATAGGGCAGCGTCACCAGCGGGCCCTTGGCGGTGTTGATGGTGGTCGGCTCATCGTCATAGACCCAGTCGCCGATATATTTGACGCCAGCCTCGGCAAGATATTCCGGCGTGTCCAGCGTCTGCGTCAGGCCGGGTCCGAGCCAGCCCACCGGGCGCTTGCCGGTGAAATTCTCGATCACGTTCATGGCGCGGTCGATCATCGCCCGCTGGTCCGGCTCCTTGTGAATGGGGCCCTGCTCATAGGCGTGGCCCATGAATTCCCAGCCGGCATCCTTGGCGGCCTGGGCCACGCGCGGATAATCCTCGCAGACCCGGGCGTTGATCGACAGCGTCGGCGCGATGCCATGCTTCTTGTAGAGGTCGAAGAAGCGCCAGACACCGACGCGCATGCCGTATTCGTGCCAGCTCCAGTTCGGCACGTCGGGCAGCAGCGCCACGCCGGTCGGCGCCGGGATCACCTGCCGTGCCATCGGCTTGGCAATGTCCCAGACTTCCAGATTCACGATGGTCCAGATGATGATCTTGGCGCCGCCGGGCAGCTTCATCCTTGGGCGGTCGACAATCGCGGAATAGTCGCAGCGTTCGCGCGGAAGCATGGGGCCGGTCATGGGTTGGTTCCCTTTGGGGTGATATTGTTTGGATGGATCACGCCGCCTTGGCGGTGACGATCCGTGGAACGCGCAAGTGCCGATGCCGCGGACAGTTCGCGGCGAGAGGCTTCAACCATGGGCAGCAGCCTTGTTCGCAGCCAAACCGTCCAGTTTCATCACCGCGTCGGTGTCCATCACCAGGCCAAAGGCGGTGCGGATGCAGGCCAGACCCGCTTCATGCAGCGCCGACCCATCCATGCTGTCGACGCAGTCCTCGACCACGATCACCGCGTAATCCCGGACGTTGGCCGCCGTGGTGGTCGCCAGCACGCAGGAATTGGTGTTCACGCCGGTGATCAGGAGCGTGTTGATGCGGTGCGAGCGCAGTAGGAAATCGAGATCGGTGCCGAGAAAGCAGTCGTAGCGCTTCTTGGTATCGACGATGAAATCGCGGGGATCGAGCAGATCCGGCATCACCGTGCAGCCTGGGCCGCCGGCGATGTTGTGGCGCATCACGTTTTTGCGCGTCGCCCGCGGATCTTCCGCGCGGGTCCGCCAGAACGGGTTGGCGCGAATTTCCTTTGCGTCGCGATAGGACGTGACCTGATGGATCACCGGAATGTCGACTGAGCGACACCAGTCAAACAATCGCTTGTTGGCCGCGATGATCCTTGTCGCCACATCCGGCGTGGTCGGCATCGTTGCGACCGACATGTCGAGATGACCGCGATGCAGGTCGATCGCGACGACGGCAGCCTTGATGTGGTCAACGCCGAGATTCATGATCATCATACCAGCGGGTTGAACGAAGTCTTGAGCAGCGCACGCTGATCGATCCCGAACTTGTCGGCAAGCCAGTCGGCCAGCACCTCCTGCCCGATGGTCGGGTTGTCATGCTGGCAATGCTCGGCACCGGTCTCATCAGGTTCGAGCACGCGCATCGTGGCATCGACGCCGTTGGCAATGGCATGATCATAGGTAGAGCGCGCCGCGGTCACCGTCAGCACGTCGTGGCCGCCATGCAGCACCAGATAGGGACACTTCATATGCTCGAGATGGCCCTTCAGGGTGAACGGCTTCATTAATTCATGCGCATCCTTCATGGTCTTGACGCCAAACACCCAGCGGATGTGCATCGCCAGCCCGAAATCGTCGCCCTTCTGTCCCCACATGTCGTGAACCGACCATACCGCGCCATGCGAGATCGTCGCCGCCAACCGCGGCTCGTAGCAGCCGGCGCGCGCGGCATAGTAGCCGCCCATGCTGGAGCCACACACCGCGATCTTGGAGGCGTCGACATCGGCGCGCCGCGCCAGCCAGTCGATGCATTTGCCGACCGGCACTTCGGAATCGGCGCGGGTGGCAAGACCATGACGTCGCAGCGTACCGCCCTGACCGGGCAGATCGACCATCAGCACCGAGATGCCGCGTTGCAGACAGCCATGGGCCTGCATGAACCACATCTCATCCTTGATGGAATCGAGGCCACCCATGCAGATCAGCACTGGCAATTTCTTGCCGGGAAACGGGGCGCGGATGAAATAGCCGCACATCGGCTTGCCGTCCTCGTACGGGATGTCGACCACTTCGCCGGGCGGATTGAGATAGGAAATGAATTTGTGCGAGCAGGCCTCCATCTTCTCGAAGGTCGGCAGCCGGCGCGGGTCGATCGGCTCGAGGTGGAATTCGGCCTGGCGGTAGTAGTCGGCGGCACGGAGGAAGCAGTTCATCGCGGTGCGGATGTGACCGAGCTTTTCCTCGGCCAGACCGCGCTGCCAGTTGTTATCGGCAATCACCATCCATTCCTTGTGCCAGCTCTCGAGATCGCCGGGGATCATTCGGGATCCCGCCAGCATGATCTCGCTGACGCTGCCGCCACCTTCCTGGCTTTCGCCGAGGCCGCGGCGAAACTGGTAGGCCAGCCAGGGGTGCTCCGGCCAGTGATGCCATCCGAATGGCTCGTAATGCGGGCCGCGATCGGCGGTGATCTCCTCGATCGCGTTTTCGTTGATGGGCTTCACGGCTGCCATGGACGTACACGCCTCTAGCTTCGTTAGGGTGCGTGCATCTTTGCGATACAAGGCCGGGAGTCAACGACAATTACATACACTTTATCCGCAGCACACCATTTAAGCGTCACGCTCTATTTTTAGGCGGCATTTTTTGCCAGATAAATAGCGCTTTCTTGTTGTGGGAAAAATGTCCAGACTGAAGTAAATCGAAACTGTATTCACTCGTCCGGTCCGGGAGGACTATCTGATGCTTGATCCGTCCGTCCCGCCCGAAGCTTCCGCGCTGATCCGCGCTGGCAATCGCTCGCTATCCGTCATGGATCATATCCGCGAGGCGATCCTGAACGGCTCGGTCAGCGCCGGAGAACGCATCAACGAGGTCCGGGTCAGCAAGACGCTGGCGGTGTCCCGGACGCCAGTCCGCGCCGCGCTACAGGCACTGGCAGGCGAAGGCTTGCTGGACTATGCGCCGAACCGGGGCTTCACGGTGCGCGAGTTTCCGCTGGATGCGATCGTCGATGCCTATGAAATCCGTGCTTCGCTGGAAGGCGTGGCCGCCCGCTTCGCGGCCGAGCGCGGGCTGAGCACCGAGGAACGCGCCGTCATCGAACAAAGCCTCGCCGCCGGCGACAGACTGCTGGCGCGAGGCACGCTGGAATCCGGCGACATCACGATCTATCGCGACATCAACGGCGACTTCCACGACGCACTGCTGCTCGCCGCCCGCAACCGCATGCTCGCGGAGATGATACGGATCTGCCACCATGTCCCGGTGTCGTCGAGCCGCAACATTGTCGTGTTCGAATATCGCGACGTCCGCCGCCGCCATGACGACCACCATCGCATTTTCGAGGCCATTCTGGCGCAAGAGCCGCACCGCGCGGAAATGCTGATGCGCGAGCACGTCTCCGGCGTGAAGGCGTCGCTGGTGAGGTCGCTTACCGGGCATGATGCCAGCACAAACCGGGTCAATCGCCCGGTGCCCGCGGCGACCGAATAGCAATACGGTCTATAAACCCGAGTTGCTGGCCCGGCCCGCCATCCGGAGCCTCGCGGCTGAATTCGGCTTCGCCAGGCGCGCACAAACGCACTTCGAAACTGGCTATGCCGCTAAGGCTGGAAAGATGGCGATCCCGGCATGACTCGAACATGCGACCTACGGTTTAGGAAACCGTCGCTCTATCCGGCTGAGCTACGGGACCGCGAACCCGCGCGATGAGCGGGCACATCGGAAATTGCATACCAGAGCTCTGGAGATATCGCCAGCCCACGACAGCGATGTCGCCACGTTTCTGCCATCGGCAAGCGCCGCGCCCAGCGACCTCATACCGGTTTGAAGACCCCTGCCGTCCATGCTCGGAACATGGGGCGCGGCGCGAGTTCGCCCGTCATCAGTTGAGAACCCCGTCGAAAAGAAGAGGCTCGATGAACAGGATCATACTTCCTGCCACCGCCGCCGTGGCGGCCGGACTGGCGTATCTCACGTTCTCGCGCAGGACCCCGTGCACCGGCATGCCGCGGTGAGCCAGTCCTACGCTTATGGTCCTGGTGACTATGGCTATCGCGATTGCGGCTTCTGGAATGCAGATGTCGCGGCGGGAATTGTTGGCACTGCCGGCGCCATCGCCGCCGCGGCTTTCCAGGAATTCCCATGATCGGCCGGTCTAAACTCGAGACTCCTACGCGCGTAGTAATGATTTGCTGTGTCCGCCCGGCAGGTGGTTTCGCTGCGAGCGTGGTAATCGACTCATCTGCCCGTCAGGATTGCAGATTAGTTGCGGATAAGCGGCCAGCCGCCCGCTTATCCGTTTCCCAATGGCCACACCCGGACACCGCATCGCGCCACATCGCTAAAATCGTCGATAAATTGTTGTCGGCCAGTTGAAAACGGCCGTGATAATAGCGACAAGAAATGTGTGGTATCTTTCTCCCGATCTTTGTTTGGATTAACTGATTTTGGCGATAGCGAAAAAAAAGACGCTGCTGGTTGGCGGCTGGCTATGCAGCCTGGCGCTGTTGTCGACGCAGGCGCAGGCGCAGTGGTGGACGGCCGCCCCTGCCGATTATGAAGAATGCGCCGAGCGCGTGGAAAGTTCTTCGGCGTCGCGCCCCGACAGGACGACGCTTTTGTCGGATTGTGACAGCAAGTTTGCCGGACGGCGAAAGCCCGGCGGCGGCTACACATATTTCGATTTCATGCAGAACCGTAGCTTTGATATTGCCGGTCCGAATCCGACCACCACCGAGCAGCGAGCGATCGACGAGCAATACACCAGTTATCTCGACACCCATCGCCGCAGCTTCATGGCCGATGCCGCCGCCGAGAAGCAAAGAGAGCAGCAGCAGGCCTCGCTCCAAACCGAACCGGTCGTCGCGCCGGCGCTCGTTCCGCCCAAAGAAGCCAAGGTGGCTAGTGTGCCCCGGGCCAAGCCGCGCCCCAAGGGACCCGACTGCACGGTGGAGCCGCTGGCCTGCGGCTGGTCCAAGCTTTCCTCGGGGTTAAAAAACATTACGGGTTCGTTGTTCGGGACCCCCTCTTCCGAAAAACAAAAACGGATCTGACTCTGCCTAGTCTGTAATGACCATCGCCCAGAACATCCGATAGGGCGATTTGGAGTTGGCGACCGAAGCGACGCCAACTTTGCGAGCGCCCGGCATCAGCAGATTCTCACGGTGCCCGGCGCTGTTTTCCCATTCGCGAAGCGTTTCCGGAAAAGTCAGGAAGCCCGCCGCGATATTCTCCGCCGCTTTCGACATGCGCAGTTTTGCCACCCGAACCAAAAACAATCCGCCAATTTCATGGCTGACCTTGCCGCTGACCGACATGGCCATGGCCTGCTGCAGGGCGACCGCGTTGAGACGGCCGTCCAGCGCAACGCTCGACAAGCCATGGGCCCTGCGGAACATGCTGATCTGGCCGGCGTAGTCGGCTGCGATGCAAGGGCTGACCCCACATGCCAGGGCCGCCATGACGACAAGCGACTTCCAGGAAGTCGCCGCTGCAGAAATATCGCGAAATAGAATATTGAAAATGCCCGGAATGATTCGCACCGGCGCGCACCTCGGGTGATGACCATGTCCGCCTGAAAGCGCGCGCGCCCAGGCGGACAGGGTGAACTAGTTGAGCTTATTTCTTGGCCTTCTTGGCCTTGCTCACCTTGGCCTTGGCGACCTTCGGCGCTGCCTTGGAGGCAGCCTTGGACACGGCCTTGACTACCTTCTTCGCCTTGCGACGGCGATGACCCAGCGGGATGCCGAGCTTGATGGCCTTCTGACGCAGCGAACCGCCGGTACGCTTCATGGCCTTGGAAATCTTCTCCAGCGGCGTCTGGGCCTTGGAATGCTCCTTCAGCGTCTTGACGTCTTCCTTGGTGTATTCACGACGAACGAGTTTCTTCTTTACTGCCTTGGCCATTGTAGCTCCGATTCTTACGTTGAAGTGGTCGATCGGCACACATGGCACCGATGATAGGAAGGATCAAACGTCCGGTTTGACGCGCAATTGCGTTCACCACCGTCAAATCACATCGCTATCTATACTAAAGATATGCGGAATGACATAGCCCTTGACGTCACAGATGGATGTTCTTCATCGCACTTGTTTTGTTCTCTAGGTGGTCGAAAAACGATTCGCGCGCGAAAATCGCCATGATTGCTACCAATTGATGGTTATCAGCGAACTAATGCACGCCTCCGGGGCCGATGGTTCGATAGCAAACATTCGCTGATCTCCGACAGGGGCATCAGACTACCTTTGCCGAATCTATAGCTGGAGTAATCCAGCGTTACGACTCACGAATATCCGCCGCTGTGAGTCCGGGGGAGCCCTTGCCGGCCTGCTCCGCGCGCCTGATCAGATTGACAACATGTCGCGTCAGCGGGATCCGCAGACCGGTCCGGCCGGCCAATTCGACGACTACACCCTGCAGATAGTCGATCTCGGTGCGACGTCCGTCCTGCAAATCCTCCCACATCGATGAACGCGCGCTGGCGTCGATCTTCATGGTTCGCCCGAGTACCAGGGCGAACAGAGCATCCGGCAGCCGCAGCAAGGCCGGAGTCATTCTCGCAGGTACAGGGGTTGGCGAAACCGGCCGGATGCCCGCCGCCTTCAGCACCGCGAGCGCCTCCATCATCTGATCGGCGATCAGGACACGCCAGGCGCGCTGCGCCAGTTGTTCACGCAACGGCAGACCGGACAGGGCATTCAGGGCGTTGTTCAAATTGATGAGCAACTTGCCCCATTGCACTCCAATGATGTCATCGGTCGGCCGCACCGCAAAATTCGGGACCGACAGAGCCGCGGCGGTGCCGGCGGCGTCGTGCTCAACAATGACGGCGCCGGATGTCGCGCGATGGAAGTGCGCATCGCTCAGGGACATGACGTTGAACGGCACCATGCCGCCGAGCACGACCCGGCCGGGCAACCGCTCGCTGAGCACCGCGACATTGCCGACACCATTCTGCAGGCTGACAATCACGGCGTCGTCCGGCGCGTGGCGCGCTATCAGCCCGGCGATCTCCGCCGTATCGGCACTCTTGACCGTGACCAGGACCGCACCGACCCCCTGCATCAGTTCAGCCGTGTCCGACAACCGCAACTGACGCGCGGCGACGCGACAATCAAGCCCGTCGATATCGGTGACCCGCAGTCCGTGGCTCAGGATCTGTTCGATGATGCGCGGCCGGGCCAGCAAACGGACGTCCCTGCCCGCCGCGGCCAGTACCCCGCCCGCAAAGCAGCCGATGCTACCCGCGCCCGCGATACAAATGGACTTTGTTGCGATCACTTCATCACCCGTTCATGGCGCAATCGGTAGTAACAAAATGCCGCTACGATGACTATCGTGCGGAACCGGGGCGCCTTGTAAGCGTCATACCGCATCGCTATGTTCCGTCTTGGGCTATCACCACAGGAGATCACCATGGGTTTGCTCGATATCCTCAACGGCATGCAGAATGGCCCGCGCGGCCCCAGCGATCCCAATGATACGAGCGGCGGAATGTCGCCGATCACCATGGCGATCCTGGCGATGCTCGCCTACAAGGGCTACAAGCACTTCACCGGTAATCAGAATGCGCCGGTCAATATTCCATCATCCTCGAATGCTACACAAGCCAGCCTGCCTGAACATGGTGCGTCGGGTGGCCTGGGCGAGATTCTCGGTGGCCTGTTCGGCGGACATCCCGGCCAGCCCCAGAGCGGCGGCATCGGTGATCTGTTGAAGGGCGGGCTTGGCGGCCTGCTCGCGGGCGGCGCTGCCGGCGGACTGATCAATGGCGGGCTCGGTGACCTGCTCAAGCAATTCCAGCAGAATGGCCAGGGAGAAACGGCGAATTCCTGGGTCGCCAATGGCCCCAACAAGCCGATCGCGCCAAATGATCTGGGCGCGGCGCTTGGAGCCGAACAGATCGATCAGCTGACGGCGCGAACCGGTATGTCGCGGGACCAACTGCTGTCCGAATTAAGCAATGAGCTGCCCGATGCGATCAATCACTTCACGCCGCACGGCCGCCTGCCGACCGACGACGAAGCCACAAGACTTTAACCCGTAGCCAACCATTATTTACAGGGAGAGCACCATGCTCTGGATTCTCTTCATCGGCTTCGTCGCGGGCATCATCGCCCGGATGCTATCGCCCGGCCCCAACAATCCCAGCGGATTCATCCTGACCACCGTGCTGGGCATTGCCGGCGCGTTTCTGGCAACCTTCATCGGCCAGCAGATCGGCCATTACGGCCCCAATCAGGGCGCCGGCTTCATCACCGCCACGCTCGGCGCTCTGGTGGTACTGTTCATCTGGAACAGGCTGGTGGCGCGCCGGGTGATTTCCGACCCGGGCGCATAGCCAGACTTCAATTGTTCACGAAAGAAGCCCCGGGTCGCGAACTGGGGCTTCTTACTGTCGCGGCGCGTCAGCTGAGGTGCATCCCCGCATCCATGCGGACGATTTCGCCGGTCATGTGACCCGACGGCGCGGTAGCAAGGAAGCAGATCAGATTGGCGATGTCCTCGGCCGTCGATGCCATCTTCAGCGGCACCCGCGCGATCACGGATTCGCGCACTTTCGCAGCGGCTTCGGCACCACGGCCCTTGGTGAACCATGGCGTATCGATATAGCCGGGACATACCGTATTGACGCGGATCAGCGGCGCCAGCGCCCTGGCCAGCGACAGCGTGACCGAATTCAACGCGCCCTTGCTGGCGGCGTAAGCGACCGACGATCCCGCCCCGGTCAGGCCCGCGATCGACGATACATTGACGACAGCCGCGGCGCGGCTGGAAGCCTTGGCACCGGCTTCCAGCAACGACCGCGCCGCGCGCACCATCTGGTATGGCCCGATGGTGTTGACGGCATAGATGCGCTGGAAGTCTTCGGCCGACAAACCGTCGAGATCATCATGCGGCACGTGCTTGGTGGTTCCGGCATTGTTGATCAGCGCGTCGATGCGGCCCCATGGCGCGGCGGCGGCAATGATCTTGCGGCAATCCTCGTCCTTCGAGACATCGCCCTGCACCACGACGACCTCCGCGGCGCCCGCCTTGCGACACAGTTCGGCGGTCGCTTCGGCTTCGTTCTGGCTTGAGGAGTAATTGATCACGATGCGGGCACCGTCCCGGGCAAGAATAGCCGCGGTGGCCGCGCCAAGTCCGGACGCAGATCCCGTAATCACGACGCACAAACCATCCTTCGACATCTGCATTTCCTCTGTCCATTTGTTGATCGTGGTTGCGATGTACCATGGCGACGGTCGGCCGGTATACAAGCGGCGCAACTCCGCTCCGCGGAATAAGGCCGGTTGGCGGGCGACCTCATGCCGTCACCGCAGGACGCCCTGCGGCGATCCGGCTTGTCTTCGCTCCGGCTTTTCCGCATCATCGATCGCAACAACATCAGCGCCCCATGCCCGGCATCCAGCCGAATGAGACGAGCGCCCACAAGGAAACGCAGTGACCGATACCGACAACATTGTGGCCGAGACCGCGCAGCGCATCTTCGCCGATTTTGCCGACGCGCAGACCATCAACCACAGCAAGGATGGCGCCTGGAAAGCGCCACTGTGGCAGGCGCTGACCGAGGCCGGCCTGCCTTTGTCATGGGTGCCGGAAGAGTGCGACGGCTCCGGCATCAGCATGGCCGAGGGATTTGCCGTGCTTAGCGCCGCCGGCCGTTTCGGCCTCGCCGTGCCGCTGGCCGAGACCATGCTGGCCGGCTGGCTGCTGGCGCGGGCCGGGATCGCCTCGCCGGAAGGCAAGATGACGGTGGCCCCGGCCAGCCCGAAGGACCGCATCACCCTCAATGCCGACGGCACCCTCAGCGGTCGCGCCCGCGGCGTGCCATTTGCCGGCGACGCCGCGCATATCGCGGTGATCGCCACCGGCATCGGCGGCGCCTCAATCGCGCTGGTCGCTTGCGGCGACTGCCGGATCGAAGCTGGACTTAATCTGGCGAATGATGCGTCGGACACCGTCAGCTTCGGCAATGTACGGCCGGTCGCTATCCAGCCGGCGCCAGCCGGCTGCGACCAAAACGCCTTGATGCTAATGGGCGCGCTGGCGCGCAGCCTGCAGATCGCCGGGACGCTGGAATCCATGCTCGATATCAGCGTGCGCTATTCAGGCGACCGCGTCGCCTTCGAGAAGAAGATCTCGAAATTCCAGGCCGTGCAGCACAACCTCGCGAGACTGGCAGGAGAGACCTCCGCCGCGCTGGCTGCCGCCGGCTCCGCCGCCGATGCGCTGTCAAACAGCACGACGTTCGATGACGCGATCTTTCTCGAAGTGGCTTCCGCCAAGATCCGCTGCTCGGAGGCCGCCGAAAAAGGTGCCGCCATCGCGCACCAGGTGCATGGCGCGATCGGCTTCACCCAGGAGCACATCCTGCATCGCTTCACGCTGCGTGCGCTGGCATGGCGCGATGATTTCGGCAGCGAGAGCTACTGGGCCGTCGAACTCGGCAAGCTGATAGCTGCCCGCGGCGCTGACGAGCTGTGGCCGCTGGTCGCTTCGCGCTGATCCCGACATATAGATTTCTTGAAGAAGCGAGATTTTCATGACCGCAGCCCTGCATTTCGATCCCATCCGCCTGCCTCCGGAATGCGAGGTGCTTCGCCAGGAAGTGCGTGCCTTCCTCGCCGAGGAAATCGCCGCCGGCACCTTCGACCCGCACAAGCCGCAGCGCGAGGATTCCGACGCACCGGAATTCTCCCGTCGCGTCGGCGAGCGCGGCTGGCTCGGCATGACCTGGCCGAAGCAATATGGCGGCCATGAGCGCAGCTTTCTGGAGCGCTACGTCATCACCGAGGAAATGCGCGTGGCGAATGCGCCGACGCGGCGCTTCTTCGTTGCCGACCGGCAGAGCGGCCCGGTGCTGCTCAAATACGCCCCCGAGCACATCAAGATGGATATCCTGCCGCGCATCTGCCGCGGCGAGGTCTGCTTCTCGATCGGCATGAGCGAGCCGAATTCCGGTTCCGACCTGTTCGCCGCCAACACCAAGGCCACCAAGACCGACGGCGGCTGGCTGATTAACGGCAGCAAGATCTGGACGACCTCGGCGCATATCGCCGACTACATGATCGCGATCTTCCGCACCTCGCCTTCCACCAAGGAAAACCGCCGCCACGGCCTGACCCAGTTCCTGGTCAATATGAAAAAGCCAGGCATCGCGGTGAACCCGATCGCGCAGATTACCGGGCAGTATGAATTCAACGAGGTGGTATTCACCAATCATTTCGTGCCCGACGACCACATGCTCGGCGAGCTCGACAGCGCCTGGAAGCAGGCGACCTCCGAACTGGCCTATGAGCGCTCCGGCCCGGAACGCTTTCTCGAAACCTATTACGTGCTCACTGAGCTGGTGCGCGCAGTCGGCAAGAACCCCGATACAAGGAGCGCGGAAGGCATTGGCCGCCTCGTGGCGCAGCTGCACACGATGCGGCGAATGTCGGTGTCGGTGGCCGGGATGCTGCAGGCCGGCAAGGAGCCGGTGGTGGAAGCCTCCATCGTCAAGGACATCGGCACCATCTGGGAGCAGCAGCTGCCGCACCGCGTCCGTGAACTCGCCGCCTTCGTCGACGCCGACGCGACCAATCACGCCACGTTGGACGAAATGCTGTCCTTCGCCATCAAGGTGGCGCCGAAACTGACGATTCAGGGCGGTACCACCGAAGTGCTGCGCGGCATTATCGCGCGCGGTTTGGGGCTGCGGTGATCTGTCATTCCGGGGCGCGAGGGCGCGGCCCGAGCGAACCCGGAACCTCGACATAATTGAACACATCCAGATTCCGGATGCGCACTCGGCCGCGCCGTGCGCGCCCCCGGAATGACGACCATCAGAATGAGGAACACCATGACCACCTACAAAGACATCGCCGTTGAGACCCGCGGCCATATTGCGATCATCGAGATCCGCAAGCCGCCATTCAACTTCTTCGACATCCTGCTGATCCAGCAGATCGCCGATGCGCTAGACGGGATCGACGCCAATCCGGAAATCCGCGCGACGGTGCTGTGCGCCCAGGGCAAGGCATTCTGCGCCGGCGCCGATTTCAGCGATCCGAACCGCAAGGAGACCGAAGCCGCGGCCAAGAGCGGCGACCCCGCCGACAATCTCGGCTCGATCGGCCATCTCTATATGGAGGCGGTACGCATCTTTCGCGCTAAAAAGCCGATCGTCGCGGCGGTGCAGGGCGCGGCGATCGGCGGCGGGCTTGGCCTCGCGGTGTCGGCGGATTTCCGCGTGGCCTGCCCGGAAGCGCGCTTTGCCGCGAACTTCACCAAGCTCGGCTTCCACCCCGGCTTCGGCCTGACGGTGTCGCTGCCGGAAGTAGTCGGCAAGAACAATGCCGAGCTGATGTTCTACACCAGCCGCCGCGTCGGCGGCGAAGAAGCGCTGAAGATGGGCCTGGTGAACGTGCTGGTGCCGCTGGATCAGGTGCGTGACGCCGCCATCAAGCTGGCGGAAGAGATCGCCGAATGCTCGCCGCTCGGCCTGCTGTCGACCCGCGCGACCATGAAGGCCAACCTCGCCGACCGTGTGGCGAAGGCCACCGAGCACGAATTGTCGGAGCAGACCCGCCTGCGCGCGACCGAGGACTTCAAGGAAGGCGTCAAGGCGACCGAAGAACGCCGCGTGGCGAATTTCAAGGGCCGATAAACATTGCCCTGCGTCGTCCCCGCGAAAGTGGGGGCGACGCTTTGACTACGGGTTTTTTCGTACCACCAGCGCATCGACGATGGTGACGCCCTCGCCGTGCGGATGCACCAGCACCGGGTTGAGCTCGATCTCCGCCAGATCATTCTTGAATTGCGCGGCTAATTGCGACACCTGCGCGATCAATGCCGCCAGCGCCGGGACGTCAGCCTTCGCCGCGCCACGGAATCCATTGAGCAACGGCGCGGCCTTCAATTCGCCAAGCATGGCCACCGCCTCGGCGAGGCTGACCGGCGCCGGCCGATAGACGACATCCCTGAACAATTCCGCCGTCACGCCGCCGAGGCCGACCATGATCATCGGTCCGAACGTGGCATCCAGCAGCGTGCCGACAATGATCTCGACGCCCGGCCTGGCCATCGGCGCGACCAGCACGCCCTGCAGGACGGCCTCCGGCCGATGGTGCCGCGCGTTGGCGAGCAGCGCATCATAGGCGAATGCCGCCTGTTCCGGCGTCAGGATGTTGACCCGTACACCGCCGACCTCGCTCTTGTGCGGGATGTCGCGCGACTGGATTTTCAGCACCAGCGGAAGGCCGATCCGGGCGACGGCCTCATTCAGCTCCGCCTTCGCGGTCACCAGAACCTCGTCCGGCAAGGCCACGCCGGCGGCGCGCAGCAACGATTTGCTGTCGTACTCCGACAAGGTCGCCGAAGTCAGACGTGCGGCCAGATTTTCCAGCGCCGGATTTGTCGCAGTCGCCGGTGACAGGCTGAAGGTTGAATAGTTAACCAACTGACTCAGCGCCACGGCCACATGCGTCAGTCCCGACAGCACCACGACACCCGACTCCGCAAGCCCGTTGCGCGCATAGAGCGACGGCAGCGTGTAGGACCAGAACACGATCGGCTTACGCTGCCCGTCCATCAGCGGCGTCAGCTCCGGCTGCTTGAACGGCATCCGCGTCTCGCTCGACAGCGAGATCACCACCAGAATGATGTCGACCTCATCGGAGACCTCGAGCAGATCGAGGGTCTTCTGCAGCCCGCCACTGTGTACGGCCTGGGCGGTGATATCGATCGGGTTGCGCGGCGAGCCGTAGGACGGGATCATCCCGCGGATCTTCGCCTGCACCGCCTCCGACAATTCAGGCACCTGCAGGCCCTGCGCCGACACCGCATCGGCGGCCCAGATGCCGGCGCCACCGGACACGGTGACGACGGCGACACGGTCGCCCTTCGGCCGCGGCGTGGTGGTCAGCACCGCGGCGATCGTGACGGCCTCGTCGAGATCGTGGGAAACGATAAAGCCGTATTTGGCGAACACCGCGTCATAGGCGGCACTCCAGCCGGCCATGCTCGCGGTGTGTGACGCCGCCGCGCGCCCGCCAGCGCCGGAGCGACCCACCTTGGTGACGATCACCGGCTTGCCGCTTTCGGCGGCGCGGCGCGCCGCGGTGAGAAATTTCTCGGTGTCACGGATGCCCTCGATGAACAACAGGATCACGTCGGTCGCCGGATCCTGCACCAGGTAATCCAGAAATTCACCGGCGCCGAGATCGGCCTCGTTACCGGTGGAGATCACGGTACTCAGCGCAATGCCGAGCGCCTTGGCGCGGTTGTAGATCGCAAAGCCGATGCCGCCGGATTGCGCGACGATACCGATCCGTCTGGTCGTGGCGAGCAGCCGCGGCTGCTCCGGCTTCACATCCACCGTCGGGCTGAAGGTGGCGGCGACACGCTTTAACTCATTATAGTATCCCTCGGCGTTGGGGCCCGAGATCCGCATCCCGGTCGATTGCGCCAGCGCTGCGATGGCGTCCTGCATGCCGGTGCTGTCGCCGCCCTCTTCCGCGAAGCCGGACGAGATGATGATCGCGTTTCTGACACCGACGGCGGCACATTCCCGCAGCGCCCCGAGCACGGCACGAGCAGGAATGATGACGATGGCGAGATCGACCGGCCCGCCGATCGAGGCCATCGACGGGTAACAGGTCAGGCCATGGATCTCGGCGTAGTTGGGATTGACCGGATAGATCGCACCGGGAAATGCGTTCTTGCGCAGAAACGCCAGCAGCAGCCCGGGGATCTTCTGCGCGTCGCGCGAGGCGCCGATGATGGCAATGCTGTCCGGAGCGAAAAACGAGTCGAGCGGATGGGTGCGGTTGGCGGCCATTGAAAGGACGTCCTTGTTTTTATGATTATGGGTGGCTCAGGCGACGATGTGAAACGTCACCCCGCCGAGCAGGAACGAATCGCCGCCACAGGGACAGCCGCGCGCGCGGGCCGCATGACGGACCTGCGCGACATCATTGACGCGAAAAACGAGCCCGGTCAGCGCATCGCTGCCGCCCGTGACGAAATGCAGACCGCAATTCACCAGCGCGATTTCAGGCTGGTCATGCGCGGACCGGCGCACCGGCGCACCGATGATCCGGCTCCAGTGCAGCGCCAGTCCCTCGGGATCGGGGCTTTGCAGCTCGACGCCGACCAGCGCCTGCGTGGTATCGTTACGGATCGACCGTTCCCAGTCCGGCCCCGCCGGCGGATAGGGACCGCGAATATCATCGCCGCCGTCGGTGTGATTGAACTCGATGAAGGCCGCGCGGCAGTCGCGCGGGTGCAGTTGCACGCCATGATAGGGCGGATGATCGATCACATGGGCGATCCGAACGCCGATCGACTCGGCATGGCGACCGCGTTCGTCGGGATCGTCGCAGGAGAAGATCGCCATATAGCCGCGGCTCTTGTCGAGAAAGCGGCCGGCCGCGGTACCATCCCGGGTCGGCGCCACGACTTCGAGCAGCATGGTATCGACCGGCAGCAACGCGTTCACGAGGCCGTATTTGGCGACATTCGGATCGCGGTAGCAGACCTCAAGTCCCAGAATGGCGGCGAGATGGCTCACCACCGGCTCCAGCCGCGGCGCCACCAGACAAATTTGGCGAAGCCGCGGGTGAGGCATCTCAGTGGCCCTGGAAAACAGGTTTGCGTTTTTCGACAAAGGCCTGCGCGGCCTCCTTGTGGTCGGCGGTCTCACTGCAGCGGGTATGATGGATGGCTTCGGCATCGAAGCAGGCTTCCAGCGTCATCGTCTCGGCATTATTGATGTTGCTCTTGATATAGCCGAGCGTGATCGACGGCCCCCGCGCCAGCGACATCGCCAGCTCATGCGCGGCCTTCTCGATGTCGGCGTCATCAACCACCTTCGACACCATGCCCAGCGCGAGGGCTTCCTGCGCCGTCAGCACCGGCGACAGCAGATACAGTTCGCGCGCCTTGGCGCTACCGAGCATCTGGGTGAGAAAGTAGGTGCCGCCATAATCGCCGGAGAATCCGACCTTGGCGAACGCCGTGGTGATCTTGACCGAGGCGCTGGCGACACGCAGGTCGCAGGCCAACGCGATCGACAGGCCCGCACCCGCGGCCGCGCCGTCGAGCTGCGCCACCACCGGCTTCGGCATCTGGTGCAGCAGGCGCGACACTTCCATGCCGCGGCGCAGATTGGCGCGCTTGGCTTCGAACGGCAGCGGCGCACGGCCGGCGGCCATCGACTTTACATCGCCACCGACACAGAAGGTGCCACCCGCGCCCTTCAGCAGCACCGCGCGGACGTCATGGTCCTCGGTGGCGCGCCGCGCCGCCGCGACCAGGCCCTCGGTCATCTCGACATTCAGCGCGTTGCGACGGTCCGGCCGGTTCATGGTGATGGTCAGCAGGCCATTGTCGAGCGACTGCAGAACGATGTCATTCATAAAAGTCACCTTTTTATTATTCGTTGTATTCACGGTTCGTCATTGCGAGGAGCCTTTGCGACGAAGCAATCCAGTTCTTTCGAAGTTGGCAGCTTCTGGATTGCCGCTTCGCTTCGCTACAGGGAAAGCCGATTGGCTTTCCCTGACCTCGCAATGACGGGGAGAGGCCGTTTTATGAAAGCTTCTTCTTACTTCTTCACCAGCGGGCAGCGCGAGGCTTCCAGCGGCTGGAACGCCTGCTCGCCGGGAACGGTGGCGAGCAGCTTGTAATTGTCCCAGCGACCTTTTGATTCCGACGGCTTCTTCACTTCGAACAAATACATGTCGTGCACCATGCGGCCATCCTCGCGGATGCGGCCGTTCTTGGCGAACATGTCGGTGATCGGCGTGTCCTTCATCAGCTTCATCACCGGCGCCGAATCGGTCGTGCCGGCGGCCTTGACGGCGTTCAGATAGTGCAGCACCGAGGAATAGACGCCGGCCTGTGCCGAGGTCGGCACGCGCTTGGTCCGCGCCTGGAAGCGCTTGGTGAAGGCGCGGGTTTCCTCGTTCAGATCCCAGTAAAACGCTTCCGCCAGGATCAGGCCCTGCGCGGTCTCAAGCCCGACGCTGTCGATGTCGGAGATGAAGGCCAGCAGCGGCGACAGCTTCTGCCCACCGCTCTTGGTCAGGCCGAATTCGGCGGCCTGCTTGACGGCATTGATGGTGTCGCCGCCGGCATTCGCGAGCCCGATGACCTTGGCTTTCGAGCTCTGCGCCTGCAGCAGGAACGACGAAAAGTCAGACGTGTTGAGCGGATGCTTGACGGTGCCGAGTACCTTGCCGCCGGATTTCAGGATCACCGCGGCGGTATCGCGCTCAAGATCCTGGCCGAAGGCGTAATCAGCGGTGAGGAAGAACCAGCTGTCGAGGCCGGCCTTGACGGTCGCCAGGCCGGTGACATTGGCCTGCGCATAGGTGTCGAACACGTAGTGCACGGTGTAGGGGCCGCAAGCTTCGTTGCTGAGCCGGATCGAGCCCGGGCCGTTGAACATGATGATCTTGTTGCGGGCACGGGCAATCTCGCTTGCGGCCAGCGCGGTGGCCGATGCCGCCACGTCAATGATCGCCTCAACGCCCTGATTATCGAGCATGTCGCGCGCAATGTTGGCCGAAAGATCGGCCTTGTTGAGATGGTCGGCGACCACGATCTCGATCTTGCGGCCGAGCACCTCGCCGCCGAAATCCTCCGCCGCCATTTTGGCCGCGGTTTCGCTGCCGACGCCGGTGATGTCGGCATAAAGGCCGGACATGTCGAGAATCGCGCCAAGCTTCAATGGTTTGGACTGCGCCATCGCCGCGTTTGCGGAAAAAGCCATCGCCGACGCCAGCAGTCCTGAAATAATTCTCTTCACAATTTCCTCCCTGGGAACGGCCCGCGGCATGATGAGCGGCGTTCGTTATTGTTGCTGCAATCATGGCGCAACGCGTCGCCAGCGGCAAGCCGAGCCGTGGGAAGAAAGTAGCTGTCGGGGCACTCGTAGCGGACACGGTGCAAGGCGCCTCCCCGGCAGGCGTCATGCACTGCGGAGCCGGGACTGCCAGCAACGCCGATGCCGGATTAATGTCCCGGCCGCGCGGAGCGGCGCGAAAAACAATGCCGCCCCGCGTCCGGGACACGCGTCCGAACTTTTATAGTTTAGGGTCAGCCAGGATCGCGGCCGAACTCGCAAGCACTGCTCATTCGTATTTCCCGCGAAACGGAATGCATAGGCTGGTATAAGTCGAAGGCGACCGACCGTACGCGGCGGTGGCGTCAGGGGGCGGCAATGGCGGCTAGCGGTCGTCGCGAGGTAGTAATGCTGCTGGCCATTACCTGCATCGCGACTTCGATCGAAGCGGCGCAGGCCGGCGGCTGCTGGTTCGAACCGCAGGGCGAAGGCCGCGTCGCTGCTATCATTGACGCCCGCACGTTTCGCCTGCGGGACGGCCGCGAGGTGCGCCTTGCCGGTATCGAAGTAACCTCCACTTCGGTGGCCGATACTGCCGTGCTGGCCCGGCTGATTGCCGGGCAGGACGTCACGCTGCATGGTGACGATGATGCCCCGGATCGCTACGGCAGGCAGCCCGCCTTCGTGTTTCTCAAGGACGGCCGCGGTTCGGTACAAGTCCAGTTGCTGACGCAAGGCGCGGCACTGAGCGCGGGATCGGTTGCCGAGATAGACTGCGCCGTTGAATTATCCGACGCCGAAGCCCGGGCCCGGCGCGACCGAATTGGGGTCTGGGCCAAGCCGATGGTCATAAAAAACGCGGAAAGTCCGGGCGATATTCTGTCAGAGATAGGGCGGTTCGCGGTAGTCGAGGGCAGGGTCCGATCGGTGCGGCAGACCGGAGCAACGAGTTACATCAATTTTGGTCGAAACTGGACACAAGACTTTGCGGTGACTATCTCGAAGCGCGTGGTAGGCGCGCTTGAGGCTGCCGGCGTCGCGCTTCCGTCGCTTGAAAGACGTCGGATCCGGGTTCGGGGTTGGGTTGACAGGCACGGCGGACCTCGGATCGAGGTCCTTCGGGTGGGCCAACTTGAAGTGGTCGGAGGCAACTAGGCCGCGTGGCAAATCGACGATTTGGCAGAGAGTGACGACGTGACAGCGACGGGACGGCAGACCGGTTCAAGCCGCGGCCTTTGGGCTGCGCCGGTTTTGCTGTGCGCGGCTTTGGCCCTGTCGGCGTGCGGCGATGCCAGCCGTTTCGAGGTCGCGACAAAACCAACCACCCCCACCAGGCCACCGAAGCCGGCTGTCGTGCAGACCCCGGCTGGCGAAAAAGAACATGAGCGAATCCTGGCCTCCTATGGCGGGTCGTATGACGACCCCCGCCTGGAATCACTGATTACCAAGACGGTGGAGCGACTGGTCGCGGCCTCCGAACGGCCTGACCTGGCCTATAAGGTGACGATTCTGAATTCGGGCGCCGTCAACGCCTTCGCGTTGCCGACAGGACAGCTTTATGTCACCCGCGGCCTGGTCGCGCTGGCCAGCGACACCTCCGAACTTTCCTCGGTCCTGTCGCATGAGATGGCGCATGTGCTGGCCAAACATGCCTCGATCCGCGAGGAACAGGCGCGGCAGGCCTCCGTCACCCGGGTCGTGACCGACATGGCCACTGGCGATCCCGACCTCACCGCGCTGGCACTGGCAAAGTCCAAGCTGACGATGGCGAGCTTTTCGCGGGCACAGGAATTCGAGGCTGACGGTATCGGCGTCGGCATCTCCGCCCGCGCCCATTTCGATCCCTACGGCGCCTCGCGCTTCCTCGCCTCGATGGAGCGCAACGCCGCCATGAAGGCCGGCCGCTCGCCGCTCGATCCGCGCGCGCAGGACTTTCTGTCCTCGCATCCGGCGACGCCGGAGCGGGTGCAGAACGCGCAGGCCAACGCCCAGCAATATACCTCGCCCGAAGGTGGCGAGCGCGACCGTGAGACCTATCTCGCGGCGATCGACAACATCGTCTATGGCGAAGATCCCAGCGAGGGTTTCGTTCGCGGTCGCCGCTTCCTGCATCCAAAGCTCGGATTCAGTTTCCAGGCGCCGGAGTCCTTCACCCTCGACAACACCGCGCAGGCCGTGATCGGGGTTCGCGAAGGCGGCAACCAGGCGATGCGTTTCGACGTGGTCCGGGTACCGGCCGAGCAGACGTTGAGCGACTATCTCAATTCCGGCTGGATGGAGAATGTCGAAAAGGCTTCCACCGAGGACCTGACCATAAATGGTTTCCCGGCGGCCTCGGCGACCGCGCAGGGTGACCAGTGGCAATTTCGCGTCTACGCGCTTCGCTTCGGCAGCGACGTCTACCGGTTCATTTTCGCCGCCAAGCAGAAGACCACCGAGAGCGAACGCAACGCCCGCGAAACCGTCACCTCGTTCCGCCGGCTGTCGCTCGAGGAAATCCAGGCGGCACGGCCGCTGCGGCTGAAGGTGATCACGGTACAGCCGGGCGATACGGTCGAGTCATTGTCGCACCGCATGAACGGCGTTGACCGTCCTGCAGAGAGGTTTCGCGTTCTCAACGGCCTTGATGCCCGCGCCAATGTCAAAGCGCGCGACCTCGTTAAGATCGTGGTCGATTAATTCCTCGTCGTCACAACAGCAAAAAGCCCGACCTTGCGGCCGGGCTTTTTCAGAACTGACTTTACGCGACGCTTACGCGGCTTCGTCGGCCACCGCGGCATCGTCGCCGTCGGAATCCGCATCATCCGCGCCAGCCTCGGCACCCGCCTCGGCCTTGGCGCCGCGGCGCGGGCTCTTGGCAAGCTGGCCTTCGATTTCCTTGACCGCTTCGGTCTCGGTGACGTGCTGCACAACCGCGATTTCGCGCGACAGGCGGTCGAGCGCGGCTTCATACAACTGGCGTTCGCTGTAGGACTGCTCGGGCTGCGAGTCGGACCGGAACAAATCGCGAACCACCTCGGCAATCGCGACGATGTCGCCCGAATTGATCTTGGCTTCGTATTCCTGGGCGCGACGCGACCACATCGTGCGCTTGATGCGGGCACGGCCCTTCAGCGTTTCCAGCGCGCGCTTCACCAGCGCAGGCTCGGACAGCTTGCGCATGCCGACATTGGCGACCTTGGCGGTCGGCACCCGCAGCGTCATCTTGTCCTTCATGAAATTGATCACGAACAGTTCAAGCTTGGCGCCCGCGATCTCCTGCTCCTCGATGGCAAGGATCTGGCCGACGCCATGCGCCGGATAGACCACAAACTCGCCGGTCTTGAAGCCCTGGCGCTGGGTCAGAACCTTTTTCGGCTCCTCCGTGCGCGGCGCCGCGGTGGCGGGCTTGGCGACCGCCTTCACCGCTTCCTTCGGAGCAGCCTTGGCGGCAACCGGCGCCTTCACGGCAGCGACGGGAGCCTTGGCCGCAACCGGCTTGGCGGCTGGTTTCTCGGCAACCTTGGGGGCGACCTTGGCGGCGGGTTTCGCAGTCTTGTTGGGCATTGCACTTCTTTTGTTTTTGGAGGACTTGACGTTAACAGATTTACCCGTGACAGGCTTAGCAACGACCGCCTTGGCACGTGGAGATTTGGCAGCCACATCCTTCACGGCGGCCCGGCTATCCTTGACAGAAGGCTGAGCACGGCCTTTGGTTGCTCCGCGGCCAGCTGCGGCGGCTTTCTTCGAAGTAACCTTCGAAGAAGCTTTCGGACTCTTGGAGACACTTTTTTTACGCGTTTTCTGTGACACAGCCTGTGCGCGGGAACTGCCGCGCCCCTGTTTGATGTGAAACGGGGGACCCGGCAGGGCCAATCGAGCGGCACCAAAGGGTCCAGCTTGTTGAATGTGCCTATAATAGCACATTTCCCGCAAAAATCAATGATTTATGGCCCACCTAGGCCGGCTTGGGGCCGTGGCGCCGTTCAAATCAGGGGTAGGGTAAATTTAGCTGTCAATCCGCGCCGGTGATCGAGGCCAGCGCCGGATGCGGAACTTAGTCGCCTGTGCCGGGCGCCGGCGAGAAGAACTTCTCGAACTTGCCGTCCACGCCATCGAATTCCTTGGCGTCAGCAGGCGCTTCCTTCTTCTGGGTAATATTCGGCCAGCTCTTGGCGTATTCGGTATTTACCTCAAGCCATTTCTCAAGACCCGACTCGGTGTCCGGCTTGATGGCGTCGGCAGGGCATTCCGGCTCGCACACGCCGCAATCGATACATTCGTCGGGATGGATGACGAGCATATTTTCGCCCTCGTAGAAGCAATCTACAGGGCAGACTTCAACACAGTCGGTGTATTTGCACTTGATACACGCTTCAGTGACGACGTAGGTCATCCAAGGCTCCGGAAACTATCGATTTTCAGTGTTGGCGTAGCGCACCCACCCCGCAGCCGCAAGGGATGCGGCACACATCGGCACGACGGATTGCAAACCATATATGACGTGCTGGCCAGGGTAGACTGGCCGAGCGATTCAGCCCTGGCGGTCATCGGGCCGGGCCTGCACATCGGCGAACAGTGCGCGCGCCGCGGTGGCGTCGCCCCGCCGTTCGGCAAAGCCGGTGACCTCCATCAGTCGCACCGTTCGGTCCAGCGCCACCGTCACCACATCGCCGATCTTGATGCCATGTCCGGGAGCCTTTTCGCGGGCTCCGTTGACACGGACATGACCGCCTTCGACGAGCGCAACGGCACTACTGCGGGCTTTCACCACGCGCGCATGCCACAGCCACTTATCGAGACGCTGGCGTTCCAATCACCACCATATCCAAACGGTCGATCCCGCCCGTCGCCCGCTCGCAGGGCGTGGCCAGATATCGCAACCTAATCCTTGCGTCCGGCCAGCTGTTCCTTG
Source organism: Tardiphaga sp. (assembly GCF_025356345.1). GTDB lineage: Bacteria > Pseudomonadota > Alphaproteobacteria > Rhizobiales > Xanthobacteraceae > Tardiphaga. The sequence goes on from NZ_JANXTC010000151.1 coordinate 25,393, forward strand.
AGCGCCGCCAGCTTGGCAAACGGCGAATTCGGGTCGATCGGACGGTCACGTTCGCGCGGGGCTGCGCTGGTAGCATAAGGGCGAATGGCCCCGCCGCCACGGTCATTGCGATCGGGACGCCCATCGCGGCCGCCCTTGTCACGCTCACCGCCCTTGAACTTGCTTTTGCCGCGATCGCCGAACTTCTTGTCGCCCTGGCTCTTGTCGCCAAAACGCTCGCGCGGCGGGCGGCCTGCGTTGTCATTGTCGCGCGGCCCGCGGTTCGGCGCGCCTTCGGCCGACGCGCTGGCACTGGCGGCCGGCGCATCGCTGCGCGGACGGCGGAATTCATTACGGTCACGACGGCCCTGATTCGGACGATCGCCCTGACGTTCGCGCTTGGCGCCGTCAGCGGCCTCGCCTTCGGCGGGAGCGACCTGCGCCGTACCCTGCGAATGGGGCTGGCGGCTGCGGTTACGGTCGTGCCGCGGCGGACGGCGCTCTTCCGAACGGCCACCGGGCCGCCAGACTTCAACCAACTCGGGCGCAGCCCCTTCAATCGGCGCCGCCGTTTCGGCGGTAGCCGGATCCACGGAAACGGCGTCGACGGCTTCAGCCGACGCTTCAACCGGGAGCGCTTCCGCAACCGGTGCGACTTCTTCAACAGACGCGGTTGCCTCGGCAGGCGCGGCCTCTTCAACGGCAGCCGCTTCGACGACCGCCGGGGTGGGATCAGACCGCAATTCAACGACGGCAGACTCGCTGGCAACGCCGGGGCCGAGATCGACGCCCGGCAGCAGCGCGGCGGAAGGCGACACCACATGCTGCTCGGCCGATGGCAGCTCCGGTGTGATATCGGCGATCTCCTGCGTCTCGACAGTAACGGCAGGCGCTTCAGCCGCCGCATCGACGTCAGCCACGAGACCTTCGCTCGGCGCATCTGAAGCGACGGCATCATCCGGCGCGGCGCCTGTCACCACGGGCTCGATCGGCGTCGTGGCGGCCACCGGCCGGGGTAGCGCGGGCGGCAGCGGCGGGCGCTTCTCCATGCGATAGCCCAGCGCGCGCAAGATCGAGGCGAAATCCTCACCGGCCGACCCGGTTAGCGAGGTCATCGCCTGGGTCACCACGAAGCTGCGGCCATCGAAGGCACCGGCCGGCTTGTCGCCCGGCGAGGCGTCGCGCCATGACAAAGCGGGACGGATCAGATCGGCCAGTCGCTCGAGAATATCGACGCGCACGGCGCGTTCGCCGCACTGCCGATAGCCGAGGATGCGGTAGGCATCGCGATCCAGCAGCTTGTCGACCGGGAACGAGGTGCGGCCGGAGCCGGCGAGATGCTGCGCCGTGGACAGCGCCGACATGTCGACATTGTCCTGCTTCTGCGCCCACAGCAGCAGCGCCAGTGCGCGCGCGGCGGGCTTCAGCAGTGCCGGGAAGTAGATGTGATAGGCGCCAAACCGCACGCCATATTTGCGCAAGGTGGCGCGCGATGGCTGGTCGAGATCCTTCATCTCGGTGGTGATCTTCTGCCGCTCCAGCACGCCGAGCGCCTCGGTGAGCTGGAAGGCGATGCCGCGGCCGATGCCGGTGATGTCCTCGGCCTTGGTGAGATCAAACAGCGGCCCAAGCAGTTTTTCGATATGCGTCTTCAGCCAGAGCTCGAGCCGGGCCTGCACGGCGTCGCGCGGCGCGCCGGACAGCCGATCATCGGCAATGATGCGCAAGCGCGGATGCAAGACGTCGTCGGCCGCCACCAGCCGCGCCACCGCGTCGCCGGTCCAGCGCATCGTGCCATCGGAGGCCAGCACGAACTGGTCGTCCGGCGCATTCGACAGTTTCTCGGCGCGACTCTCGATCTCGCCAGCCAGCGCCTTCAGCGCCGCGGCCTGCAGGGCCTTTGCATCTGAGCCGGCTTCAGCCGCATCCGGCGCAAAGGTGAAACCGTCCAGACGGCCAATGACATGGCCCTCTACGATCACTTCGCCCGTTTTACCAATTTCAGTATTCAACATTGTATTTTCCCGCAAGCGGCGCATCAATACACTGGTACGGCGATCAACGAAACGCTCCGTGAGCCGTTCATGCAGTGCATCTGACAGTTTATTTTCAAGTTCGCGCGATATTTGCTGCCAATGTTCGGGATCGGCGAGCCAATCGGGACGATTTGCCACAAAGGTCCAGGTTCGGATCTGGGCGATTCGCCCCGATAGCGTGTCGATATCGCCATCGGTTCGGTCGGCCTGCGCGATTTGCGCGCCGAACCATGCGTCAGGAATACGGCCCCTTTGCATCAGGAAGCCATAGATCGTCACCACCAGCTCGGCATGCGCCGCCGGCGCGATGCGACGGTAGTCCGGAATCTGGCAGGTGTCCCACAATTTTTCCACCGCGACCTTGCCCTGCGCCCATTCCTTGACGTCGGGGTCGCGCACGGCGTGATCGAGCACGCGCAAATCCTCGGCGATCGGCGCGCGGGTCAGCGCGTCATGGGTCGGCACCACCGCCAGCGACACCTGAAGCGCGGCGATCGAGGAGAAATCCAGCTTCGAATTGCGCCATTGCAGCACTTTGACGCTGTCGAACGTATGATTCTGCAGCGCATTGACCAGTTCGGGCTCGAACGGCGCGCAGCGGCCGGTGGTACCGAAGGTGCCGTCGCGGGTCGCGCGGCCGGCGCGGCCGGCGATCTGCGAGAACTCGGAAGGGTTCAGCCGGCGGAATTGATAGCCATCATATTTGCGGTCGCTGGCAAAGGCGACGTGATCGACATCGAGGTTGAGGCCCATGCCGACGGCGTCGGTGGCGACCAGATAATCGACGTCGCCGTTCTGGAACATCGCCACCTGGGCGTTGCGGGTGCGCGGGCTCAGCGAACCCAGTACCACCGCGGCGCCGCCATGCTGGCGCTTGATCAGTTCGGCGATCGCATAGACCTCATCGGCCGAGAACGCGACGATCGCGGTGCGGCGCGGCTGCCGCGTGATCTTGCGGTCGCCGGCGAATTCCAGATGCGACAGCCGCGGCCGCGTCACGATGTTGGCGCCGGGCAGCAGCCGCTCGATGATCGGCCGCATCGTCGCCGCGCCCAGCAACAGCGTCTCGTCACGACCGCGGCGATGCAGGATGCGGTCGGTGAAGACATGGCCGCGCTCGAGATCGGCCGCGATCTGGATTTCATCGACCGCGAGAAAGGAGACATCAATGTCGCGCGGCATCGCCTCGACGGTGGAGACCCAGTAGCGCGGCTTCGGCGGTTTGATCTTTTCTTCGCCGGTGATCAGCGCCACCGCGTCGGGGCCGGCGCGATCGACGATCTTGTTATAGACCTCGCGCGCCAGCAGCCGCAGCGGCAGGCCGATAATGCCCGAGGAATGCGCCAGCATCCGCTCGATCGCGAGGTGGGTCTTGCCGGTATTGGTGGGTCCGAGCACCGCGGTAACGCCGGCGCCGGGAGCCCGACCGTTTGAAAAATTCGGCGGGGAGGAAGAAAAGGCCATGATTCTCAGGTATTTCCGCGTCGCCGGCTTTTCAAGTCATGTGTCGGATTGCGACGTCTCGGCAGCCGCGGCTTAAGCTTTGGAACAGGAACGGAACGAAACCGGCCCGAATCGGTGACTCCGCACCGGTGCGCCGCGACCACCCCAACATCTCGGGCCGCGACTCCGGTTCCTTGACTAGATCAAGTTTGCGGCGCGGCAACAAGGCCTGCGAAACCGCCGATTTCCTTAATGCGCCGCGGACTCCGAACCGCTCGGGAGTCAAGCGCGATGTCGGCCGATGTCGCCGCCACAATCCCGCCGCAAGACCTGAAAATCGGTGCGGGTTTGACCGGTTCGGCGAAATTTCTTGCGGCAAGATCGTGGCAAGGCCCGCGCGCGCGTCAATTCGTCTTCGCCGCGGTCCGCGGCGTGGCGGTGGTGACGAATTCGACCGCCTCCAGCATCGCGCTGCCGAGCGGAGTCGGCACCGTGACCTTGAACGGCACCAGCACCCTTGTTCCGGCGATCGGCGCGAACCAGACTTCCATGTTGCGCTGCGCGGCGAGATATTTGATCGCGGCGCGGTCGGGAATGTAGCCGGCCACCGGCGTGAAATAGAGCGCGCAGACCAAAGCGGGGCCGTGATAGCCCTTCTCGGCCTTCACGGTTTCCATCCGCTTGTAATCGAGCTTGAGGTCGTAGCGCATGCGGCCGTCGAAGATCGACATCCCGGTGCGGCAGGAATCCGCCGTCAGCACCTCGCCGGAACCGGCGGCGCGGATCAGCGAGCCGGTCATCGGGTCGAGCACATTGCGGCGGTGCGCGTCGGTGATGGCGAGCCGCTCCGGATCGACCGGCGGCTCCGGCTCGATCGAAAACTCCTTCACATAGCCGGAAGTCAGCGTCATGCGGATGGTTTCCGCCTTCTTCGCCGACACCGTGGTGGCGACATAGCCGGACGGCACCAGGGAGCCGGCGACGACGCGGCCATTGGAGGCGCCGGTGCCGGAGCCGCCGGCAAAGGCCTTCAGCAGGCCGGAAGTGCCGCCGCTCGACACCGCATTATACTGGTCGTCGCCGATCTCGATCACCCAGCCACCCTTGCCGACCGCGATGCCGGCCAGGCTGGCCTCGTATTTGGCCTCCAGCCGGCCCTGCGCCTGCGCCGGCGCGGCCGCGGCCAGCCCGAGCAGCAGCGCCGCCTGCGCGAGGCCCGCGGCCGATGACAAGGCCGGTCGGCCATAAGTCGCCGGCCGGGTCGACAGATTCAGCAACGATGTCCCGTGGAAGCTCACCTGGTGCGATTCCCACTGCTGCGGCGCGCCATGCGCGGCCGCGAAAAGATTGGCGATAGTTCCGGCTGGAATACGTCGATTATATGATTGAACACAAACCGGAAATGGCGATAGACAATGGATCGGCCGCGATTTTCGCCGGCTGGCCGCCGCCTGCGATCTTGACCTTGGCGGCCAAGCCCCCTATAGGTCCGCGGTTCCTGAAAATGGACTCGATTTACAACCCCTGCCTGGCAAAGGCTGGCGCGGGGATGAACAAGGATTTCACCATGTCCCGCCGCTGCGAACTGACACTCAAGGGCCCCCAGGTCGGCCACAAGGTGAGCCACTCGAACCACAAGACCAAGCGCCGGTTTCTGCCGAACCTGGTCAATGTGACCTTCCTGTCGGACGCGCTGGGCCGCGGCGTGCGGATGCGCGTCTGCACCAACGCCGTCAAGTCGGTCGATCACCGCGGCGGTTTCGACGCCTATCTGATCAAGGCCAAGGAGAGCGAGCTCTCGCAGAAGGCCGTGCTCCTGAAGCGCGCCATCCAGAAGAAGACCCCGGAGGCGGAAGCCGCTCCGGTCAGCGTCGTCGAAGCCGCGCCCGCCGCCTGAGGCTGTTGCCTCGGCGATCAAGCGGATTACAGAATTTAGAGACGGCCGGATCGCAGGATCCGGCCGTTTTGTGTTGGCGTTTGATCCGCGAGGACCGCGGTGATTGGCTATCATGTCCCGGACCCGGCGCGGCCTTGCGATGCGAAGCATCGCCTGGCAGTGCACTGCGTCCGGGGAACGATTCCAACGAGCCGACCAGCATCTACGCTGGACCACCGCGAGACCATCCATAACGCCTTCTTCGACCGGAATTTTCGCGAGGACGCGCCATGAAGCTGCATTATTATGCGGAAACCGACAGCCTCTACATCGAACTCAACGGCGCGGCCGGGACGCGGACGATTGAAGTCGTCGAGGGCATCAACGTCGACCTCGACGCCAATGGCGATGTCGTCGGCTTCGATATCGACCATGCCTCGGGCAAGCTCGATCTCTCCAGGGTCGAGACCTTCGCGCTGCCGCCGGCAACCGCCGCGGAATGAAGTCGGAAGCGCACCATCGGGAAGCGCACAGCCCCGTAGGGCGGAATAGCGCCAGCGTATTCCACCGTCTTCGCGCGTGACATGGCGGCGGGTCACGCTTTTCTGACCCGCCCTACGGTTGTTCGAGATAGGCGCAGAAGCGCTCAACGGCTGTTGCCAGCGTCTTGTCGGAGACTCCCCCGACACACTTCACCACGAGACTGGCGTTGAGCGTCATGATGCGGTTGGTTCTTATCCAACTCGGTACCGGGAGGGCTCCAGTCAGCATGTCCGCATCCGCAAGCGGCAGACCGTGCCCGGCCTGCGGGCGCGACGTCACGGGAAGCGCGATGAAATCGCGAAAATTGTCGGCGCGGGTCAGCGCCAGCACCGGCCGGCGCTTGGAGGCCGACAGGTCCGTGAATGGATACGGAACAAGAAGCAGATCGCCCCGCTCACACATGATTCCAGACTTCGTCCTCGGAATTGTCCCACACCGACTCCAGGCCTACGGCCTGCGCCTGCATCAAGTCGCGCCATTCGGCGCGGTCGCGACCTTCACGAAGCGTGACAACAAATGCCAGCACTTCGCGCGCGAGCGGCTCGGGTAGCAGCTTCACCTGACTATACACCATGTCGGCAATGGTCATCGATGCCTCCGGTCAGTCGATAGCATACCATATGCATCGCAAAGCAGCCAGCTCTCAGGCGCAGGGCGGAATAGCGAAACGTATTGCGCCCTTCACGCATCTCATGGCGGCGGGTCACGCGTCGCCGACCCGCCCCGCGGCTTCCATCACGGCCGCCCACAACATCGCCGCATTTGCCGCGGGAACGCCACGCTGGCCGCCCGGTTGTTGTCATGGTGCGCCGCCATGGTGGCGCTCGGACAACCGGGAGAATTTTTATGACCACGAAGCGAAACGGGATGCTGCCGCTACTCGCGGCCTTGGCGATCGGGGCGGCGACGCCGGTGTGGGCCGCGGACTACTTCCCCGCGCAGCCTTATGCGCGGGCGCCGGTCGAACAGGCGGTCGGTCCGGTGACGCTGCAGGAGGCGCTGGCGGTGGCCAGCCAGATCGGCGTCGTCACGGTGACCAAGACCAATTACGACGACGACCAGTGGGAGATCGAGGGCCACGACAGCCAGGGCAAGTGGATCGAGGTCGATGTCGACGCCCGCACCGGCGAAGTGCGCAACGTCGATCGCTCGATCATCTGAGGCGGGCGGGTGAGGGGTGAGAGTTTCACGCGATAGCCCCTCACCCGACCGGCATCGCCGCGCCGTGCCGGTCGACCTCTCCCCGCGAGCGGGGCGAGGTCATCAAAAATCGCCGTCGCCGCGTTATCACTCGATCTAACTATGATCTTCCTCCACCATTGCCCCACTCCAGCGATCGCGGCCGTGCCAGAAGCCGCAGGCGGGATCGGGGCACCAGTCGCCTGAATAGTCGATGCCCTGCTGGTGCGGACAGCCGAGAATGGCGCCGGCAATGCCGACCGACAGCGCATGGTGCTCGGCGATGAAGGCCAGCATCGCTTCCGCGACGGCGCCATCCTCGCGGATATCGCCTTCGCTGACGGTCCACGCCCGCGTCGCGGTGGCCGGCTGGGCGAAAGCCGGCATGATGCCGACGCTTACCTTGGTGGCGCGGTCGAGATCCGGGCCGTAATAGGCCACGGTCGCCAGCGGCCAGCCGCGGCGGCCCTTTTTCGCCTTCTTGCGCAGGCGCTTCAGATATTTGTTGTCCATCGGAATTCCGCGGTGTTGCCTAAGGCGGAATCGCGCAGCTTCTCCCGCCGCCTACCCTACCCGGTCGCGGCGGATAACGCTTCCGTCTTCGCCATCCGCGCGACAGCGGACGCCAACCCGCCCGACGCCCATTCGAGATAGGGGTCGTACGGCGCGGTTACGCGATGGCGGCGCTGACATCCGGCGCGGCGAGCAGCTCGCGGATGTCGGCCGCGGACTTCGCCTTGCTGAACAGCCAGCCCTGCATCTGGGTGCAGCCCAGCGTGCGCAGCCGGTCGAGCTGCGGCGCGGTCTCGACACCTTCGGCGGTGGTCACCATGGCGCGCGCGGCGGCGATCGTCACCACCGCCTGCACGATCGACGACGAGCCGCCATCGCCGAGCATGCCGGCGACAAAGCTGCGATCGATCTTGATCTTGTCGAACGGGAAGCGGTGCAGATAGCTCAGGCTGGAATAGCCGGTGCCGAAATCGTCCAGCGCGATGCCGACGCCGATGTCGCGCAGCTGATGCAGGGTCGCCAGCGCGGCGTCGTCGTCGTGAATCAGCACCGCCTCGGTGATCTCCAGTTCGAGCCGGCGCGCCGGCAGGCCAGAAGCGCCGAGCGCCGCCACCACCTGCAGCACCAGCGTCTGCGACTTGAACTGCACCGGCGAGACGTTGACCGCGAGCTTGACATGCGACGGCCAGGCCGCCGCTTCGAGGCAGGCGCTGCGCAGCACCCAGTCGCCCAGCTCGTTGATCAGCCCGGTCTCCTCGGCGACCGGAATGAACTCCGCCGGCGAGATCATGCCGCGCTCCGGATGGCACCAGCGCAGCAGCGCCTCGCAGCCGGTGACGGCGTTGCTGGCGATGTCGACCAGCGGCTGGTAGTGGATCTCGAGATCGCCATGGCCATCGCGGCGAACCTCGGCGAGCGCGCGGCGCAGGTCCTGGTCGAGCAGCCGGCGCGCCTGCGCGCTTTCATCCATCGCCGCGGCGAAGAAGCGGAAGGTGCGGCGGCCGTCGGCCTTGGCGGCGTACATCGCCAGATCGGCGTGGCGCAGCAACTGGTCGAGGTCGGTGCCGTCCCGCGGCGCCAGCGCGATGCCGATCGAGGCGTCGGTGGTGAGCTGGTGGCCGAGGCAGTTCAAGGGCTGGCGGATCGCCAGATAAAGCTGCGCGACCAGCGCCCGGACGTCGGCGCCGCTGCTGATCGCGGTCTGCACCACCGCGAATTCATCGCCGCCGAGGCGCGCCACGAAGCCGGATTTGCCGACGCAGTTGCGCAACCGGACCGCGACGACCTTCAGCAACTCGTCGCCGATGGCATGGCCGAGCGAATCATTGATGCCCTTGAACTCGTCAATATCGATGTAAAGGATCGCGAACTGGGCGCCGTCGCCGAGCGTGGCAATCTCGCGCTCGAGCTGCTGGCGGAACATCACCCGGTTGGGCAGATCGGTGAGCGCGTCGTAATGCGCCAGATGCGAGATGCGCTGCTCGGTGTGGCGGCGCTCGGTGATGTCCTCCACCGTCGAGGTCCAGCCGCCATCGGCCGAGCGCTGGTACAAAAGCTGGATCGAGCGACCGTCCGGAAGCATCAGGACCTTGCTGTGGGGCTGGCCGTCCGCGGCGGTTTCGCCGAAATCGCGGCAATATTCGTCGATATCGCCGATGAAGCTGCCGACTTGCTTGCGGTGCGCTATCAGGTCGCGGAAATGGCAGCCCGGTTTCACGATGTCGGGCGACAGGCCGAACATGCGGATGAAGCGATCGTTGCACACCACCAGCCGCGCCTCGGCGTCGAACAGCAGCAGGCCCTGGGTCATGCTGTTGATGGCGGTGTCGAGATATTGCGACTTCCGCGCCAGCGCCTGTTGCGCCGCGCGGTGCTGCCGCGTCAATTGCCGCACGATCAGCAGCAGGGTGACGAAGATCACAATCGCCGCCAGTGCGGCGCCGATCACCTGCAGCCTTGTCTGCTGCTGCCAGTCGGCCAGCGCCACCTTCATGGGGGTAGTGGCCACGATCAGAACCGGCGCACCATCCAGCATCCGGGCCGAAGTGAGCTGGTCCTCACCGTTGATCGGGCTGATGTAACGTCCGGATGAAGCGCTGCCCGCCGCGAGGATATTCTGGAACGCCGGACTCGCGGCGATGTTCTGGCCGACCACCCGCTCGTCCCGCGGGTAACGCGCCAGCACGGTGCCGTTGCGATGGGTCATCGCGATGATGGCGTCCTGGCCGAGCGCCAGCGAGGCAAAGAAACTCTCGAAATGCACCGGCTCGACGCCGCGGCTGACGACGCCGATGAACTCGCCTTTGGCGCCCACCAGCCTGCGCGCGAACAATGCCGTCCAGGCGCCGGTAACGCGGCTGATCAGCGGTTCGGCGCTCACCATTTGCGGCCCGTCGCCGGCCCGCAGCCGCCTGAAATAATCACGGTCGGCGACATTCGTGGCCAAGACCGGCCACGCCTCCGATGAATTGATCAGCCGGCCGTCGGCATCGAACAGATTGAGGCCGCCGACATATTTCTGGCCGCTGAGCTTGCCGCGCAGCATGCGGTGAATCTCGAGCCCGGACATCCGGCTGCCGTAGGATTCGGCGCTGTCGATCCCGGCCGACCGCATATAAGCGACGACGTCGTTCTGCACGCCCTGCAGATCATCGAACTGCTGGTCGAAGTGCCGGGAGACCAGCAGCACGGTGTTTTCCAGCTGCCGCTTGCTGGTCTCGATGGCGCGGTCGCGAAAATGCAGCGCGACCAGTCCGGTGCCGATCGCGATCGCGATGATCAACAGCGCGCCACAGAGGATCAGCCCGCGAACCGGGCCGAGTCGAAACCCCCTCCGCCGCGCGGACGCCGCGCGCGGCGCGCGCGCGCCGCCAAATCCCTGTTGCCGCCAATGCATCGTCACATGCCCCCAGACCATGGTGGTAGCCGGCTGATACACAACACTCGGTTAGCAAGGTCGGTAAATCTTTGATGAAAATGCCGAGCGCTCCGCCCGGGTTCCGACATATCAAGCCTGCGATCGTCGACCGCGCTGAATGGATTAACAACACTCTCACCAATCTGGGCTGCCAGCAGGGCGAGACGCACAAATGTTGGATTACTGGCGAGATTGAATCTAAAGCAAGGCGGCGACTTATCGACCGAGCAACGATAACCGGATTGACTGCCCGTGATGATGCCCGACAGCCCGAGCGACATAAGTCGACTTGCCCCGCGCTGGCTGCTCGCCGCCGCGGTGCTGGTCGTGGTCGGGTTTTCGGCGATCTGCGGCAGCGTACTGCTCAGCATGCGCCAGGGCGATGAACGGCTGGCGAACCAGATGCTGAGCAACCTCGCCGCCAGCATCGACGCCGACATCGGCCGTAACATCGAGCTGTATGATCTGTCGCTGCGCAACGTCGCGATCAATGTCCCGGCGCCGGAAGTCGCCGCCGCCTCGAAACCGCTGCGGCAGCTGATCCTGTTCGATCATGCCGCCACCGCCCGGCATTTCGGCGCCCTGCAGGTGATGGATATTGCCGGCAATGTAACGGTTGATTCCGCCCGGCTAGAGCCGGCGCCGCTTAACTTCGTTGACGAGGAATTCTTCAAGGTCCACCAGCGCGATCCCCTGTTCGGCCTGTTCATCAGCAAGCCGATGCTGCACGACGGCGCGTATGGGCTGGTGCTGAGCCGGCGCATCGAGGCCCGTGACGGCAGCTTCCTCGGGGTGGTGTCCGGCTTTATCCGCTACAGCTATTTCCACGAGATGATGGCCCGGCTGCAGCTCGAGCCGGAGGATGTGATCACAGTGATCCGGCAGGACGGTGTGCTGGTGATGCGGGCGCCGTTCGACATGGACGTGGTCGGCCGTGACATGAGCCGGACGCCGGCGGTGCAACAGGCGCTGGCGTCGTTGGCCGGAGCCTATGTCGGCCAATCCGCCATTGACGGGGTGCAGCGGCTATTCGTCTGGCGCGAGGGGTCGCACCCGCTGATCGTGATCGTCGGCCGCGCCACGGCGACGATCTATGGCCAGTGGCAGCAGCAGGCCCTGCAGATCGCCGGTGCGATGGGAGTGCTGGGTCTGATCGCCTGCGCCGGCCTGCTGCTGCTGGCGCGCGAAATGCGCAAGCGCGCGCTGGCGGAGAACCGGATGGCGCGCTTCGCCATGACCGACAGCCTCACCGGCCTCAGCAACCGCCGCCATTTCGACACCGTGATCGAAGCCGAGTGGCAGCGCGCGCTGCGCGTCCAGATGCCGCTGGCGCTCTTGATGGTCGATGCCGACCACTTCAAAATCTACAATGACGTGTTCGGCCATCAGGCTGGCGACCTCGCGCTGTCCGGCATCGCCGGCAGCCTGGCGCGGCACGCGCAGCGCGCCAGCGACTGCGCCGCCCGTTATGGCGGCGAGGAGTTCGCCCTGATCCTGCCCGGCCTGTCGCTGGCCGAGGCGATCGAACTAGGCGAGCGGATCCGGATCGAGATCAGCGCATCGCAGGATGGCGGCGTCGGATCCATGACGGTCAGTATTGGCGCGTGCAGCATGGTGCCGTCGGCGCGGGCCGCGCCCGAGGATCTGATCCGGGACGCCGATATCGCGCTCTATACCGCCAAGGCGCGCGGCCGCAACCAGACCTTCCCGTCCCGCGCATCCCAGCAGCCGCTGGCGGCATAGGCCATGGACCGGGCGCGCGGACCGTCGCCACGGGCGTGGCTGGCTTAAGCTCTTATTAACCGAGCTTGCTAACTCCGCTTCCATGGTTGCTGGACTAAACCTCTGGGTGAGGGGTGGCGATATGCGATTGCGTCTGCGGACAACAGCGGCCGATGAACGGCGCATGACACCTGGCTCGGCCGGGCGCGGCGACGTTGCCCCGGCGCTGCGCCGCAGCCCGGTGTCGTGGCTGGTCGCGATCGGCGTGTTGCTGGTCGCCGTCATCGCCGGCGGCACCGCCGTCACCGTCGATCATTTCCGCCAGCGCGCGCTCGACAACAGCACGCGCGAGCTGGAAAATACGGTCCGGTTGCTGACCCGGCATTTCGACCAGCAGTTCAAGGACCTGCAGCGCGTCCAGAAAAGCCTGACCTCGCATCTGCGCACCAACGGCGTGATGACGCCGGAGGGTTTTGCGAAATACATGGCGAGCTATGAAGCCCATGCGATGCTGAGATCGACCGCCGACGATGATTTCAACGGCAGTCTGACGGTGCTCGACGCCGAGGGTAATCTGATCAACTGGTCGGACGCCTGGCCAACCCCGACCATGCCGGTGGTCGACCGGGCCTATGTTCAGGCGATCAAATCGCCGCAGTTTGGCGACAACGAGGAATATGTGCAGCCGGTGCTGAGCCGGTTGACCGGCCGCTGGAAGACGCTGTTCGCGCGCCGGATCAGCGCCCCGAACGGCGAGTTGCTGGGCATCGTGACCCGCGGCGTCGAGCCCGCGCCGCTGGAAAAATTCTTCGCCTCGGTGATGCTGGGCGATGACGCCGCGATCGCGATGTACCACCGCGACGGCACCTTGCTGGCGCGGTTTCCCTCGGTGCCGGAGGCGATCGGACAGAATTTCGGATCGAGCGCCCAGCTGCAGCATTTGCGCTTCAGCGACGAGCCGGCCACGATCCGGGCGATCAGCGCGATCGACGGCGTCGATCGGCTGGGTACGATCCGGCTGATGCGCGACTTCCCGATCGCACTGGTCGCCAGCGCCACCATCGAAAGCGCGCTGGCGGACTGGCACACGCAAACCAAGATGCTGGTCGGCATCGCGGGGCTCTCCGCGCTGATCATCGCCGGCCTGCTGTGGCTGGTGATCTGGCACATCCAGCGCCAGAACCGCGACGCGCGGGCCGAGCTGGCGCTGCAGAAGAACCGGCTCGACACCGCGATCGACAACATGACCCAGGGCCTGCTGCTGTTCGATGCGCAGGCGCGGGTGGTGGTCTGCAACCAGCGCTATCTGGACATCTACGGCCTGTCCCGCGGCGTGATCCGGCCCGGCAGCCGGTTTCGCGACGTCATCGCGCATCGCAAGGACACCGGGTCGTTCGCCGGCGAGATCGACGACTATGTCGAGGCGGTGCTGCGCGACGCCGCGCGGACCACCATCACCACCATGCGCACCGCCGACGGCCGCGCCATCCAGATTTCGTCGCAGCCGGTGCCCGGCGGCGGCTGGGTGGCGACCCACGAGGACATCACCGAACGTCGCCGCAGCGAGGAGAAGATCGCGCATCTGGCGCATTACGACCCGCTGACCGACCTGCCGAACCGGACCCTGTTCCAGGAGGAGCTGGAGCGGGAGCTCAAGCGCGTCGATCGCGGCGCGCAATGCGCGGTGCTCTATATCGACATCGACGAGTTCAAGGGCATCAATGATTCGCTCGGCCATCCGGTCGGCGACGAATTGCTGCGGCATATCGCGATCCGGCTGCGCGGCTGCGTGCGCGGCTCCGACGTGGTGGCGCGGCTGGGCGGCGACGAATTCGCCATCGTCCAGACCGGCGTCGAGAGCCAGAGCGACATCACCGATCTGATCGGGCGCATCTATGCCGCGATCCGCGAGCCGTTCGAATGCCTTGGCCACCAGCTGCTGACCGATGCCTCGATCGGCATCGCGCTGGCGCCGCGCGACGGCAGCGACCTCGATTCGCTGCTGAAGAACGCCGATCTGGCGATGTACGACGCCAAGGCCGACGGCCGCCGCACCTATCGCTTTTTCGAGCCGCGGATGGACGCCAAGGTGCAGGCCCGCCGCACGCTGGAATTCGATCTGCGCCGCGCCGTCACCGAAGGCGGCCTCGGCACCGGCGGCTTCGAAGTGTTCTATCAGCCGCTGCTCGACCTGCAGAGCAACCGCGTGACCGGCTGCGAGGCGCTGCTGCGCTGGCGCCACCCCGAGCGCGGCCTGATCCCGCCTTCGGAATTCATCCCGGTCGCCGAGGAGATCGGCCTGATCAGCCAGCTCGGCGAATGGGTGCTGACGACCGCCTGCATGGAAGCCGCGACCTGGCCGGACGACATCAAGATCGCCGTCAACGTCTCGCCGGTGCAGTTCCGAAGCCAGGCGCTGGCGCTCCACGTCGCCGCGGCGCTGGCGGCCTCGGCCCTGCCGGCCCGGCGGCTGGAGCTGGAGATCACCGAGGCGGTGCTGATCCGCGACGACGAAATGGCGCTCGCCATCCTGTACCGGCTGCGCGGCCTGGGGGTGCGGATCGCGCTCGACGATTTCGGCACCGGCTATTCCAGCCTGAGCTATCTGCAGCGCTTCCCGTTCGACAAGATCAAGATCGACCGCTGTTTCGTCACTGACATCGCCGAGGCGCAGGGCTCGTCGTCGATCGTCCAGGCGGTGGTCAATATCGCGGCCTCGCGCAACATGACAACCACGGCGGAAGGCGTCGAGACCGAGCAGCAGAAGGAGCTGCTGCGCGCGCTCGGCTGCACGGAAATGCAGGGCTGGCTGTTCAGCGCCGCGAAGCCCGCCGCCGACGTGCGCACCCTGATCGCCAGCCACCGCGCCAAGGACATGGCGGCGTAGCCCGATCGTTTTCACCCGCGGCGCGCCGCCCTACTCCACCAGCGTGAACTGCATCAGCAGCGTTCGCTGCAGCATCGAGAAATTGTCGTCGGAGATCAGTGTCAGTACCGTCTCGCCCTCGGCGGTGACGTGCGCCTCGAGGCCCTCAAAATTGTCGATCTCGTAGCCGAGGTCGGCGTCGAAGATCGCGGGGCCGTCGACGGTGGCGCCGGGCACGATGCCGGCCAGCGCGATGCGGCGGATGCGGATGCCGGCACCGCCGAGCAGCGAGAATTTGCGCTCCAGCAGCAGGAGGTCTCCGGTCGGCAATTGCACGGCGTCGCTGATATCAAAATTGTCGGTGCGGCGGACCGCAAAGGTCGCCGGTGCCTTGCCGCCGATCAGCCACGCCATGATGTTGCCGGCGGGATCGAGACCGCGCTCCGAGATCGCGATCAGCAGCCCGGCCAGCGCGAAGCCGCTGTGCCCGACCACCAGCGATTCCAGGCTGCCATTGGACGGCAATTGGCGCATCCCCGGCGGCTGCGGCATCACCTCGCCGCGGGCGCGGACGCCGTCGCGGCCGAAACCGAATTTCAGGATCTGGTGCACCCGCTCGAGGCCGACATAGACCGTGGGCCCATCGACCGCGATCGACTCGCTGTCGTACCAGCCGCGCGCGGTGATCGGCCGGCCATCGGCGCCGAGGATCGGCGCGGCCTCGACATCGGCGAGGCCGGTCATCGCAGCGCCGTTATAGGTGATCCTGCCGGTGAACCAGTTGCCCTTGTCGCTGATGGCGACGAAATTTTCGCCCTTGGCGTCAAGCCGCAGACCGGAAAGGCCGCCGAAGTCGCGATATTTCGAGGTCAACACCAGACCGCTGCGATAGCGCAGCGATCCGAACCGCAGATGGCCGCGGTCGCGGGTGTCGAAGGAAGGAATCGGGCGAGATTCGATCTCGATGGAGACCGGCGCGGCGGCGATCGGCGGTGCGGCGACCGGGACGCTCTGGGCATAGGCGAAGGAGGCCATCGCCGCGGTCGCGACAGCGCTCCAGATAAAATGACGGCGGGTGAGATCAGCGGCCACGCGAGGACCTTGTAGAATGGGTAGAGCGCAGCGAAACCCATCACAGCGACGAGACAATGATGGGTTTCGATGTCGATCGCGCCGACGCGCGATCGACATCTCGACCCATCCTACGAAGGACTAATGCGTCTTCCGCCTGCGGCGACCGGTCGGCGCGGCGCCCGAGGTCTCGGAGAACAATTCCGCGAGCTTCTCGGTAATCGCGCCGCCGAGTTCCTCGGCGTCGACGATGGTCACGGCGCGGCGATAGTAGCGCGTCACGTCATGGCCGATGCCGATCGCGATCAGCTCGACCGGCGAGCGGGTCTCGATCTCCTCGATGATGTGGCGCAGATGGCGCTCCAGATAATTGCCGGGATTGACCGACAGCGTGGAGTCATCGACCGGCGCACCGTCGGAAATCATCATCAGGATCTTGCGCTGCTCGGAACGGCCGAGCAGGCGCTTGTGCGCCCAGTCCAGCGCCTCGCCGTCGATGTTCTCCTTCAACAGCCCCTCGCGCATCATCAGCCCGAGATTCTTTCGCGCCCGGCGCCATGGGGCGTCGGCGGATTTGTAGATGATGTGGCGCAGATCGTTGAGGCGGCCCGGGTTGGCCGGCTTGCCGGCGGCGAGCCACGCCTCGCGCGATTGCCCGCCCTTCCAGGCCCGGGTGGTGAAGCCGAGAATTTCCACCTTGACGCCGCAGCGCTCCAGCGTCCGCGCCAGAATGTCGGCGCAGGTCGCCGCCACCGTGATCGGGCGACCGCGCATCGAGCCGGAATTGTCCAGCAGCAACGTCACCACCGTGTCGCGGAAGGTGGCTTCCTTCTCGTGCATGAAGGACAGCGGGTGGTGCGGGTCGGTGACGACGCGCGACAGCCGCGCCGGATCCAGAATGCCTTCCTCGAGATCGAACTCCCAGGCGCGGTTCTGCTGCGCCATCAGCTTGCGCTGCAAGCGGTTGGCCAGCCGCGCCACGATGCCCTGCAGATGCGCGAGCTGCTTGTCGAGATAGCTGCGCAGCCGTTCCAGCTCGTCGTGGTCGCAGAGGTCCTCGGCGGCGATCACCTCGTCGAATTTCGGCGCGAAGGCGTGATATTCCGGACCGCGCAGCTCGTTGGCGCCGCGCGAATTCGGCCGTGTCGCCTCGCCCGGGCTTTCATCGTCGCCCATCTCGCCGTCGTCGAACGTGTCGGCGGTGGAGGCCTGCGCGGATTCCATCGACTGGTCGGACATCTCGTCCGAGGTCTGCTGCGCCTGGTCGGCGCTCATCTCCTGGGCGGCATCGCTTTCCGGCGAGCCTTCGGCGCCGGCCTGGTCATTCTCACCCTGGCGCTCATCATCCTGATCGTTCTCGTCGTCCTCGGAATCGGCGCTGCGCTCATCGCCCAATTCCAGCGCCGACAGCAAATCATGCACGGCGTCGCCAAACTTGGCCTGATTCTCGGTGAGGCCGTCGAGCTTGTCGAGGCGGTGGCCGATCTTGTCCTCGAGGATCGGGCGCCACAGGTCGACCATCTTCTTCGCCGCGTTGGGCGGCGCGAGGCCGGTGAGACGCTCGCGCACCAGCATCGCCAGCGCATCGGCCAGCGGCGCGTCGGCGCGGTCGGTGATTTCGTCGAATTTCCCACGATGGAAATGGTCGTCGAGCATGGCGCTGAGATTCTTCGCCACGCCGGCCATGCGGCGCGAACCGATCGCCTCGACTCGGGCCTGCTCGACCGCCTCAAAGACACCACGCGCTTGCGGATTGCCGGGCATCAGCTTGCGATGCACTTTCGGGTCATGACAGGCGAGCTTCAGCGCGATGGAGTCGGCATGGCCGCGCACGATCGCGGCGTCGCGCTTGCTCATTTTTCGCGCGGGTTCGGGCAGCCGCGCCTTGCCGGGCGACAGGCCGGGCCGCTCGGCGGCGAAGGTGACCTCCAGCTCCGGCGATCGGGCGATGGCGCGCAGGCACGACGTCACCGCCCGCTTGAACGGCTCGGTCGGGGCTTCCTTGGCACCGGTGCGGAACTTGTTGGTGGTGGTTGTGGTCATGAGATCGCGCGACGCTCCAACATGTTAATCTTCATCCGGCGATCGCTGATCATCTAACTCTACGAAGCGGGTGGTGATCGCAGGCCAATCATAAGGGCAGTTCATTGGGAATAACTTATTGGCAAGCCCCGTTTCAAACGCGGCTTCTCGTCTTGCGTCATCATAGGCTTCTCGGGTGGCTTCGGGTACGCGCGGCTTCAGGCTTGGGTTTTGATGGAGTACGCGCGTCGCGCGCCGGCGCTGTACCTCGATGGAGCGGACCCAGCTTCGCGAGCGATGCGTCGGTTGGTAATCCCATTTTAGAAGATGGAGCATCAGAACGCGCAGTGCACTTTCCAACTCCCTGTACTCAGTGCGCCCCACGTCGGACAACTCCTCAGCGACATTTTTCGCGTCGATTTCGGTGAGCCTGCCGGCTCTCAGCAGCGCGACCTGCTGCTCGACCCAGCCATAGAAATCGTCGGCATATCGGATTGATCCCACCGGACCTTCGTCCGGCGTAGACGGCACTTTTGACTTTGTCGTCGTGCTCATCGCGCCTCTCCTTCTTCCCGCTCCCCTTGTGGGAGAGGATGGATCGACCGCGAAGCGGTCAAGACGGGTAAGGGGTCCGCGGGCTCTGAGCTTGGCGACTACCCCTCATCCGCCTACGCTTCGCGGAGGCACCTTCTCCCAAAGGGGAGAAGGGAAGTAAGAAACCAGTTCGCCTCAGCTCAGCGCGACATTCACCGAACTCTCCGGCAACTCCGCATTGAAGCAGCGCTGGTAGAATTCCGCCACCAGCGGGCGCTCCAGTTCGTCGCACTTGTTCAGGAACGTGACGCGGAAGGCGAAGCCGATGTCCGAGAAAATGTCGGCATTCTCGGCCCAGGTGATCACCGTGCGCGGGCTCATCACCGTCGACAGGTCGCCATTGGCAAAGGCATTGCGCGTGAGGTCGGCCAGACGGACCATCTTGTTGACGATGTCGCGGCCTTCCGGGGTGCGGTAATGCTTGGCCTTGGCCAGTACGATCTCGACTTCCTCGTCATGCGCCAGATAGTTCAGCGTGGTGACGATCGACCAGCGGTCCATCTGGCCCTGGTTGATCTGCTGGGTGCCGTGATAGAGGCCCGAGGTGTCGCCGAGGCCGATGGTGTTGGCGGTCGAGAACAGCCGGAACGACGGATGCGGCTTGATCACCTTGTTCTGGTCGAGCAGCGTCAGGCGGCCGGCGACTTCCAGCACGCGCTGGATCACGAACATCACGTCCGGACGGCCGGCGTCATATTCGTCGAACACCAGGGCGATGTTGTTCTGCAGCGCCCACGGCAGAATGCCGTCGCGGAATTCCGTGACCTGCTTGCCGTCGCGAACCACGATCGAATCCTTGCCGACCAGGTCGATGCGGCTGATATGGCTGTCGAGATTGACGCGCACGCAGGGCCAGTTCAGCCGCGCCGCCACCTGCTCGATATGGGTCGATTTGCCGGTACCGTGAAAGCCGGTCACCATCACGCGGCGGTTGCGCGAGAAGCCGGCAAGAATGGCCAGCGTGGTGTTGCGGTCGAAACGGTAGTCGGAATCGATGTCCGGAACGTGCGGGTCGCCGTTCGAGAAAGCAGGCACTTCAAGGTCCGAGTCGATCCCGAACACCTGACGAACCGACACTTTCATGTCGGGAATGCCGCTCGGCGATCCGGAGATTTCTTGCGCTTTGGTCATGGCGGCGGTCATCAATCCTCCGTGGTCCCGGTTAAGCCGAAACCAGTCTCAAAATGGCTGCGGGTGGGGTGCTGAATGGAACGTAGCAGACCAATGCAGCCGCACAAAGCCCGCGCAGCAATCAAAGTTCCGCAACACGATCATTGAGATAGGGTGTCAACGCGATTTTGGAAGGCTGCCCTGCGCATCGGCGAGGGCGGAAAGACACAAAATGTGTCGCGGGTGCGAGGGATCCAGGCCCCCGACTTGCGATTTCATCCCTATATGGTCGTGATTGACCCAAGGGCGCGGGCGCCGGATCGGATTTTTGGTGAGTTCCTGGATTGAATCGCTGACGCATTTCGTCGCCGCCCATGCTTGGCTCGGCTACCTCACGCTGTTTCTGGCGGCGTTGCTGGAGGCGGTGCCGGTGGTCGGCTCGGTGATCCCCGGCTCGACCATCATTCTGGCGCTGAGCGCGCTGGTGCCGTCGGGCGAGCTCGATCTGGCCTGGGTACTGCTGTCGGCCGCCGTCGGCGCCGTGCTCGGCGATGGCACCGCGTTCTGGGTCGGCCATGTGCAGCAGCGCCGCATCCTGGAAATCTGGCCGCTGTCGAAATATCCCCGCGTCGTCGCGCAGAGCGAGGCGTTTTTTCACCGCTACGGCACGCTGGCGGTGTTTTTCGGCCGCTTCGTGCCGCCGATCCGCGCCTTCGTCCCGGTCACCGCCGGGGCGCTCGGCATGAAGCCGTTGAAATTCTATACGGTGAACATCCTCGCGGTGTTCCTGTGGGCGCCGGCCCATGTGCTGCCCGGCGTGCTGGCGGTGTCGGCGCTGCACCAATATAGCGGCACGCCGCACCATTCCGGCTATGGCAAGCATATCTGGATTCCGGCGGTGATCCTCGTCGCCGCCCTCGCCGGACTGGCGACCTGGTGGTGGCACCGGCGGAAGCGGCTGGCGGCGCAGGCCGCGTAGCCCGGATCAGCCCTTGCGACATCCGGGGCCCAACGGACATGTCAAACACCCCGCGCCGGACCGCGATATCCGTGCTGACGCACGGGATATCTTGTGCGGGCTACTACCCTTGATGCCCGTACCTGCTCACTCAACGCGGACATAAATACTGATCGCAACGACCGCCCGCTCAACCCCGATAGATCAACGTAACCAGAACGTTAATATTGCTTGCCTGATCACGTCAGCGCATCTTAACAGTGAAGCTCAAGAACAGCGCCCGGAGTTTCGACGCGGGCCTCAGCCGACCCGGCCCGCGTGACTATCGGCGGATGCCGGGCCTCCGCCGCTTTGCGAGTTGTTCGACAACCTGGCAGCTTCAATGATCGACGCATGGTACTTCGCAGGCAATGGCAGGACCGTGGGACCGCTCAGGCTCGCGGAACTGAAGACGCTGCTGTACCCGATCGCGAACTGGGAAAAACTGATGGTGTGGCGCACCGGCTTCAGCAAGTGGCAGACTGCGGGAAGCGTCTGGGAAATTCTCGAACTTTACGAGACACCGTCATCAGACCCGACCGTCGCGAACTCCGACATTGAGAATGATCCGCATCGCGCCCTCAAGAGCTCGATGCCGCTCAAGCTTCTGCTTGGCGCTTTCCTGCTTGTCACAGCCGCCGCCGTCGGAGCGCTGGGACTGGCGCTGGTTCAGAGCGTGCCGATCCTCCCGCCCCCGACGTCGACGACAGCCGTGCCCAGCATTGAAAGCGGGATTTCATCCGCGCTGGACAAGATCCGGACCGGGCTGCCGAAACGAATAGATGCGACGACGATCCTGACCGGTGTCCGAAGCAATAAAACCGAAATGATTTTCGAAAATCTGATCACGACGGATATTGCCAAATTTGACGACACCACCAAGGACCAGTTGCGGCTGTCCGTGATCAAGAATGTCTGCGGCAATGTCGAGACGCGGCGCATCCTGGATGTTGGCGGCTCGTTCCACTACACTTACGCCGACATGCAAACCCGGCCGGTGTTCGCGATTGATGTGTTCAAACGTAGCTGCCCGTAAGGCGGCTACCCCCGGGATGAAAATCGCGGAAGCCGCGCGGCGGACCGAAGCAGCGCCGCGAAACGCTAGGGCTGGACGGCCATCCACACCGAGATTTCAATCAGGCGCCAGACGGCGGCCACCGGCGCGAAGACCAGACTGAAATGCACCTGCAAGGGTTGTGTCGGGTAAAATCCCGTCATGCGCAACAAGCCCTTGTCGTCGATCAAGGCGGCCGCGACGAATTTCGGCTGGTAGAGGACAATCGGACTGAGGTTGATGCCGTTCGTCCGCATGTTTGCAAAAGTCGTTGAGAGTTGTCTGGCTGAATTGAGTTTTTGGAAACCCGGCGCCGCCAGATCGCGAAACACCGAATAGTTGCCGGTCAGATTGGCGTGGTTGAGCGCTATCAGCGAGTTATGCGCCAGAATGGCGGCGCCTTCGTCATTCGGCGCCAGTAATCGCGGCGCGGCCGCGGTGTTCGACTTGACCTCGAGCAATTCCCTTTTTGTGTCGGCGTTAGCGCCGCTGCCGGGCGCCCCCACGGCAAGCACGGCCAGGGCCATGCAGACAAGCCATGTCCGCGTTTCCGCCACCACGACGCGACGCCCGCGCCGCGTCGCGCCGAAACGCCCCGGCGGTACCTCTACCAACTATATTGCGCGCTGACGCGACCACCCGTCATGCTCTTGCCGTAGCCTGACACGTCGGCCTGCGCCCAGCCGCCGGCACCCGACATGGTGAGCCGGTCTCCCGAAGACAGGATACCGCGGGCGAGCACGCCGGCCGCGCTGAAGCCGTAGCCGTACACGCCGCCGAACGCGCTGGCGTTCATTTTCATGCCGAATTTTTCCGAGCCGTTCAAAGTGGGATCCGACAGCGCCATGCCGATCGCGACGCCAGCCTTGATGCTGGCGACCTGCCGGTAGAGGGCGCCATTGTCGGATGCCAGATTGCCGGAATTGTCCGAAGTCACGACGCCGAGCAGGCCCTGTTGCCGGGACCGGCTGAAATCGGTGTTCATGCCGGGCGCGGTATAGCTTTGGTTCGAGGTGCCAAAGGTCATCTGGTTATTGGCCGAAGCCGTCGCACCGGCGCCCAGCGCGGTCGAGTTTTCATAGGCGGCGGCGACTGTGGCGCCGTTGCCGATCGCGGTGGCATTGGTTGCCGCGGCGGTGGCGTTCTGGCCGAAGGCCGACGAACCCAGCCCGGACGCGGTCGACCGCGTGCCGACCGCGATCGCATTGCTCGCGGTCGCATTGGCGCTCTGACCGAGCGCGATCGAACCAGCCATGAGCGCGCTGGAGCCTTGACCCTGGGCGATCGCGGCATCTCCCCGCGCGGTGCTATTGTCGCCGAGCGCCACCGCGCCCAAACCGGACGCGGCGTTCAGGTTGCCGCTCGTGACGGCTCCCTGACCCACGGCCACATTAAGATTGCCGGTCGCCACAGCCCCCTGACCCGTCGCAGTATTGTCGGCACCGACCGCCACCGCCCCGGTGCCCGTGGCCAGATTGGGGTCACCGATCGCGACCGCGCCATTGCCGGACGCCACGTTCAAATGGCCGATCGAGACCGCGCCAATGCCATTGATGACGCTGGAGGTGCCGCCGGCGAACGAACCTTCACCCGCCGCCGCCGCCACCATCGCGCCGAACCCGATCGCGACCGTGCTGCCGGCGAGCGCTTGCGAGGAACTGCCGACCGCGGTTGCGTTAAGAGCCGACGCGGCCGATCCGGTCCCCAAAGCGATGGCATTGACCGCCTGGGCGCTGGCGCCCTGGCCCTGGGCCATCGCCCCGGCCCCGGTGGCGTTGGAGCCTTGCCCCAGCGCAATCGCGGCCTGCCCCAGCGCGATATTGTTATCGCCGCTCGCAAGTGCGCCGTCGCCGACCGCGCGGTTGGTATTGCCGCTGGCGACCGCGCCGTTGCCGGAGGCCGCGTTCAAATTACCGATCGACAGCGCGCCGGTGCCGGCCACCACCGTGGAGGTGCCGCCGGCGAACGAGCCCGCGCCGGCCGCCGCCGACACCAGCGCGCCGAACCCGATCGCCACCGAGGTGTCGGCGAGTGCCTGTGCCCCGGTGCCGATCGCGGTCGCATTCAGCCCCGTGGCGGTGGCCCCGGTGCCGAAAGCCAGCGAGCCGATCTGGCTCGCCCTTGCATTATTGCCGATGGCGATCGCAGTGACGTCCCCGGTAAAGGCCTGAAATCCGCCGGTGCCGGCACCGGACAGCGCGCCGCCGCCCAAGGTGATGCCGCTCGAATAGGTGGTGAGGCCGGGATCACCGATCGTGATCGCGCCGCCGAAGGCCGAAATACCCTGGGTGGCCGCGAAGGTGCTGGCATCGATATTGCCGGCCACATTCAAGGAGCTGCCGATGCCGACCTTGCCGCTGAATACGGAGTCGCCGGTGACGTCGACGCCGCCCGCCTTCACCGTCACCGTTCCGGTGAATGCGGTATCGCATGAATCAAGCGTGTTGGCGTAGTCGGTAAGATTCTGCGCCTGATGCGCGAACACCGTTCCGGCAACCTGGCTGGCGATGCCGGCGACGCTTGAAGCGGCGCCAACCGCCGCCGCCGCGGTCGCCACCGATCCGGCGGCCGAGTCCAGACTCAGGGCCGTGGCGGCCCCTGCCGCCGTGCCGAGCCCCGGCGCAGCCCCACCCGGTGCAGCGGACCCAGCAGCCGCGGCGACGAGTCCGCCAGCCATGATCCCATAGGATACGCCGGCGGCGGCCTCAGACACCGATTGCGCGGTCAATCCGACGACGCTGGCCGCCGCACCCGTGGCGTTCAGCGCGATGCCGACGTCGTTGGCCGTGAGCGCACTGTTCGTCGCCTGGCTGATGCCGTGGGTATATTGCTGCGAGCAACCGCCGCCGCCAACCGATGGATTTGCAATTGCCGCGCTCGTCACCACCGGGGTGGGCGTCGGCGACATCGGGTTCGGGGCACCGACGTTGGCGCCGGCGGCCCATGCCGATCCGGCCATTGGCAGCGACTGCGCCGCGATCAGAACCATGCTGATGCCGCCAGCCAGCATGCGGCGGCGCGCCAACGCAAGGGTTGCCACTGGTCTACTCCGGATCGTTCGGGTGAAAGGTCGCCCACCGGCTCCGCGTCCGACTATTGTCGGTTCCGGCCTGCCGATCGATGCGAAGGAACTCGCGCCCGTCACGACGACGGGCGTACGGCGGTCTCTCCGTAGAGATCCGGACTTGATGAAATCGCGCGATGGTTTTTGGTTAGTGATTCGACGCCGTCGCAACCTCACCTAGCGCTCCCGATGGTTAACCAAAAGTTAACGCGGAACCGCGCAGACGGTGCCGAGGTGCCGAGGTGCCGCCGCGGCGTCGCGCACCGGAACCCGACGGGAGCAAATCGCACCCCCGGCAGCCAAAAATTAACCTCTTGATTTAACAAACATAATCGCCACGCCGCCGCTTGACTCGGCGGCCCATTTGACTTGAAAAGCGGGCGACGGCAGTTTCGCCGGCCACGCCTCGTCCCCATATCTTTTGAATGTCCGAAAACATGCGCAGCTATATCGACTTCGAAAAGCCGGTCGCCGAACTTGAATCCAAGCTCGACGAGTTGCGCGCGCTCGCCGCCGGCGGCAGCGATATCGGTGACGAGATCGTTCGCATCGAGGACCGCGCGGCGCAGACGCTGAACGAGCTCTATGCCAATCTGACGCCGTGGCAGAAGACCCAGGTGGCGCGCTGGCCGACCCGGCCGCATTGCATGAACTACATCGAGGCGCTGATCACCGAATTCACGCCGCTGGCCGGCGACCGCAAATTCGGCGACGACGAGGCGCTGATCGGTGGCTTCGGCCGGTTTCGCGGCGAGGCGGTCTGCATCCTCGGCCAGGAAAAGGGCAACTCCACCGAAAGCCGGCTGAAGCATAATTTCGGCATGGCGCGGCCGGAAGGCTACCGCAAGGCTGTCCGGCTGATGGAAATGGCCGACCGCTTCGGCATTCCGGTGCTGTCGCTGGTCGACACCGCCGGCGCCTATCCCGGCATCGGCGCCGAGGAACGCGGCCAGGCCGAGGCGATCGCGCGCTCGACCGACACTTGTCTCGGGCTCGGCGTCGCCAACGTCGCCGTAATCATCGGCGAAGGCGGCTCCGGCGGCGCCATCGCGATCGCCACCGCCAACCGCGTCTTGATGCTGGAGCACGCGATCTACAGCGTGATCTCGCCGGAAGCCGCCTCCTCGATCCTGTGGCGCGATTCCGCCAAGGCGCAGGAAGCCGCCACCAACATGAAGATCACCGCGCAGGATTTGCTGCGCTTCGGCGTCATTGATTCAATCCTCAAAGAGCCGGCCGGCGGCGCGCACCGCGACCCGGCTTTGATGATCGCCACCACCGGCGACGCGATCGCCGAGGCCTTCAACGATCTGCGCGGGCTGGACCCCGCGACGATCCGCCAGCAGCGCCGGCAGAAGTTTCTGGATATTGGTCGCAAGATCGGCTGAGACGAAGTCCGTCAGCAAAAAGCCCGCGCTCTGCAAAGAGGGCGGGCTTTTTTTGGATCGTTACTTTCAGCGAAAACGCTCGAACGCCGCTGCGCGGCGCGCCACCCTCTCCCGCCAGCCGCCGCTGCGCGGCGGCCGTGGGAGAAGGGAAGAAAGGAGCTTCGCCTGCTTACTTCTTCGCAGGGGCCATCTTGCTGTCGGCCGGCTTCGGCGTGTCAGCCTTCGGGGCTTCGGCGGGCTTGGCGACTTCCGGGGTCGCGGCGGCTTGGTCCATGCGCTCGACCTTGGCGCCTTCGCGCAGCTTGGTGACGTAGTCGGCCTGCGCCTTGCGCACCACATAGGTCTCGATCTGCGGCTTGACCTGCTCGAAGGCCGGCGCCTGGCGGTTGCGCTTTTCCTCGACCTTGATGACGTGCCAGCCGAATTGCGACTTCACCGGATCCGAGATCTTGCCGGGCTCCATCGCGAAAGCGACCGCGGAGAATTCCGGCACCATCTGGTCCTTGGTGAAGAAACCGAGATCGCCGCCATCGGCCGCGCCCGGATCCTTCGACTTCTTCTTGGCCAGTTCGGCGAAATCGGCGCCCTTCTTCAGTTCGTCCTCGACGGTCTTGGCCTCTGCCTCGGTCTCCACCAGAATATGGCGGGCGTGGACTTCGGCTTCGCCAGTGATCTGCTTGGCGGCGTCGTCATAGACCTTCTTCATGTTGTCGTCGGTGACCGCCGCCTTGCCTTCAACGGCCAGCAGATTGTCCATCAGCAGGCGGTTGCGGGCGAAAGCCAGCTTGGTCTTGAAATCATCGCGGTCGGCGATCTTCTTGTCCTCGGCGGCCTTGGCGACGATCTTCATATCGATCAGGAACGACAGCACATTGTCCTTCTTGGTCGCCGGGTCCATCTGGGCGAGGCTGGCGCCGAGTTCTTCTTCGGCAATCGTGACGTCGCTCTGGCGGATCTCGGAGCCGTTGACCTTGGCGAGAACCGGGTTGGCGGCGCTGCTATCCTGGGCATAGACCGGGAAGCTGGACAGCATCGCCAGGGCGAAGGCGCCGGTGATGCTGGCGAGTGCGAGGCCCGGGCGCTGGCCCGGTTTCTTGTCGGGCATCGGGAACGTCATGGGAAATCCTTGTCTCGGAAGGTGGCCTGTCGGGATCGGCGGGACACTCACTTAAATGACTGCAATTGGCAACGCGAAAACTCTGTCAAAATGATGAAATCCTTGACAGGTTCGCGCCGAAGTGGAGACGTTGACAACCCTCTGTCGCAGCCATATCTGTGCCAAACTAGGCCGGTGGCGAAGGCGCGATTTCGGCTGTGCATGGGCCATCGGAACGCTTTGGCCCCTGAACCCTTGATTACGTCATCCCCGCGCCATTTTCGTGGCCTCCCCCTTTCGGGGCCCCGGGGAGGCGTGTCGATACCGACATGCGTCTCCATCGGACCACCCCACGGCAGCAAAGCCGAACGGCAAAGACAGGATTTCGTTATGATCGGCGCGCTCGCCCGCAAGTTCTTCGGCTCCGCCAATGACCGCCGCATCAAGGCCTACAACACCCGCGTCGAGGCCATCAACGCACTGGAGCCCGAGATCGCGGCGCTCTCCGACGAGGCCCTGAAGGCGCGCACCGCCGAGTTCAAGGCGCAGATCGCCGCCGGCAAGACGCTGGACGAGTTGCTGGTCCCCGCCTTTGCCACCGTCCGCGAGGCCGCCAAGCGCACGCTCGGCCAACGCCATTTCGACGTCCAGCTGATCGGCGGCATGGTGCTGCATGAGGGCGACATCGCCGAGATGAAGACCGGCGAAGGCAAGACCCTGGTCGCCACCCTCGCCGTCTACCTCAACGCGCTGGCCGGCAAGGGCGTCCATGTCGTCACCGTGAATGACTATCTCGCCAAGCGCGACTCGGGCTGGATGGGCCAGATCTACGGCTTTCTCGGCCTGACCACCGGCGTGATCGTCCATGGCCTCGACGACGGCGAGCGCCAGGCCGCCTATGCCTGCGACATTACCTACGGCACCAACAACGAATACGGCTTCGATTACCTGCGCGACAATATGAAGTACCGACTCGAGGACATGTGCCAGCGCGGCCATTTCTACGCCATCGTCGACGAGGTCGACTCGATCCTGATCGACGAGGCGCGCACGCCGCTGATCATCTCCGGCCCGCTCGACGACCGCTCGGAATTCTACAACACCATCGACACCTTCCTGCCCAAGCTGGAGAAGAAGACCGACTTCGAGGTCGACGAGAAGCAGCGCACGGTAACGCTGACCGAAGACGGCATGGAGAAGATCGAGACCCTGCTGCGCGACGCCGGCCAGCTCAAGGGCGAGACGCTGTACGACGTCGAGAACGTCTCCGTCGTGCACCACATCAACCAGGCACTGCGCGCCCATTCGCTGTTC
>NZ_JANXTC010000153.1:0-14801 GCF_025356345.1 Tardiphaga sp.
TCGACCACACGTTCGATGGTGTCGGCGGCGATCTCGATGTCGAACACGTCGATGCCGGCGAACTTCTTGAACAGGACCGCCTTGCCTTCCATCACCGGCTTCGCCGCCAGCGGGCCGATATTGCCGAGGCCAAGCACCGCGGTGCCGTTGGAGACCACCGCGACCAGATTGGCCCGCGCGGTCAACCATGCCGCTTCGTTCGGATCGGCGGCAATCGCCAGACAAGGCGCGGCGACGCCCGGCGAATAGGCCAGTGCCAGGTCACGCTGGTTGGCCAGCGGCTTGGTCGCCTGGATTTCCAGCTTACCCGGACGCGGAAGACGATGATAGGCAAGCGCCGCCTTGGCGAGATCTTCAGAAGAGGATGACATGAACGCTCCCGCGCAACCGAACTCTAATGTTTAGTGATGAGGTTTAGATCAAATCAGGCTTCCGGCAGATTGAGCCGGATGTGTGCCTCGCGCAATTGCTTGGGCGAAGCCTCCGATGGCGCGCCCATCAAGAGATCTTCGGCGCGCTGGTTCATCGGAAATAGCGAGATTTCGCGCAGGTTGATGGTGCCGCACAACAGCATCACGATGCGATCGACGCCGGCCGCCATGCCGCCATGCGGTGGCGCGCCGTACTGGAACGCCCGATACATGCCGCCGAACCGCTCGATGACGTCGCTCTCGCCATAACCGGCGATCTCGAACGCCTTCACCATCGCTTCCGGGCGATGGTTGCGAATGCCACCCGAGGCGATCTCGAAACCGTTGCAGGTGATGTCGTACTGGAACGCCTTGATGGTCAGCGGATCCTGGCCCTGCAACGCTTCCATGCCACCCTGAGGCATCGAGAACGGGTTGTGCGAGAACTCGACCTTCTTGTCGTCCTCATTATATTCGTACATCGGGAAATCGACGATCCAGGCCAGCGCAAAACGCTCCTTGTCGATCAGGTTCAATTCCTCGCCGAGCCGGGTGCGCGCCAGGCCCGCGAACTTGTAGAATTTCGCGGGATCGCCGGCGACAAAGAACGCGGCGTCGCCGGCCTTGAGACCAAGCGCAACCCGGATCGCCTCGGTGCGCTCCGGACCGATATTGTTGGCAAGCGGGCCGGCGCCTTCATTGCCCTCACGCCACATGATGTAGCCGAGGCCAGGCTGGCCCTCGCCCTGCGCCCACGAATTCATGCGATCGCAGAATGCGCGGCTGCCGCCGGTCGGTCCCGGGATCGCCCAGACCTGGTTGGTGTCGTTTTCCAGCATCCGGGCGAACACCTTGAAGCCGGAGCCGCGAAAATGTTCGGCAACGTTCTGCATCTCGAGCGGGTTGCGCAGGTCGGGCTTGTCGCTGCCGTACTTCCGCAGTGACTCGGCGTACGGAATCTTCGGCCAGTCGCTGTTAACCGGTTTGCCCTTGGCGAATTCCTCGAACACGCCGGTGATCACCGGCTGAACCGCCGCGAACACGTCTTCCTGCTCGACGAAGCTCATCTCGAGATCGAGCTGGTAGAACTCGCCCGGCAGACGATCGGCGCGCGGGTCCTCGTCGCGGAAACAGGGCGCGATCTGGAAATAGCGGTCGAAGCCGGACATCATCAGCAGCTGCTTGTACTGCTGCGGGGCCTGCGGCAGTGCGTAGAACTTGCCGGGATGAATGCGCGACGGCACCAGAAAGTCGCGCGCGCCCTCCGGCGACGACGCCGTCAGGATCGGCGTCTGGAATTCGAAGAAGCCCTGCTCTTTCATCCGCTTGCGCATCGAGTCGACGATCGCGCCGCGGGTCATGATATTCTGGTGCAGCTTTTCGCGGCGCAAATCGAGGAAGCGGTACTTCAGCCGGATATCTTCCGGATAATCCTGGTCGCCGAACACCGGCAGCGGCAATTCCAGCGACGCGCCCAGCACCTCGATCGAGGAAATGTAGATTTCCACGGCGCCGGTCGGCAGGTCGGCGTTCTCTGTGCCCTCCGGGCGACGGCGCACGCGGCCATCGATCTTCACCACCCATTCCGAACGCAGCATCTCGGCGTCCTTGAATGCCGGAGATTCCGGATCGGCGACGCACTGCGTCAGGCCGTAATGGTCGCGCAGGTCGATAAACAACACGCCGCCATGGTCGCGGATCCGGTGGCACCAGCCGGAAACACGGACGGTCTGATCAATATGGTTGTCGCGGAGCGCGCCGCAGGTGTGAGACCGGTAGCGATGCATGAAAATCCTGGAATATCGTCAGAGGGCAGAATCGGGCTCGCGGCTGAGCGCGAAGCGCAGTGTTTACCCGACCGGACCGGGCGCGGCAACCGAACCACGATAGCATCCGCGTCCCGACGCTGCTCCGTGACCGATCTCCACGCCTTGAAGGCCGGCAACGCCGCCCGTACGCCAAAAGGGCTCCGCACAAGAATTGCGCACCCAGATTGCAAAGACTCTTTCACAAAGGTATCTGAGTATATTTCATACTGATATTACGCTGATAAATCAACGAAATAGGCAGTATTTGGCCGAGGATTAACCAAGCATTGAGGAGATCGGATTGAAAATGGAACCATAAAACCTGCCCTTTTTGACGGCAGGCACTTCAGCTCGAATTAGCCATCAACATCTCCGTCTCCGGTTGCCAGCCATGGCCAGCGGCAAGACAGAGCCGGATAGCCGAGGATATTTTTGTGCTCGCCAGATATTCCATAAGCGCCAAGCTGTTTGGCATCGTCGCGTTTTTGTTTCTTGTCATCGCCACGATCGGCGGCCTCGCAGTGGTGCAGATGCGGGGCATCAATTCCGCGGCCCAGGCGATTCAGACCCAGTGGTTGCCGAGCGTTCGCTGGATCGGCGAAATGCGCGTACAATCCGCGCGCTTCCGCGCTGTGCTCCGCGATCACCTGATCGTGGTGGATGCCGACCGGCCCGATGTCGACAAGAACCTCGTTGCCCGCAAGGCCGATTTCGAAAAAGCCCTGAAGAACTACGAGCCGCTGGTGTCCTCGCCCGCGGAGCGCGAGCTGGCCATCCAGCTGAATACGCAATGGAAAGACTTCATCGCCGGGTCCAATGATGTTCAGGCCCTCGCCACCAAGGGCGACCTTGTCGCCGCCAAGGATATCAACGCCAGAAAGGTGGTTCCGACGGGGCGAGCGCTGGATGCCACCCTGGCGAAGCTGGTCGAGCTGAACGACAAAAGCGCCGAGATCGCCGGCACCACCGCCAGCGACACCTATTCCAGCGCGGTACGAATGATGATCGCCCTGCTCGGCGCCGCCGTCGTGCTGGGCATCGGCTCGGCCGTCTATCTGGTGCGCGACATCGCCAGTGGCATCGCCTCGATCCTGAAGCCGATGGGACAGCTGACCTCGGGCGAACTATCCGTCATGATTCCGCACCAGGGCGCCGCCACCGAGATCGGCCGCATTGCCAGCGGGTTACAGATTTTCAAGGAGGCGCTGATCTCGAAGCGTACGGCGGAAGACGCCGCGGGAGCCGATTCAGCGATCAAGGCGGCCCGAGCCGAAACGATCAGCCGGGCCACGCGCGAGTTCGAGGCCCTGATCGGTGAATTGGCGGGCTCGCTGGCGTCCGCATCCACCGAACTTGAGGCCTCGGCGACGACGCTGACCTCGACCTCGGATGCCACTATGGCATTGTCGGGATCGGCCGCGGCCACATCGCATCTGGTATCCAGCAATATCCAGTCGGTCGCCGCGGCCACCGAGGAAATCACCTCATCGGTCAACGAGATCGGGCGTCAGGTTCATGAATCCAACCGTATCGCCCATACCGCCGTGCGACAGGCTGGCCAGACCAACGACAGCATCGCGAAATTGTCGCGCGCAACCGCGCGGATCGACGACGTCGTCAAGCTGATCACCGCGGTCGCGGAACAGACCAATCTGCTGGCGCTGAACGCGACCATCGAGGCCGCGCGCGCCGGTGAGGCTGGGCGGGGCTTTGCGGTAGTGGCGGCGGAGGTCAAGGCGCTGGCCTCACAGACCGCCAAAGCAACCGACGAGATCAGCACGCAGATCGCCGAGATGCAGGCGGCAAGCGCCGACACCGTCGTCACCATCCAGGAGATCGGCTCGACCATCACCCTGATCTCCGAAGTATCCTCCGCGATCGCCGCGGCGGTGGAGGAGCAAGGCGCGGCGACGCAGGAGATCGCGCGAAACGTGCAAAACTCCGCCGAGCTGAGCGGCCGGGTGGCCAGCGAGATCACCGAAGTCAGTCGCGGCGCCAGCGAGACAGGGGCGGCATCCAGCCAGGTGTTGTCGGCGGCGCAGTCACTGTCGGTGGAAAGCACCCGACTCAAGATCGAGGTCGACAAGTTCCTGGCCACCGTCCGCGCGGCCTAGGACGAGTCAGACGCGCCCGGGACCGTTGCGGATTTCCGGGCTACCCCCCATCTCAACCGCATGACAATCCAGTTCCCGTTCGACAACAGCTACGCCACCCTGCCCGCCAATTTCTATGCACGGGTAGCGCCGACGCCGGTCGCTGCCCCCCGGCTCATCAAGCTGAACCGGCCGCTGGCCGAACAGCTCGGCATCGACGCCGACTGGCTTGCCAGCCCGGAGGGCGTCGAAGTGTTGGCGGGCAAGCGCGTGCCAGACGGCGCCGATCCGCTGGCGATGGCCTATGCCGGGCACCAGTTCGGCCATTTCACGCCGCAACTTGGCGATGGACGCGCCATCCTGCTGGGCGAGGTGCTCGACCGCGACGGCGTCCGCCGCGACATCCAGCTCAAGGGCTCCGGGCCGACTCCGTTTTCGCGCCGCGGCGATGGCCGCGCCGCGCTGGGTCCGGTGATCCGCGAATATATCGTCAGCGAGGCGATGTTCGCCCTCGGCATCCCGACCACCCGCTCGCTCGCCGCCGTCATCACCGGCGAGCTGGTGCAGCGCGAAACCATGCTGCCCGGCGCGGTGCTGACGCGCATCGCCGCCAGCCATATCCGCGTCGGCACCTTCCAGTTTTTCGCTGCGCGCGAGGACAGCGAGGCGCTGCGCCATCTCGCCGATCACGTGATTGCCCGGCATTATCCCGACGCCGCCGCGGCCGAATATCCCTATCGCGCGCTGCTCGCCGGCGTGATTCAGCGCCAGGCGGAGCTGGTGGCGCGCTGGCTGCTGGTCGGGTTCATTCACGGCGTCATGAACACCGACAACAGCTCGGTGTCCGGCGAGACCATCGATTACGGCCCCTGCGCCTTCATGGACGACTACGACCCCGCCACCGTGTTCAGTTCGATCGATGAGCAGGGCCGCTACGCCTATGCCAACCAGCCCCGCATCACGCTGTGGAACCTGACCCGTTTCGCCGAAACGCTGCTGCCGCTGATCGATCCCGACCAGAAAACGGCGATCGAGATCGCGCAAGGATTGCTCGCCGGATTTTCGGACATCTTTGACAGCGCCTATCAGGCTGGTCTGCGCCGCAAGCTCGGACTGTTCAGCGCGCGCCCGGACGACGCTTTGCTGGCGCAGGACCTGCTGGCGGCGATGGCGGCCAACCAGGCCGACTTCACCTTGACCTTCCGGCGGCTGGGCGACGCCGCGCTCGACCCCGCCGGCGACGCCGCTTTGCGTGACTTGTTCACCGATCCCGTGGCCTTCGACACCTGGGCGGTGAAGTGGAAGGCCCGCCTCGTCCTGGACCCGGGGGACGCCCTCGCCCGTCATCAGGCGATGCAGGCGGTCAATCCGGCCTTCATTCCGCGCAATCACCGCGTCGAGGCGGTGATCCAGGCCGCAACGGCCGGTGATTACGCGCCGTTCGAAGCCTTGCTGGCAGTCCTGGCACGGCCTTTCGAGAATCAGCCGGCGTATGCGGGCTACGCCGACCCGCCGCTGCCGGATCAGCGTGTCATGCAGACCTTTTGCGGGACCTGAACCATCCCATTCGGCTCCGTCCGGCGCCAGTTCTGCCTGAATACCCTTGACTCAACAGCCTTTTCGGCCGAACGCCATCAACAAAAGCGTTATGGACCGGACATGGAACTGATCACCACCACAGCCCAGCTGACCGCGGCCTGCGAACGGCTCGCCAAACATCCCGTCATCACGGTCGACACGGAATTCCTGCGCGAGACCACCTATTATCCGCTGCTCTGCGTGGTCCAGATGGCCAGCGCGGAAGACGCGCTGGTGATCGACACGCTGGCCGATGGCATCGACCTGAAGCCGTTCTTCGACCTGATGGCCAACGAGGCTGTGCTCAAGGTCTTTCACGCCGCCCGCCAGGACATCGAGATTGTCTGGCATCGCGCCGGCATTGTGCCACACCCGATCTTCGACACCCAGGTCGCCGCCATGGTGCTGGGCTATGGCGACAGCATCGCCTACGACCAGCTGGTCGAGCGCATCACCGGCCACCGCCCCGACAAGACCCACCGCTTCACCGACTGGTCACACCGCCCGCTGACGGAGGAGCAGATCCACTACGCCGTCTCCGACGTCACCCATCTGCGCGATGTGTTCGCCGCGCTCGATGCCGACCTCAAGAAACGGGGTCGCAACGACTGGGTCTCCGAGGAAATGGACGTGTTGACCTCGCCCAAGACCTATGACTTTCATCCCGAGCGCGCCTGGGAGCGCCTGAAGACCCGCGTCCGCAAGCCGAAAGAACTCGCGGTGCTGATGGAAGTCGCGGCCTGGCGAGAACAGGAAGCGCAGAGCCGCGACGTGCCGCGCTCCCGCGTGCTGAAGGACGACGCCGTCGGCGATATCGCCACCCACGCGCCAACCAGCCTGGAAAAGCTTGCCAATCTGCGTTCGCTGCCGAAAGGCTTTGACCGCTCGAAATGGGGCTCCGACATCGTCGCGGCGGTGCAGCGTGGCATCGCGCGCGATCCCGCGTCGCTGCCCAAAATCGAAAAGCCACGCGGCAATGCCAATGGCGGTGCCATCGTCGAGTTGCTGAAAGTTCTGCTGCGTATGACCTCGGAGCGTCACGCCGTCGCCTCCAAGGTGATCGCTACCGTTGATGATCTCGAACAGATCGCCAATGACGACCACGCCGATGTCGGGGCGCTGAGTGGCTGGCGTCGCGAGCTGTTCGGCGAAGCCGCGCTGGCACTGAAACAGGGCCGACTGGCGCTGGCGATCGAAAAAGGCCGCGTCGTGCGGGTCGACCGCGGCTAACCAGAAGCACCGCTCCCTCCACCGTCCTTGCGAGGAGCCGTTGCGACGAAGCAATCCAATTCTTGCGGAGCGTTCGGCGCTATGGATTGCCGCGTCGCTTCGCTGCTATGGATTGCCGCGTCGCTTCGCTAAGGAGAAAGCCAATTGGCTTTCCCTGACCTCGCAATGACGGGGATAGGCCTCAGCCCGCCGCCTACCTTCTCACGATCGTCCCGCTCTTGCCCACCAGCCGCGCCAACTGCTTGAAGCGGCTGCCGACGCGATCGGCAACGAGATCGACCATGCGATGCTCGAACACCAGCATCAGCTTGCGATCTTCCGACTTGAAATGCGTGGCCGGCAGCACGCCGGGCCGCGCCGCGGATATCAGATGCGCCACCCGGAACATGGCGCCGAGGACGCGGGCGCGCTCGACCTGGGCCGGGGTCACCAGCGCCCGCACCAATTCCGGCGGCTCATTCTCGGCGCTGAAGCCGGCATAGCGGTAATAGACCGATAGCGCCAGAAAGGCGCGGCCGTGATGGTCGACCGATCCGAAATTGCCATTGGTGATGAGATGCAGCGTCTGCTCGCCGCGGTAGTCCGGATGCACCCGCCAGCCGATGTCGGACAAAAGGCAGGCAACGCGGCGCAGCCGGCGCTCTTCCTCGGTTTCCTTCAACTTCGCAACGCGAACAAAGCGGTCACTCCAGTCGCTGAGCTCCTGGCCGTGACGCGCCGAACGCGACAGCAATCCGTTCAGCCCCTGCGCCGCCATAACCAGACCATCCTGCGCGCGCACCGCCGTCGGCAACATCTCGAACAGCAGACCTTCGCGCACGCCATAGGTCGAGAACACGATGGCCTTCGGCTTGGCGGTCAGGATGATGTGTTCGAGCACCAGCGCGGCATAGACCAGCAACGGCTGTCGCGCTTCGGCAATGGCGTCGATATTGGCGAGGATATTGGCGGTAGCCAACCGCCTCAGCCGCCGCACGAAATCCAGCGCTTCGACGGCCGGCAACGTGTAGCCGTGCATCACGCGCAGCGGATATCCGCTCTGGACGATATGCAGCCGCGCCAGCGCGCGCCAGGTGCCGCCGACCGCATAGAAATTGCGACCTAGCGCCGTGGTCAATTGCGTCACGCCGGTGAGCGCGGTCTTGACGATTTTCTCGGCGCGCTTGGGCGATTTCTCCGAGGCATCCTGCAGCGCCAGGCTACCGAGCGGCAGCGTGATGCCCGTTCGAACCGAATTGCCCTTCACGTCGATCAGCTCGAGCGAGCCGCCGCCGAGATCGCCAACCAGGCCGTCCGGCTTGTGAATTCCGGAAATCACGCCCAGCGCCGACAGCTTGGCCTCGCGCGGCCCCGAGATGATCTGGATGGCGCAGCCGCAAATCTTTTCCGCCGCGGCGATGAAATCCGGCCCGTTACTGGCGTCGCGCGCCGCCGCGGTCGCAATGGCGTGTACGCTGCCGACCTGCATGATCTTGCACAGCGCACGAAACCGCCGTAGCGCGGTGAGCGCCTTGGCTACCGCGTCAGCGGCCAGCAGGCCGGTCGATTGCACCTCGCGCCCGAGGCCGCACAACGCCTTTTCATTGAACAGGGTGACCAGGCTGCGCGACAGCGTTTCGTAGACGACGAGACGGACGGAGTTGGAACCGATGTCGATTACCGCGACGCTGGCAGCGCGCTTTCGAGGACGCGCTACCATGTGGCGGATTCCTTAGGACGATTGCTCGCGCTCTGCCTTGCGGGTGAGCCGACGTGGCGAAGATTTCTCAAGCGACTTTCCACGGCCAGACAGACTCGGATTGGTCATGAAGTAATCGTGCAGATTGAAGGGTTCCTCACCCTTCGCGGCCTTCATACGCGTTGAAGATCCGTCCGGCAACAACTGCCAGCTCTGCTCGGTGTCCTTCAGATTAGCTACCATGATCTGTTCGAGCACTTGCGTATGCACCGTCGGATTTTGCAGCGGGCACAGCACCTCGACGCGACGATCGAGATTGCGCGGCATCATGTCGGCGGACGAGATGTAGATGACGGCCTTGTTGCTTGGCAGGCCATGTCCCATACCGAAGCAATAGACCCGGCCGTGTTCGAGAAAGCGGCCGATGATCGACTTGACGCGGATGTTTTCCGACAGGCCCGGCACGCCGGGCCGCAGGCAGCAGATTCCGCGCACGATCAGTTCGATCGACACCCCTGCATTCGACGCGTCATACAGGGCGTCGATGATATCCGGATCGACCAGCGAGTTCATCTTGAGCCAGATCGCACCTGGCTTTCCGGCACGGGCGAACGCCGCCTCGCCCTGGATGTGTTCGATCATTCGCTTGCGCAGTGTCAGCGGCGATACCGCCATCTTTTCGATGTCGCTCGGCTCCGCGTAGCCAGTAATATAATTAAATACCCGCGCCGCATCGCGTCCGATCGCGGGATCGGACGTGAAATACGACAGGTCAGTATAGATGCGCGCGGTGACCGGATGGTAGTTGCCGGTACCGGTGTGCACATAGGTCGCCAGCGTGCCGCCCTCGCGGCGGACCACCAGCGACAGCTTGGCGTGGGTCTTTAATTCCAGGAAGCCGTAGACCACCTGGACGCCGGCACGCTCGAGATCGCGGGCCCAGCGGATATTGGCTTCCTCGTCGAAACGCGCCCGCAATTCGACCAGCGCCGTCACCGATTTGCCGGCCTCCGCCGCTTCCACCAGCGTACGCACGATCGGCGAATTATTGGAGGTGCGGTACAGGGTCTGCTTGATCGCGACCACATCGGGATCGCGCGCCGCCTGCTGCAGGAACTGAACGACGACGTCGAAGGATTCATAGGGGTGATGGACCACGAGGTCCTTCTGCCGGATCGCCGCGAAGATATCGCCACCATGATCGCGGACCCGTTCCGGATGTCGCGGCACATAGGGCACGAATTCGAGGTCGGGGCGGTCGAGCCGGGTCAGTTGCGACAGCTCGTTCATGGCCAGCACGCCGTCAACCAGAAGAATCTCGTCGTCGGTCGTCGACAATGCCCGCTGCACGAAGGCACGCAATTCGGCCGGCATCGTCGCTTCGATCTCGAGTCGGATCACCGAACCGCGACGACGCCGCTTCAGCGCCGATTCGAACAACCGCACCAGATCCTCGGCCTCTTCCTCGACTTCCAGTTCACTGTCGCGGATGATCCGGAAGGCACCCAGCCCCTTGACGACATAGCCCGGAAACAGCCGCCCGATGAACAGGCCGGTGGCCTGCTCCAGCGTGATCAGCCGCGTCGAGCCGTCCTTGCCGGGATTCGGCAGCCTAATAAAGCGATCGATTTTGCCGGGCATGCGGATCAGCGCGTTCATCGGCTTGCCGTCGGCGACCCGCGCCAATTGCAGGGCGATGGTGAAGCCGAGGCTTGGGATGAACGGGAACGGATGCGCAGGGTCGATCGCGAGCGGGGTCAGCAGCGGAAAAATATTGTGGAGGAAATGATCCTCGATCCAGCTCCGCTCGCTCTTGGTGGCGTCCTTGCCATCGAGCAGCACGATGCCGACATCGGCCAGCATGCTGCGCTGGTCGCGCCAGATCGCCTGTTGGTCCTTGCCAAGCCGGGACACCGCCTCGTTGATCAGCACCAGTTGCTCGGTCGGCGTCAGCCCGTCGGGGCTGCGCTCGGTAATCCCCTCGCGGATCTGCGCTTTCAGGCCGGCAACCCGGACCATGAAAAATTCGTCGAGATTGTTGGCGGAAATCGACAGGAAGCGTACGCGCTCCAGCGCCGGATGGCCGGCATTGACCGATTCTTCCAGCACGCGACGATTGAAGTGCAACCACGACAGCTCGCGGTTGATGAACCGGTCGGGTCCCGAAGCGATCACCTCCGGTGGCTTCGCTTCACCATTTTTCTCTTCAATATCAATATCTTGCACGGAGTCCATCAGGTAACTATCCATCCAGTTCATGCGGCCGTGCGATGCAGGCAATCCGCCCAAACCATGTGCTACGCGGGTGACGTTCCAATGACATGATCAACCTGCCAAAGCCGCCGTCAAGCCGCATAATGCCGCTTCAGGGGCTAAGTCAGCCGCCGCGCAGCAGTTCCGCGGCCAATGCGCGCGTCACCGGACGGCCAAGCCGCAACGCTTCGGCATCGAGCTGTCCTACGGTTTCGCGGGCCGCGGCGAACGAGCGCTCGATCCGGCTGGCGAGAAAGCTGACCACGTTTTCGTCGATGGCTAGCTGACGATCGGCGCAGAACTTGACGATCAAGGCGCGAAACAACTGATCGTCTGGCGGCAGCAATTGCACCACCGGTATGGCGCGCAGCCGCGAGCGCAGGTCGCGCAACTCGATCGGCAGCGCCACCGGCGCCACCCGGGCGGTGATCAGCACGGAGGCCTCGTCCTCGCGGGCTAAATTCAGCAAATGAAACAGCGCGCGTTCGTCGAACGCGCCGAGGTTGAGGTCCTCCACCACCAGCGCCCCGGTCGCCAGCGCGCCGGGCACGGCCGCGGCGGTAAGCGCATGTGACGCAATCGACCGTGCTCCGGATTGCTCGGCCCAGATCGACGCCAGATGGCTCTTGCCCGAGCCTTCGGGGCCGATCAGCAGCATCACCCGGTTGGGCCAGTCCGGCCAGCGATCGATTAGTCCGAGCGCGTCTGCATTGGCGGGACCCTCAAGAAAATTGTCGCGCGATAGGCTTTCCGCGTGGGGCAGAGCAAACGCCAGTTGACGGGGGGGAACGCGGGCTTCCAAGCAGCTACTCCAAACCGGACGCCCGGCTTCGTTGCCTCAATCGAGAATTCAGTGATCCGGCTCGATCGTACTCATATGGCGCATCCAGCCGACCAGATAGAAGGCCACGGACAGCAGCGTCAACACCGTAACAAAACCCATCAGAATCAAGTCGTAAGGGGACGAATCGAAACCAAATCCGAGGGCCGCCAGAACCAAGGCGGCGAACGCGACCTGGGCCACGGTGTTGAGCTTCGACACCATCAAGGGCTTCATCGGGATCGGCTTGCCGAACAACCATGACACAATCACGGCGCCCACGATCATGATATCGCGCGACACCACCAGAATCACGATCCAGCGCGGCACCGCGCCCCAGATGCCGAGCGCGACATAGATCGAGACCAGCAACGCCTTGTCGGCGAGCGGATCAAGCAGCGCGCCGAGCTCGCTGGCCATGTTGAACCGCTTGGCCAGAAAACCATCGACGGCATCGCTGATGCCGGCAATGACGAATACCGCGAAGGCGATTTCCATCTGATTGGCCGCGATCGCCCAGACAATGACCGGCACCAGAAGGATGCGGCCGAGCGTAATGATGTTCGGTATACTCACACGGCGCTTCCCGGCTCCGGTCTGAATGGCAATCCGGGCTTCGCCACCCCGACCGGCTTGACCTGTACATAGTCCATGCCGCCGCCGCTTGCGAGCCATTGCACGCGACCAGAATCCGACGTAACCAGCCGAAAATACACTGTTTTGCTGAATGCCAGGAAACCGGCCATGACCGACCCGAAAAAAGGCCTCACTTACGCGGATGCGGGCGTCGACATCGACGCCGGTAACCGCCTGGTCGACCTCATCAAGCCGATGGTTCGCGCCACCGCCCGCGCCGGCGCCGACGCCGAGATCGGCGGCTTTGGCGGCCTGTTCGACCTCAAGGCCGCGGGGTTCAAGGATCCGGTGCTGGTGGCGGCCACCGACGGCGTAGGCACCAAGGTCAAGATCGCCATCGAGGCGGGCTTCCATCAGGGCATCGGCATCGATCTGGTGGCGATGTCGGTCAACGACCTCGTGGTCCAGGGCGCGGAGCCGCTTTTCTTTCTTGATTATTTTGCCTGCGGCAAGCTCGACCCCGAGGCGGCGGCTTCGATCGTCGCCGGCGTCGCCGAAGGCTGCCGCGAATCCGGCTGCGCGCTGATCGGTGGCGAAACCGCCGAGATGCCAGGCCTCTACAAGGATGGCGATTACGACCTCGCCGGCTTCGCCGTCGGCGCCGCCGAACGCGGCACCCTGCTCCCGACCAAGGATATCGCCGCCGGCGATGTGGTGATCGGCATGGCCTCCTCCGACGTGCACTCCAACGGCTTTTCGCTGGTCCGCAAGATCGTCGAGAAGACCGGGTTGAGCTATGCCGACCAGGCGCCGTTCCTGCCGTTCATGACGCTCGGCGCCGCCCTGCTCACCCCGACCCGGCTGTATGTCAAATCCTGCCTGCGCGCCGTCCGCGAGACGAGCGCCGTCAAGGGCTTTGCCCACATCACCGGCGGCGGTTTTACCGACAACATCCCGCGCGTGCTGCCCAAGGACCTCGGCGTCCGCATCGATCTCACCGCGCTGACCGTGCTGCCAGTGTTCAAATGGCTGGCCGCCGAAGGCAACATCGCCGAACTGGAATTACTGCGGACCTTCAATTGCGGCGTTGGCATGATCGCCATCGTCAAGCGTGACAGCGTGCAGCAGGTAATGGACATCCTGCGCGAGGGCGGTGAGACCGTCACCGTGCTCGGCGAGGTCACCGACGCCGGCGACGGCGAGCGCGTCGTCTATGACGGGCACCTCGAACTGAAATTGTGAGAGCCTGATGCGCCGCGTCGCCATCCTGATTTCCGGACGCGGGTCGAACATGACCGCGCTGATCGAGGCCGCCGCCGAAGGCTTCCCTGCCCGGATCGCGCTCGTTATCTCCAACCGATCTGACGCCGCCGGCCTCGCTCATGCCAAGGCCGCCGGTGTTGCCACGCTGGTCATCGAGAGCAAGCCGTTTGGTTCCGACCGCGCCGGCTTCGAAGCGGTTCTGCAGGCCGCGCTCGACGATCACCAGATCGAATTGATCTGCCTCGGCGGCTTCATGCGATTGTTCACCGCCGACTTCGTGCAACGCTGGTTTGGCCGGATGCTGAACATC
Source organism: Tardiphaga sp. (assembly GCF_025356345.1). Classification (GTDB taxonomy): domain Bacteria; phylum Pseudomonadota; class Alphaproteobacteria; order Rhizobiales; family Xanthobacteraceae; genus Tardiphaga. The sequence goes on from NZ_JANXTC010000153.1 coordinate 14,020, forward strand.
CATCCGTCGCTGCTGCCCTCGTTCCCGGGGCTGGACCCACACGGTCAGGCGCTGCGAGCCGGCGTCAAGATTTCCGGCGCCACCGTGCATTTCGTGATTCCGGAGACCGATGCCGGCCCGATCGTAATGCAGGGGGCGGTCGCCGTGGCCGACGACGACACGCCGGACAGGCTGGCGGCGCGGGTGCTGGCGATCGAGCACAAGATCTATCCGCAGGCATTGCGGCTGCTGGCCAGTTCGGGCGTGCGCGTCGAGGGCGAGCTGTGCCGGACCACGGCCGGCGCCAGCGCCGATGAGCTGATATCACCGACCATCATCTAGCAAGGGAACGAATCATGGCGGACGCCGATCTGGACGTCATCATCCGGCAGGTTGCCAAGCAGCAGAACAAGACGCTGCTGGCGGCGGCCAAGAACCGGCGCGACCACTATCTGGCGCTTGCCGCCAAGGCCACCGATGCCGGCAAGAAAGAACGCTTCAAGCAGCTTGCCAGACACGCGACCGAGCATGGCGCCTTCGCGGCCAAGCGGCTGCTGGTGTCGGCCGACAACACCGCCGACAGCTATGCCAGGTCGATGCGCATCGCCGCTGAAGCTCCGATCGCAAAAGCGACGGTAGCCAAGAAGCCGGCGCCGGTTGCTAAAAAGGCTGCGCCTGCCAAGAAAGTGGCGAAGAACAAAAAGGCCTGATCGCTTCGGCAACTTTGTAACTCAGGACTTGTGCCCCGGGCGCGATGCGATACGAAGTGTGGCATCGCATAGCCCGGGTCCCGATACTTGAGT
>NZ_JANXTC010000008.1:0-2776 GCF_025356345.1 Tardiphaga sp.
ATCGCCGAGTTGATGGAAATCCAGCCGATCACCCTGACCCGGCTGATCGACAAATTATGCGACCTCGACCTTATCGAACGCCGCAGCGACGACAGCGATCGCAGGGTCAAGCGACTGTATCTGACCGAGGCCGCCCGCCCCCTGATGCTGAAGCTGGCCGACCTGCGCAACGAACTGACAAGGACCGCGTTAGCGGGGCTCAGCTCCGCTGATACCGATCTGCTGGTCGCCCAGCTCGAGATCGTCAAACACAACGTCCGCGAAGCGGCCCTGCATGCCGGCCCTTCGCCCACCTCCATTGCCCCCAAGGAAGCGACCTATGGCTGACCCCGCTCTGAAATTGGCGCCGGAAAAAGCAGCCCCCGGCAATTCCCCATCCGACTCGCCAGCGACGACGCCACAAGCCGGCCCCGGTGTCCTGCGCCGCCATCGCCGTACGCTGTTGCTGGTGGTGCTGCCGGTGGTCGCACTGGTCGGCGGCGTGACGTTCTATCTGTCGGGCGGCCGCTACGTGACCACCGACGACGCCTATGTCGGCGCGCAGAAGGTGCTGATCACGCCGGACATCTCCGGCAAGGTCGACAAGGTCGTGGTGCGCGAGGGCCAGCACGTCAGGGAAGGCGACGTGCTGTTCGAGATCGACCCGGCACCGTTCCAGTTCGCGCTGCGCCAGGCACAGGCGACGCTGGCTCAGGAGAAGACGGTCTATGACAACCTCGTCAGCAATGTGACGATCTACGGCCAGATGCAGGACCTGCTGCAGCAGGGCTCCGACCTGAAGCAGCGCGACGTCGAGCGCAAGTCGACGCTGGTGAAAAGCAATTACGGCTCGCAGCTCGATCTCGACAATTCCACCACCGCGCTGGTCACGGCGCGTGCGCAGCTCGAGCTTTTGAAGCAGCAGACATCGACGGCGAAGAACCAGCTGCTCGGCGACGTTAACCTGCCCCTCGAACAGTTCCCGCCCTACGCGCAGGCCAAGGCCGCGCTCGACCAGGCACAGCGCAACCTCGACCACACCACCTTGCGCGCGCCGATGAGCGGCATCGCCACCCAGGTCGACAACATCCAGCTCGGCCGCTTCGTCGCCGCCGGCTCCCCGATCCTCAGCGTCATCGACGACGCCAGGCCGTGGGTCGACGCCAATCTGAAGGAATCCGACTTCACCTATATCGCGGTCGGCCAGAAGGTCGACATCGATGTCGACGCTTTCCCGAGCCATGTGTTCAAGGGCACCGTGGGTTCGCTGAGCCCGGGCACCGGCGCGCAATTCGCGATCCTGCCGCCGCAGAATGCCACCGGCAATTTCGTCAAGGTGGTGCAGCGCGTGCCGGTGCGGATCTATCTCGATTACGCCGACCCCGCGGTGCAGAAGCTGAAGGCCGGCATGAGTTCGTTCACCTCGATCGACACCAACCATCACCGCTCGCTGGCGGCGCTGTTCGGCCTGTCTCCGGCGGCGGCGAAGGACTAGGCCGGTGAGCACGTCCGCTGCCCCGATCGCGGTCCCCGGCCTGCGCCGGAACATGGTGACGATCTGCGCCATGACCGCGACCATCATGCAGGCGCTCGACACCACCATCGCCAATGTCGCGCTGCCTTATATGCAGGGCTCGCTGTCGGCGTCGCAGGACCAGGTCAACTGGGTGCTGACCTCGTACATCGTCGCCGCCGCGATCATGACCGCGCCGGTCGGCTGGGTCGCCAACCGGTTCGGCCGCAAGAAGGTGTTCATCGTCTGCGCCGCCGGCTTCACCGTGGCCTCGGTGATGTGCGGGCTGGCGCAGGACATCACCCAGATGGTGCTGTTCCGGTTGCTGCAGGGCGTCTTTGGCGCCGCCCTCGTACCCTTGTCGCAGGCCGTCATGCTCGACTCCTACGCGCTGCATGAGCGCGCCAAGGCGATGTCGATCTGGGGCATGGGCGTGATGCTCGGCCCGATCATGGGCCCGTCGCTGGGCGCCTGGCTGACCGAAACCTATTCCTGGCACTGGGTGTTCTTCGTCAATTTGCCGTTCGGCATCGTCACCGTCGCCGGCCTGGTGATCTTCATGGACGAGACCAAGCAGAATCTCGAACTGAAATTCGACTGGTTCGGCTTTGCCGCCCTCGCCATCGGCATCGGCTCGATGCAGCTGGCACTCGACCGCGGCGAACAGCTCGGCTGGCTCGAATCCAACGAGATCATCGCCGAGGCGATCATCGCGGTGGTCGGCTTCTATTACTTCTTCGCGCATTCGCTGACCTCGAACCGGCCGTTCATCCAGTTCGCCATCTTCAAGGACAAAAATTTCGTCGGCGGCTGCGTGTTCATGGCGGTGATGGGCCTGGTGTTGTATTCGACCATGGCGCTGTCATCGCCCTTCCTGCAGAACGTGATCGGCTACCCGATCCTGACCGCCGGCCTGCTGCTGGCGACGCGCGGCTCCGGCACCTTCGTGGCGATGATGCTGGTCGGCCGGGTGATGAAATATATCGAGGCGCGCACGCTGATCATGGCCGGCATGGCGCTGATCTCGCTCGGCCTGTTCTTCACCGCGCGCTGGACCGACCAGACCGGCGTCCCCGAGATCGTCATCGTCAGCATCGCGCAGGGCTTCGGCCTCGGCCTCGTCTTCGTGCCGCTGTCGACCGTGGCGTTCCTGACACTGCCCAACCATCTGCGCACCGACGGCACCTCGATGCTGACGCTGATGCGCAATGTCGCCTCGTCGATCGGCATTTCGCTGGTGATTGCCCAGCTGACCTCGGGCACGCGAATGGCGCATGCGGTGCT
>NZ_JANXTC010000205.1:0-53707 GCF_025356345.1 Tardiphaga sp.
TGAATCACGATTTGTCGCGAAAGGGAATCCCTCCCGATTCCGCAAGATCGGAAAATGCTCTAGCTCGCCCAAAACCCCGGCACCGCCGGCTCCAGCCGGCCACCGGCCCGCACCGGCGCGATCCGCAGCGCCAGCCCGGTCGCATCGTCGGTCTCGACCGCGACGCCGGACAGGGTGGCGATGCCGAACGCCGGCTCGAACCGGCCCGAGGGAATGCCGGTCGTGAAGCGATGCAACGGCTCTTCCTTCTGCATGCCGATGATCGAGTCATAATCGCCGGTCATGCCGGCGTCGCTCATATAGGCGGTGCCGCCGGGCAGCACCTGATGATCGGCGGTCGGGACATGGGTGTGGGTGCCGACCACGAGGCTGACGCGGCCGTCGCAGAAATAGCCCATGCCCTGCTTCTCGCTGGTCGCCTCGCCGTGAAAATCGATCACGATGGCATCGACCGCCTCGACCAGCGGACAGGCATCGATCTCCTTGCCGATGGCGCTGAACGGGTCGTTGAGCGGCTCCATGAAGACGCGGCCCATGGCGTTGATGACCAAAGCGCGGGCGCCGTTCTTGGTATCGATCATGGCGGCGCCGCGGCCGGGCGTGTGGCGCGGAAAATTCAGCGGCCGGATCAGCCGCGGCGCGCGTTCGATGAATACCAGCGCCTCCTTCTGATTCCAGGCGTGGTTGCCGAGCGTCACCGCGTCGGCGCCGGCATCGATGAAATCATTGTAGATCGTCTCGGTGATGCCGAAGCCGCCGGCGGCGTTCTCGCCGTTGACGATCACCAGATCGAGCTTCCAGTCGCGCACGCAGCCGGGCAAATGGTCGGCGATGGCGTTGCGGCCGGTCTTGCCGACCACGTCGCCGATAAACAGAATGCGCAAATCAAATGCTCCGGAAATCAATCATCCGGGTGTCCGTTAGCACATAATCCAGCGCCACGTCGTGCGGCCGCGCCGGAATCCTCGCGATTTCCTGCACGTCGAAGGCGATGCCGACGGCGGTAAAGGGCTGGATGGCCCGCAATTGCTCGAAGGTGCGGTCGTAATGGCCAGCACCGTAGCCGATGCGGTGGCCGGCGTGGTCGAAAGCGGCCAGCGGCACCAGCACGATATCCGGGATCAGTCGCGGCGCGTCCGGCGGCGGCTCCAGGATGCCCATCGCTCCCGCGAGCAGCGTGCTGCCGTGCTCCCAGGCGCGAAACAGCAGCGGCGCATCCCGCGCCACGATCCCCGGTAGCGCCAGCCGCGCGCCTTGCGCCGCCAGTGCCTGCATCAGCGGCACCGGATCGATCTCGCCGCGGATCGGCGAATAGCCGGCGACGATGATTCCCGGCGTGACGGCAAGCGGGAAGGCCCGCGCGGCGATGGCCCGCGCGGCGGCGCGGCGCTCGTCGCCGGACAGCGCACCGCGACGTGACAAGGCGGCGATACGGAGTTCGGCTTTTAGGGAACCGGCCCCGTTATCGCTCATAGTAGATCGTCATTGGGCACGGAAAGCCGTGACAGGTCGCGCGAACCATCAACGATACGGAGAATAACCACGACATCAGGTCCCACCATATAAAGTACAAGCCATCGCTCGACGACCAGCATCCGCACGCCGGCGAGCATATCGGATCGGGGAGTGCCGCGATTTGGAAACAGCGAAAGCTGTTGATAGCGTTGTGCGATCCGGCGAAGCACCTGCTTCACTCTGTTGCGTAAGGTAATCCGAAATAGCGAGAAGGTCGCTGCGCGCCAGTCGCGTCAGCCGGACCCGCATTACCGTCCTGGAGCGGCACGTCGGGCTTTCGCCTCGGCGATGACGTCTTCAATATCAACCTCGCCCGCATCGCCGCTTTCGAGGCCGACACGCACAGCTTCCTGAAGCCATTCTAGCTTGGCGGCATCGGACTGCTGTGCTTCGAGCAGGCGCAGAGCATCGCCTATGACATCGCTGGCGGAGGCATATTGGCCGCTCGCAACGTTGGTCTCGACAAAGTCGCTCAACGCCTCGGGCAGCAATATCTGAACATGTCTCATCGAGACCTCTGATCAAAAAGTGCGAAGCCGCGATGGCCGTTGAAGCACTCGATCCCGGAGCACCTACGAGAGTAGGTGGGCACCATATGACCGGATCCACGGACCCGGCCAGGGACAGTTCCCGTGAGGATCGATAAGGCCCCGGGGATATTATGGCTTCTGACGCGCGACACAGCTTCGCGATCCCAATGTAGGCGCGATGGGATGGTTACGCCAGTAGGGAAGTAGGGATCTCACAGCCGTCATTCCGAGTTTGGGACCGGTCTTTTGGCTGATCCTGAGATATGAAAGATCGGACTCGTGTCACGGACGCGGTGCGGCATTCTTATGCCGCTCCGCAGAGCCGGGACCTTATCAGGCAACGACGTTTTTGGCGGTCCCGGCTCCGCGGCTCATGACGCCTCCTGCGGAGGCGCATTGCGCTGCGTCCGGGACAAGTGCCCTTTCTTCCTAGGTCAGGGAAATCCAATTGGCTTTCCTGACCTCGCAATGGCGGAGATGGGCCAGAGGTCACCAGCCCCTACCCGATCGCGACGCCGCCGCCGATGGTGCGGTTGAGCACCTGGGTGGTCTTCTCGATGCGTTCGGCCGCGGCATTCAGCGCCGCGGCCACCGCGGTCTGGGTGGCGCGGGCGCGGTCGGTGGCCGCCACACGGACGTCGCGCAACGCGGTCAGCTCCTCGCGCAGCGAGCGGATCTGCTCATTGGCGTCGACCAGCTCATCGGCCAGCGTCAGCGAGGCCATCACCGTGAGGCGGGCGTCGCCGATCTCGCCGAACTTGCCGCGCAGGTTCTCGATGCGGGATTCCAGGCTGCCGGCAAGCTGCAGCAGGCGGGCCTCCTGGCCCTCCTCGCAGGCCATCCGGTATTGCCGGCCATTGATGGTGACATTGATGTGGCTCATGACGGATCGTCCGCTGCATTTTCCGCGTCGAGAACGTCGCGCAGCGTGCCGATCGCGACATCGAGCCGCCCGGCAATCTCGCGATTGGCGCGTTCCAGCCGGCGGGATTTCACCAGCGTGCTGTCGAGCTTGTCGGCCAGCCGTGAACGGTCGACGCCGAGCGCTTGAATCCGCGTCGCCAGTTCGTCCTCGTCGCGATCGGCCTCGCGACGGCGTTCGACCGCGCTCTCCAGCGCGTCCAGCGCCGCCATCAACCGCCGCGTCGCCGCGTCGATCTCGGCCACCGCGCCATGGGCGGGCTCCGGGCTGGCAGGACCATAGACGGGTCGATCGTTCATACGGCTACGCGAACCTTGGGTGCGACATCAACGCCAGCAGCAAAAATGGCGCCTCGGCAAGCCTTTAGCGGCCGAAATTTACGTGGCAAGCGAGCCCGACGCAACGACGCTGAACAGCTATGCACCGCAAAGGCTGGAAAACGGTTGCAGCAAGAGGGCCAAGCGGGGCAGAGCAACCAAGCCCGCGCCTGGGAGTTGCTTGGACTCTGGTGAAGTCCGGTGCTATCCAGCGGTCTCTCCATCGTTATGCCCCGACTTTGCTGCAAAGCCGCATCTCTCGCGGACGCGGAACGTCCCAATCCCTTCAATTCAGGCGGAAAACTGACATGGCGCAGGTTGATCACTCGAAGATGGCCAATGCGATTCGCGCGCTCGCCATGGATGGCGTCGAAAAGGCCAAATCCGGCCATCCCGGCCTGCCGATGGGCGCCGCCGACATCGCCACCGTGCTGTTCACCCAGTTCCTGAAATTCGATTCGACCGATCCGCGCTGGCCCGACCGCGACCGCTTCATCCTGTCGGCCGGACACGGCTCGATGTTGCTCTATGCCGTGCTGTATCTGACCGGCAATGAGGACGTCACGCTCGACCAGTTGAAGAATTTCCGCCAATTGCACTCCAAGACCCCCGGCCATCCCGAGAATTTCATCACCGCCGGTGTCGAGACCACCACCGGGCCGCTCGGCCAGGGCGTCGCCTCCTCGGTCGGCATGGCGCTGGCCGAACGGCTGCTGGCCGCGGAATATGGCGACATCGTCGATCACCACACTTACGTGCTGTGCTCCGATGGCGACCTGATGGAAGGCGTCAGCCATGAGGCTGCCGCGATGGCTGGCCACCTCAAGCTGTCGAAGCTGATCTTCTTTCATGACGACAATGGCATCTCGATCGACGGCCCGCTGTCGCTGTCGGACAGCGTCGACCAGGTCGAGCGCTTCAAGGCGCATGGCTGGAATTCGGTGCGGATCGACGGCCACGACCCGGAAGCGATCGCCGCCGCGATCCGCGACGCGCACCAATCCGACCGCCCCTCCTTCATCGCCTGCAAGACCACGATCGGCTTCGGCGCCCCGACCCGCGCCGGCACCTCGAAGGCGCATGGCGAGCCACTCGGCGCCGAGGAACTGGCCGGCGCCAAGAAGGCGCTCGGCTGGGACTTTGGCCCGTTCGAAATTCCCGATGACGTGCTGCGGGCCTGGCGCAGCGCCGGCACCCGTGGCGCCCCGGCCCACGCCGACTGGAAGAAGCGCTTCGACGCCCGCTCCGAGGCCGAGCGCGGCGAATTCACCCGCCGCATCGACCACAAGCGTCCGGCGGCGCTCGGCGATACTATCCGCAAGCTGAAGCAGAAGCTGGTCGACGAACCGCAGACCATCGCCACCCGCAAGTCGAGCGAGCTGGTGCTGGAAGCGCTGGTGCCGATGATGCCGGAACTGCTGCTCGGCTCCGCCGATCTGACGCCGTCCAACAACACCCGCACCAAGAACGCCAAGGATGTGAAGCCCGGCGATTTCAGCGGCCGCTACATCCATTACGGCATTCGCGAAATGGGCATGGCCGCGGCGATGAACGGCATCTCGACCCATGGCGGCTTCGCGCCGGCCGGCGGCACCTTCATGTGCTTCACCGATTATGCCCGGCCTGCGATGCGCATCGCCGCGCTGTCGCACGTCCCGGTGGTCTACATCATGACCCATGATTCAATCGGGCTCGGCGAAGACGGCCCGACGCATCAGCCGGTCGAGCACCTGGCGTCGCTGCGCGCGATGCCGAACATGCGCACCTTCCGGCCGGCCGATCCGGTCGAGACCGCCGAATGCTGGCAGCTGGCGCTGGAAAACACCAAGGGCCCGACGGTGCTGGCGCTGTCGCGCCAGAACCTGACGCCGGCGCGGACCGTGCATCACGATGACAATCTCTGCGCAACGGGGGGCTACGAGCTGATTCCGACGGAGGGTAAGGCGCAGGTGTCGATCTTCGCCTCCGGCTCCGAAGTCGAGATCGCGGTCGTCGCGCAGAAGCTTCTCGCCGACAAGGGCATCGCGACGCGGGTGGTCTCCGTGCCCTCGCTCGAACTGCTGCTGCAGCAGCCGGACGAGAGCCGCCGCGGCATTATTGGCGACGCGCCGGTCAAGATCGCGATCGAGGCCGCGGTGCGATTCGGCTGGGACGCCGTGATCGGCCATGACGGTATCTTCATCGGCATGAGCACGTTCGGCGCCAGCGCGCCGGCCAAGGAGCTGTACAAATATTTCGGCATCACCGCCGAGGCGGCGGTGGAAGCCGCGACACGGCGTCACAACGCCGTTTAACCCTGTCGGAACGCTGCTCGATCCGTGCGATTGCAACAGCGTTCCATTCAGGGCATGAAATGCCGACCAGACATCACTATATGCAAGCAACACCAAGGTCTTGAGCACTACAGGGAGAAGTTGAATGGCAGTCCGGGTTTCGATCAACGGGTTTGGCCGCATTGGCCGCAACGTCCTGCGGGCGATCTATGAGTCCAAGCGCACCGACATCGAAGTCGTCGCCATCAACGATCTCGGTTCGGTCGAAAGCAACGCGCATCTGCTGCGCTTCGACAGCGTGCATGGCCGCTTCCCCGGCGAGGTGAAGGTCGATGGCGACAGCATCGATATCGGCATGGGCAAGATCAAGGTCACCGCGGTGCGCGATCCCAACACCCTTCCCTGGAAGGACCTCGGCATCGACATCGCGCTGGAATGCACCGGCATCTTCAGCGCCAAGGCGAAGGCCTCGATGCACCTCACCGCCGGCGCCAAGCGCGTGCTGGTCTCCGCGCCGTCCGACGGCGCCGACGCGACGATCGTCTATGGCGTCAACCACCGGACGCTGACCAAGGATCATTTGGTCGTCTCCAACGGGTCCTGCACGACGAATGCGCTGGCGCCCGTCGCCAAGGTGCTGAACGAGCTGGTCGGCATCGAGACCGGCTTCATGACCACCATCCACGCCTATACCGGTGACCAGCCGACGCTCGACACCCTGCACAGCGATCTCTACCGCGGCCGCGCCGCGGCGATGTCGATGATCCCGACCTCGACGGGGGCGGCCAAGGCGATCGGCCTGGTGATGCCGGAACTGGCCGGCAAGCTCGACGGCGTCTCGATCCGCGTGCCGACCCCGAACGTCTCGGTGATCGATCTGAAGATCATTGCCAAGAAGTCGGTGACCGTCGCCGAGATCAATGCCGCCTTCAAGGCCGCCGCCGAGAGCGGCGACCTCAAGGGCATCCTCGGCACCACCGCGCATCCGAACGTGTCGATCGACTTCAACCACGACCCTCATTCCTCGACCTTCGCCTTCGACCAGACCAAGGTGCAGAACGGCACGCTGGTGCGCGTGCTGTCCTGGTACGACAATGAATGGGGCTTCTCCAACCGCATGGCCGACACGGCCGTGGCGATGGGCAAGCTGATCTAACTATCAATTCCAGCAACAGGAGGCCGGAATGACACTTCCTCCATGGATTGGCGTTCCGGCCGGAATTCTCCTGTTCGCATTTATCGTATTCGCATTCCGGCAAGGCATGCAGGTCGCACGCCGGCCGGAAGGCACTCCGCCAGAAGAAACTGGTGGCCCCTATATCTAGCGACAAGTTTAGCCCAGAAGATTGGTCATAGATGAGCTCCTTCCGCACCCTCGATGACGTCAATGTTTCCGGCAAGCGCGTGCTCGTGCGCGTCGATCTCAATGTCCCGATGGACGGCGGCAAGATCACCGACGCCACCCGGCTTGAGCGCATCGCGGCTGGTATCACCGAAATCGCCGGCAAGGGCGGGCGCGTGATCCTGCTGGCGCATTTCGGCCGGCCGAAGGGCGTCGACCCCAAGCAGTCGCTGAAGCCGGTGGCGGCGGCACTGGCCGAGGTCATCGGCAAGCCGGTCGCGTTCGCGGAAGACTGCGTCGGCGAGGTCGCGGCCAAGGCCGTGGCGGCGATGCAGGATGGCGACATCCTCTGTCTCGAGAACACCCGCTTCCATGCCGGCGAAGAGAACAACGATCCGGCCTTTGTCGCCGAACTGGCCAGGCTTGGCGACATTTGGGTCAATGACGCCTTCTCCGCGGCGCACCGCGCGCATGCTTCCACCGAAGGCCTCGGCCACGTGTTGCCCGCTTTTGCCGGCCGCACCATGCAGGCTGAACTCGACGCGCTCGGCAAGGCGCTCGACGCCCCGACCCGTCCGGTGATCGCGATCGTCGGCGGCGCCAAGGTGTCGTCGAAGATCGACCTCCTGGAAAATCTAGTCACCAAGGTCGATGCGCTGGTGATCGGCGGCGGCATGGCCAACACCTTCTTGCACGCGCAGGGCATCGGCGTCGGCAAGTCGCTATGCGAGAAAGATCTTGCCGCCACCGCTTTGCGCATCATCGCCAAGGCCGAGACCGCCGGTTGCGCCATCATACTGCCGGTCGACGCGGTGGTGGCGTTCCACTTCGCCGCCCATTCGCCCTCGCAGGTCTGTGGCCTCGACGCCATTCCGGCGGACGGCATGATCCTCGACGTCGGCCCGCAATCGGTCGAGCGTATCAACGCCGCGATCGATGACGCCGCGACGCTGGTCTGGAACGGCCCTGTCGGTGCCTTCGAGATGACGCCGTTCGATCACGGCACCGTGGCGGCGGCGAAGCATGCGGCGGAGCGTACCAAGGCGAAGAAGTTGATCTCGGTGGCCGGCGGCGGCGATACCGTGGCCGCGCTCAACCATGCCGGCGTGGCCGGTGACTTCTCCTATATTTCGACGGCCGGCGGCGCCTTCCTGGAGTGGATGGAAGGCAAGCCGTTGCCCGGCGTGGATGTGCTGAAGGTCGCGAAAGGCTGATACAACTACACTTTCCCCCTACCGATGTTTATGGTATGTTCCATTTATGGCGGACCGCCCCACAGATATCACGCTGGACATCCTGATGAAGATTCAGGACGGCATCGTCGATCTGCGCGAGCGGCTTGAACGGGTCGAAGATGTCGTCCGCAAAAATCGACACGACAGTGCGGGCATGATGGTGATGATGCGCGCGACCTCCGGCTTCTTCGATGAGCGAGTGGGCGATATCGAAGCGCGCGTCACAGCGCTTGAAACCAAGAAAAGCTAAGCCAACTTCCGCCGCCATGACATCTGCCCCATCCGCGACTTTCAGCGGCTTGGATTCCGGCGTCCGCCGCGTTAAGAGCGGGGCTGCATTCTTCCCGCCGGTCAAGCCGCCGCCCCCATCCAAGGAGTTCCCCATGGCCCGCATCACCTTGCGTCAATTGCTCGATCATGCCGCCGAGCACGATTACGGCGTGCCGGCCTTCAACATCAACAACATGGAACAAGCGCTGGCGATCATGGAGGCGGCATCGAGCGTCGATGCGCCGGTGATCATCCAGGCGTCGCGCGGCGCCCGCTCCTACGCCAACGACATCATGCTCAAGCACATGATGGACGCGGTCACCGAGATCTATCCGCAAATCCCGGTCTGCGTGCATCTCGACCACGGCAATGGGCCGGCGACCTGCATGACCGCGATCCAGGCCGGCTTCACCTCGGTGATGATGGACGGCTCGCTGAAGGAAGACGGCAAGACCCCGGCGGACTGGGATTTCAATGTCAACGTGACCAAGACCGTCACCGACATGGCGCATCTCGGCGGCATTTCGGTGGAAGGCGAACTCGGCGTGCTCGGCTCGCTGGAGAGCGGCATGGGGGAGGCCGAGGACGGCCATGGCGCCGAGGGCCAGTTGTCGCATGACCAGTTGCTGACCAATCCCGACGAGGCCGTGAAATTCGTCCAGCAGACCCAGGTCGACGCGCTGGCGATCGCCATGGGCACCTCGCACGGCGCCTACAAATTCACCCGCAAGCCGGATGGCGACATTCTGGCCATGGGCGTGATCGAGGAGATCCACCGCAAGCTGCCCAACACCCATCTGGTGATGCACGGCTCCTCCGCGGTACCGCAGGACCTGCAGGATATCATCAACGCCTATGGCGGCGAGATGAAGCCGACCTGGGGCGTGCCGGTGTCGGAGATCCAGCGCGGCATCAAGCATGGCGTGCGCAAGATCAACATCGACACCGACAACCGGATGGCCATGACCGGCCAGATCCGCAAGATTCTCAGCGAGAATCCCAGCGAATTCGACCCGCGCAAATATCTCAAGCCGGCGATGGAAGCGATGGTCAAGCTGTGCAAGCAGCGCCTGCAGGAATTCAATACCGCCGGCCAGGCCAGCAAGTTCAAGAAGATCCTGACCCCCGCCGACATGGCCAAGCGCTACGCCTCCGGCGAACTGGCCGCCAAGATCGCCTGATAGGGCGCCTTGGTTCTTGAAGGCGATGGCGGCCTGCCCTATGTTACATGTAACAAATGGAGGCCGCCATGTCCGATGGAGCCGAGCGAGTCCGCAGGCACCGCGAAAAAATGAAGGCCGCCGGCCTCAAGCCGGTGACCATCTGGGTACCTGACGTCAATGCACCCGGCTACCGGGAAGCGCTGGCAAGGGATATTGCCAGGATCAATGCCGACGAAGAAAGCACCCGTGTCATGGAAGACATGCTGGAGCTCGCAGACTTCAGTGAATGGAAGTGAGACGGGGCGACCTCATTTCGGTCGCGCTGGTTCGTGACTATGGAAAACCACGTCCGGCCATCATTGTGCAAGCTGATGAATTCGAGCATCTCGCTTCGGTTACGGTCGTCCCTCTGACCAGCGATCGGCCGCGGCAGGAAGTCTTTCGCGTTCGGTTGGAGCCGTCCGAGGAGAATGGTCTTCGACAGAGATCGCACGTCATGATCGATAAAATTGCCACCCTGCCGCGCGCTAAGACCGGGACTTTTATCGGCCGTGTTTCCAATGAAGATATGGCGTTGGTCGATCGCGCCTTGGCCGTCTTCCTTGGCTTTGCCTGACATCCGTCACCTTTTGCCGTCAAGACGCCGCCATGCAGGACATTTCGATGAATCTCGCCGAACTCAACAAGGTCGCTCTCGCCATGGTGGCTTCCGGCAAGGGGCTGCTGGCGGCGGACGAGTCCGGCGGCACCATCAAGAAGCGCTTCGATGCGATCGGCGTCGAGTCTACGGAAAATTCCCGCCGCGACTATCGCGAGATGCTGTTCCGCTCCGCTGACGCCATGAGCAACGCGATTTCCGGCGTCATCCTGTACGACGAGACCATCTGGCAGAACGCCGCCGACGGCACGCCATTGGTGAAGCTGATCGAGCAGGCCGGCGCTATTCCCGGCATCAAGGTAGATGAGGGCACGCAGGCATTGCCTGGCTGCCCGGGCGAACTGGTTACAGTGGGCCTCGATAAGCTCGCCGAGCGGCTCGCAAAATACCACGCGCGCGGTGCGCGCTTCGCGAAATGGCGCGCGGTGATCGATATCGGCCAGGGAATTCCGAGCATGACGGCGATCCACGTCAATGCGCATGCGCTGGCGCGCTATGCGGCGCTGTGCCAGCAGGCGCAGATCGTGCCGATCGTCGAGCCGGAAGTGCTGATGGACGGCGATCACGATATCGACCGCTGCGTCGAGGTGACCACGCAGGTACTACACGAGACGTTCCAGCAATTACGGATCCAGCGCGTCGCGCTGGAGGGCATGATCCTGAAGCCGAACATGGCGATCTCCGGCAAGAAATCGAAGACGCAGGCGAGCGTGCGGGAAGTCGCCGAGAAGACCGTGCGGATGTTGAAGCAATGCGTTCCGGCGGCGGTGCCCGGCATCGCCTTTCTGTCCGGCGGCCAGTCCGACCTAGACGCCACCGCGCATCTCGACGCCATGAACCGGATCGGCGGCCTGCCCTGGCCGCTGACCTTTTCCTACGGCCGGGCGCTGCAGGCTGCGCCGCAACAGGCGTGGGCCGGCAAGGCAGATAACGTCGGCGCCGGCCAGCAGGCCTTCACCCACCGCGCCCGGATGAATTCACTCGCCAGCAATGGCGAATGGACGACCAATCAAGAAAACCAGAAGGCGGCATAATCTTGGCTTCAAAACCCGTTCCACCGCCGCCGCGGCCGCGGCTCTATCTCGCCACGCCGGTGACCGAGGACCCCGCCATGCTGGTCGCCAGCCTGCCGGAGCTGCTCGCGAAGGCGGATATCGCGGCCGTGCTGCTGCGGCTGAAAATGACCGACCAGCGCACCCTGATCTCGCGCATCAAGGCGCTGGTGCCGGTGGTGCAGCCGAGCGGCGCGGCGCTGCTGATCGAGGGACACGCCGAACTGGTGGCGCGCAGCGGCGCTGACGGCGCGCATATCGCGGGCATCGAGGCGCTGCCGGACGCGATGGACAGCCTGAAACCGGACTGGATCTCCGGCGTCGGCCAGCTGCCGACGCGGCACGATTCCATGGCGGCGGGCGAAGCCGGCGTCGATTACGTGTTGTTCGGCGAGCCGGACGCGCAGGGTGAGCGGCCGTCGATGGAGGCCATCGCCGAGCGGCTGCACTGGTGGGCCGAATTGTTCGAGCCACCCTGTGTCGGCTACGCCGCCTCACTCGAGGAAGCGCGGGAATTTGCCGCATCCGGGGCCGATTTCGTGCTGGTCGGCGACTTCATCTGGGCCGATCCGCGGGGAGCGACGGCGGCATTGATGGACGCGGAGCTGGCGATCAGGCAGGGTTACGTCGCCATGCTGAACAAAGCCAAAGCCGAACAGGAATGACGCCGGAATGAAAATCCTGCGTTGCCTCACGATTGTGGCGGGTTGTGCGACCTGGGCCGGATGCGCGGTCGCACAGATCCAGCTGACGCCGCCTGCGCCCACCGCGCCGCCGAAGGCCAGCCCCGCCACGCCGCCAAAAGCGCTTGCGAAGCCACCGGCGCCCGTTGCCGCTAAGAAGGCCCCCGCGGTCAAACCCGCGGAAGCAGCGGACGGTCCCGTCGATCCCAATGCCGATCTGGTTTACGGCGCCTATCAGCGCGGCCAGTACAAGACCGCGTTCGACCTCGCCATGAAGCGCGCGCAGGAAAACAACGATCCCAAAGCCATGACCATGCTGGGCGAGCTCTACGCCAACGCCATGGGGGTCAAGCGCGACTATGCCAAGGCGGCGGAGTGGTATCAGCGCGCCGCCGAACGCGGCGACCGCGAGGCGATGTTCGCGCTGGCGATGCTGCGGCTGTCGGATCGCGGCAAGACCGGCAATCGCGACGAAGCCGCCAGATGGCTGGCGTCGTCCGCCAAGCTCGGCAATCCCAAGGCCGCCTATAATCTGGCGCTGCTCTATCTCGACGGCCAGACCTTCCCGCAGGATATAAGACGCGCCGCCGAATTGCTGCGCGTCGCCGCCGACGCCGGCAATCCGGAGGCGCAATACGCGCTGGCGACGTTCTACAAGGAAGGTACCGGCGTCGAGAAGAACCTCGACAAGGCGGTCCGGCTGCTGCAGGCGGCGGCGCTGGCCGAGAATGTCGATGCCGAGGTCGAATATGCCATCGCGCTGTACAATGGCACCGGAACCCCGAAGAATGAAGCCGCCGCCCTGGCGCTGCTGCGCAAGGCCTCGAAGCAGAACAGCCCGCGCCAGCACCCGCGCAGAACCGGCTGGCGCGGGTGCTGGCGTTGCGCACGGACACGGCGGAGCGGCTGGAAGGCCTGAAATGGCACATTGTCGCAAAAACGTCCGGCAAGGGCGATCTGATGCTCGACGAGATTCTCGCCAAGGCCACCCCGGAAGAGCGCAGCAGCGCCCAGGACGCCGCGCGAAAATGGCTCGGCACCCCGAAATGATCGGGCCTTGACGTTCAGCCTCTCGCAGGGCACCCATCGCCCAGCAAATCCCGCAACACTTAATTGAGACCTGACGCCCAGGTCGTCTTGAGCGCAATCATGATCAATTCAGCCCTGATGAACGTCATGGTGAAGGCGGCGCGCCGCGCCGGCCGCAGCCTCAAGCGCGACCTTGGCGAGATCGAGAATCTGCAGGTCTCGATGAAGGGCCCGGCGAATTTCGTCAGCCTGGCCGACAAGCGCGCCGAGGAGATGCTCTACACCGACCTCAACAAGGCGCGTCCCGGCTACGGCTTCCTCGGCGAGGAAGGCGGTAACCGCGAGGGCACCGACAAGAGCCATAGCTGGGTCGTCGATCCCTTGGACGGCACCACCAACTTCCTGCATGGCATCCCGCATTTCGCGGTCTCGATCGGCCTGCTGCGCGAGGGCGTCGCCATCGCCGGGCTGATCTACAACCCCGCCAATGACGAACTCTACATGGCTGAGAAAGGCTCTGGCGCGTTTCTCAACGACACCCGTTTGCGCGTCGCCGGCCGCAAGCAGCTCAATGAATGCGTGATCGCCTGCGGCCTGCCGCATCTCGGCCGCGGCAACCACGAATTGTCACGCAAGGAAATGACGGCGCTGCAGCCGAAAGTCGCCGGCCTGCGTCGTTTCGGCGCCGCGTCGCTGGATATGGCCTATGTCGCCGCCGGCCGGCTCGACGGCTACTGGGAGCGCAATCTGCAGCCCTGGGATATCGCGGCGGGCATCGTGCTGATCAAGGAAGCCGGCGGCACCGTCGGCGACATCCATGGCGGCGACGTGCTGAAGACCTGCAACGTGGTCTGCGGCAATGAATTCGTGAACGGCGAGCTAACCCGGATCCTGAAGCCGCTTTAGTTTGGTCCCATAATCTTTTTGGTCCATGCGACAAACGAAAAGTCAAAACCAAACTAGATCGCAAAGAGAACGACAATACCGGCGAAAATGATGTTGCTGGTCAGACCCGCTAAGTTACCAATCCAAAACGCTGGCCAAGGTCTTCCAATTTTGCCCAATTGTTCTTTCACGGCTTGTTTTTCTCTCGCCTTTATTTCGTCTGCCAACAGTATTTTCGAAAAACCGAGAAGCCATAAATTAGCCTCTTCGCCTTTTTCTTCAAAATAAACCGGCGGCTTGTTCGCGTACCAATCTACGACCATTCGCGGTGGCGGTGCGGCTCCTTGGCTTTCTCTCAAATGTGCCAACCAATTAAACTTATCGTTCTCGACCATACTGAAAGCAAACAAGGCGACTGCGTTGATGTCGCCGTCCGCATCAAGACCGTATTTCTGTTTAAAGTGCAGAAATGCATCTTCTGAACTTTTCACCGTGACCATGACTGTCTTCTTGAATAACTAGATCGACTTGAATAACTAGATCGACATCATTTCGCAGGAAGAATTTTCATTTCTTTGCTTGCAGCTCTAGCTGCGTCATTAACCGCATTTGCTAGCCCCAACCGACGATCAGAAACTATCTCATAGCTGATCTTTTGGCCTTTCCGAAGTGTACCAAGACCGGCTCGCTCGACGGCGCTGATATGAACAAAAACGTCATGGCCGCCATCATCCGGTTGGATGAAACCAAATCCTTTGGAAGCTTTAAACCATTTGACGGTTCCCACAGACATCGCGAAGCCATCTTCAATCATGAGTAGAAGATTACGCTTTAACAACCATTAACATCATGCAAACGGCCACTTCAATCTCTCGGGCTATTGCCGAAGATAGAAATATGCTGATCAACCGTGAGTTTCCAGAGACATGTTTTGACCTTGCCGGTCCTGGCCGTCTACGGGTCACAGACGCGGTAGCCTAGGACGGCCCCGGCTCTGCGAAGCAACACGGCGTGTTGCATCGCGTCCGGGGCACGTCCCTTACGAATGCGCCGTCGTCGCCTGTCCGGTCGGCTCGTCCTGCTTCACTTCCTCGGTCTTCACCTTGTCCGGCGAGAACAGCCGCTGGATGGCGACGAAGAACACCGGCACCATCAGCAGCGCGAGGATCACCACCGCGATCATGCCGCCGGTGACAGAGGTGCCCAACGCGTTCTGGCTCTGGCCGCCTGCGCCTTTGGCGAACACCATCGGGATCACGCCGCAGATGAAGGCAAGACCGGTCATCACGATCGGGCGGAAGCGCAGGAAGCAGGCTTCCATGGTGGCATCGAGCAGCGACTTGCCGCCGGCGCGAAGGTCCTTGGCGAATTCGATGATCAGGATCGCGTTCTTGGCCGCGAGCCCGATGATCGTGATCAGCCCGACCGTGAAGTACACATCATTCGGCAGGCCACGCAACGTTGCCGCCAGCACGGCGCCGCAGATGCCCAGCGGCACCGTCATCAGCACCGCCATCGGGATGGTCCAGCTCTCATAGAGCGCGGCCAGCACCAGGAACACCACCAGCGCCGACAGCCCGAGCAGGAACGGCGCCTGCGACCCTGACAACTTCTCCTGCAGCGATTGCCCGGTCCACTCGAAGCCGAAGCCGCGCGGCAGCAGGCCGGCCAGCCGCTCCATCTCGGCGATGGCGTCGCCCGAGGTGAAGCCGGGCCGCGCCTCGCCGGAGATGCGCACCGCCGGATAGAAGTTGAAGCCGGCGATCTGGGTTGGCCCCTTCGCCCATTCCACGGTGGCAAAGGACGAGAACGGCACCAGCTGCCCGCGGCTGTTCTTGACGTTGTAGTTCAGGATGTCGGTCGCATTCATCCGGTTGGCGGCTTCCGACTGCACCACGACGCGCTGCATGCGGCCGCGGTTCGGAAAGTCGTTGATGTAGTTGGAGCCGAGATTGGTGGAGATCGTCGCGTTGATGTCCTCGAAGGTGACGCCGAAGGCGCCGGCCTTTTCGCGGTCGATCATCAGATTGACCAGCGGCGCCGGCGGCAGGCCTTCGACGAACACCTTCTGCAGCACGGGACTGGCATTGGCGTCGGTGATCAGCTTGTCGGAGGCGGCGTTGAGGGCGATGAAACCCTTCTGGCCACGGTCCTGCAGACGGAAACTGAAGCCCGAGGAGTTACCGAGATTGTCGATCGGCGGCGGCTGCAGCGCCGAAATCTTGGCATCGCGGATCGAAGACAATTCCTTATTGATGTCAGCCACCAGCGCTTCGGCGGAATCGCCGGGCGGACGGTCAGACCAGTCCTTCAGGGTGATGAAGGCCTGCGCGGTGTTCATGCCCTGGCCGAGAAAGCTGAAACCGGTCAGGAACACGACGCTCTCGATGCCGGAACGCTTGGCCAGATAGGCCTCGACCTTCTCGATGGCGCTCTCGGTGCGCGCGAAGGAGGAGTCCGACGGCGTCTGCACGTCGGTGGTGATGAAGCCCTGGTCGTCGATCGGCAGGAAGCCGCCGGGCATCCGCATGAAGCCCCAGGTCAGGCCCACCAGCAGCGCGACATAGACGATCAGCAGGCGGCCGGTCCGCTTCAGCGACCAGCCGACGGTTTTCGAATAGCCGTCACGGGTCGCGTCGAGCTTGCGGTTGAACCAGCCGAACACGCCCTTCTTGGCGTGGCCATGGCCCTCTTTCACCGGCTTCAGGAAGGTCGCGCACAACGCCGGCGTCAGCGACAGCGCCAGCAGCGCCGAGAACGCGATCGAGGCGACCATGGTGACGGAAAACTGGCGGTAGATGATGCCGACCGAGCCCGGGAAGAACGCCATCGGCACGAAAACACCGATCATCACCAGCGTGACGCCGATGATGGCGCCGGAAATCTGGCCCATCGCCTTCTTGGTGGCTTCCTTCGGCGGAAGCCCCTCCTCCGTCATGATGCGTTCGACGTTCTCGACCACCACGATGGCGTCATCGACCAGAATGCCGACCGCCAGCACCATGCCGAACATGGTCAGCATGTTGATCGAGTAGCCGGCCAGCAGCAACATCGTACAGGTGCCGAGCAGCGCGATCGGCAGCACGATGGTCGGAATCAGCGTGTAGCGGAAGTTCTGCAGGAAGATGAACATCACGATGAAGACGAGGACGATCGCTTCGAGCAGCGTCATCACCACCTTCTGGATCGAAGCCTTGACCACCGGCGTGACGTTGTAGGGAATGTCATAGGCGATATTGGCCGGGAAGAAGTTCGACAGCTCCTTCATCTTGGCTTCGATCGCGGAGGCGGTCGCCAGCGCATTGCCCTTCGGAGACATCAGCACCGAAAGACCGGCGGTCGGCTTGCCGTCGAGGCGGGTAGTGAACTGGTAGCTCAGCCCGCCGATCTCGACGCGGGCGACGTCGCGCAGCCGGACGGTGGAGCCGTCGGGATTGGCTCGCAGCACGATGGCACCGAATTCCTCCGGCGTGGTGAGCTGGCCCTTCACGAGAACCAGCGACGACGTCTTGGTCGTGGCGGTGCTCGGCTCGGCACCGACGCTGCCGGACGCGACCTGGGCGTTCTGCGCGGTGATCGCCTTGTTGACCTCATCGGAGGTCAGCTTGTAGCCGACCAGCTTGGCCGGATCGACCCAGACCCGCAGCGAGCGCTCGGTGGAATACAGCGAGGCGCGGCCGACGCCGGGAATGCGGCGGACTTCGCCGAGCACGTTGCGGATCATGAAGTCGCCGAGGCCGACTTCATCGAGGCTGCCGTCGGTGGAGCGCAGCGTGATGATGTTCAGCACCGCCGCGGAGGCCTCCTCCACCAGGATGCCCTGCTGGATGACCGCGCGCGGCAACCGCGCCTCGACGCGCTTGAGGCGGTTCTGGACTTCGACCGACGCCTGACTGGTGTCCGTGCCGGGTACGAAGTTGGCGATGATCTCGACCGCGCCGAGCGAGTCGGAGGTGGATTCAAAGTTCAGAATGCCGGCGGCGCCGTTCAGCTCTTCCTCGATCAGACGCGTGACGCTGTTGTAGAGATTTTCCGGCGAAGCGCCGGGGTAGCTGGTCGAGATCGAGATCGATGGCGGCGCGATGATCGGATACTGCGCGATCGGCAACTGCGGAAGCGCGATGGCACCGAACAGACAGATGAACAGCGCGACGACCCAGGCAAAAATCGGCCTGTCGATGAAAAAATTGGCCATTAATCAGGTCTCAGGGTTTCGCTATCGTGGGCTGATCGCCCGCCGCGGTGTTAATGGCGGTTTCCGCCTCGCTCCAGGGCAACGGCTTGACCTTGTCGCCCGGCGCAAATTTCTGGAACCCTTCGACGACGACGCGCTCGCCACCCTTCAGACCCTCGGTCACGAACCATTGGCCGTCCTGCACCGCGCCCATGCGCACCACCTGGGTGGCGACATGACCATCGGCCTTGACGACGAACACTTCCGCGCCGCCGCCGCCATTGCGCTGCACCGCCTGCTGCGGCACCGCGATGGCATCGGTATCGATGCCCTGTTCGATCTGCACCCGGACATACATGCCCGGAAGCAATTCATTCTTCGGATTGGAGAACTCACCGCGCAACGTGACATGGCCGGTGAACGTATCGACCTTGGATTCGGAGAACAGCAGCTTGCCGGCGATCGGATACAGCGTGCCGTCATCGAGCACCAGTCGCACCTTGGCGGCGCCGGCGATGCGGTCGAGATCGCCCTTGTCGAAGGCGCGACGCAGCGAGTTCATTTCGCTCACCGACTGCGTGAAGTCGGCATAGACCGGATCGAGTTGCTGAATGGTGGCGAGATTGGTGCTGTCATTCTGCACCACCAGCGCGCCTTCGCTGACCAGCGCGGCACCGACGATACCGCTGATCGGCGCGCGGATGGTGGCATAGTCAAGATTGAGCCTGGCGCGCGCGACGTCCGCCTTGCGGCCGGCGATTTCCGCCTCGGCCTGGCGCATCGCACCGATCGCCTTTTCGTTCTCGGCTTCGGACACCGCCTTCTGGCCAGCCAGCGTCGAAATTCGTCGCGCCTGCTGGAAGGTCACGTCGTAGGCCGCGGTCGCCTTGGCCAGCGCCGCGTCGCTGGCTTGCAATTCAACTTCGAACGGCTTCGGGTCGATGCGGTAGAGAGGGGTGCCGGCCTTCACTTCGCTGCCTTGACTGAACAGGCGCTCGACCACGATGCCGGACACGCGCGGACGCACATCGGCGACGCGGGTCGGGGCGATACGGCCGGGCAGTTCGCGGATCAGGGAACGCGCATGCGGCTTCACGGAGACGACGCTGACTTCCGGCTCTTCCGCGGCAATCGACGCCACCGCCTGCTTCGGCTCGCTGCAACCGGCCAGCCATGGCGCAAGCCCGGCCAGCGCCATCGCGAGAACAGCGGAGCGAGCATTGAATATCGTCATTGTACCTATCGTCCCTGAGTGTTGAACTCGACGTCTTGAACAGTGCTGCGGGCTCGCACACGCATCAAGGAGCCGCCGGACAATTGCCCATCGCGACTTTTCCGGATTTGACGAACCACGTTTGATAGTTGACGATAGGTCAGTTGCGCTGCAACGCAATAGAATTCAGGGCGGCGCAATGCCACATGGCGATACCACTTTGTAATCGCAGTGAATTCTTTGCTCTCACGCGATCGTGTGAGCGCCTTGAACTAGTTAACGGCGGTCATCCGGTAGTGGCTGACACCCCACTCGCTGCCATCGGCGTAACCGAACAGTCCGGCGGTCGCCAGAAAGAACCAGCGCCAGCGCCGCATCCATAGCGAAGTGCTGCTGCCATAGACCGGACGCAGCACGCGCTCGATCGCGTCGCGGTGGCGATCGAAGTTCTCCAGCCAGTCCAATGCGGTGCGGTGGTAATGCAAGCCGCTCCAGCGCCACTCCTTCTCGACCTCGAACAAATCGGCATATTGCCGGATCAACTGATGGCTCGGCATCACCCCGCCGGTGAAGAAATGCCGCGCGATCCAGTCTTCATCGTCGGCGCGATCGAAGAGATAAGTACCGGAGCGATGGGTGAAAATGTGCAGGAAGAAGCGGCCATCAGGCTTCAACCAGCCGCGCACCCGATTCATCAGTTCACGCCAGTTCATCATGTGCTCGAACATCTCCACCGAGACGATGCGGTCGAATTGCTGGCCCGGGTCGAACACATTCATGTCCCGGGTGATGACGTGAAGATTGATCAGGCCACGGCTGGCGGCTTCAGCCTCGATATATTCGCGCTGCGATCTGGAATTGGACACCGCGGTGACGCGGGAATTGGGAAACTGCCGCGCCATGAACAGCGACAACGAACCCCAGCCACAACCGAGCTCGAGAATCGACTGGCCGTCCGCGAGGTCGGCGTGTTCGATGGTCTGGCGCAGCGCCTCTTCCTCGGCCTCCCGCAGGGTCGATTCGGGCTCCTTGTAGAAGCACGACGAATATTTCCGGTTCTGTCCCAGCACCAGCGCGAAGAACGCCGCCGGCACTTCGTAATGCTGGGCATTGGCGGCATCGGTATGCTCGGCCACCGCGCGCGCCGCCATCTCGGTGGCAAAGGCGGCATCAGTGCTGACATCGCCCGCGGCCAGCCGGGTCGCGGTGCGCGAACACAATTGCTGGATGCCGGTGCGGATCACCATGTCCGGCAGCGGCACGCGTTCGGCAGTGCCTATGATCCTCGAGATAAAGCTCATTCCGTGGCTTCCTTCATCGATTCCTTCGGCAACGACTTATCGGACAAGGGCTTGGGCGGCATCGGAAAGAACGCGCTGGTCCGCGCCTGATAGGCGCGGTAGCTGTCGCCGCGCGACAGCAGCATCTGCTCCTCGAGCGGCGGAACGCCGGTGACGTAGCGCAGGATCCAGAACATGAACAACGGCGCCAGCAGCGTCGCCACGCCCCACGGATAGTCGAGCGACAGGGCGATCACCGGATAGGCCAGCCAGCACAACCATTCGAAGAAGTAGTTCGGGTGCCGCGACCAACGCCACAGCCCGATGTCGCAGACCTTGCCCTTGTTGGCCGGATCGGTGCGAAACGTCTTGAGCTGGGCATCGGAAACGGTTTCACCGACGATGCCGGCGAACAGGATCAGCACGCCGAGATAATCCTGCGGCCGCAACGCCTCGGAAGGGAAGCGCGAGGCCACGAAAATCGCGAACACCAGCGGGATCGAAGCAAAACCCTGATTCTGCAGAAACAGGAACATCTTCTTCGGCGAGTCGGCGCCCCAGTTCTTGGCAAAGGCGGCATAACGCGGATCATCGGTGATTCCGCGGGTACGGATGGCGATGTGCGACCCGAGCCGCACCGACCACACCGCCACCAGCGCGGCGACCAGCCATTGCCTGGCATTCGGCGCGGCCCCCGCCAGCGGCCATAGCGCGCTGCCAGCGCCGACCAGGCCGAGCGAGAACGTCCAGATGGTGTCGACCCAGCCCGAATTTCCCGTGCGCTGCTGCACCAGCCAGGCGCCGGTCATCAGGATCGACAGCGAAACCGCGATGGCGGCGATCGCTCCCAGATAATAGGTCAGTGTCATGTGAGGTCCCATATAGCGGCTAAATCAGCGGTGATTTCACAAATACGCTGTAATTCAAGCGCGGTTTCAGTCCAAAGTTCCATGGAACCCGCATGGGACAGCGGCTGACTTCGATCTTTTCTTGTTGCAGGGCTGTGCCATATTGCGCACCTGTCCTTCCCTCCCACGCAGATGAATCCCTCATGGCGCCAGGCTCCTCTTCCCGCTCCGCGATGGAGATCGAACTGACCAAGCTGTCCTCGCCGCGGATCTTCCTGGTGCGAATGGTTGTATTCCTGGTGCTGTGCGCGCTGGTGATGACGGTGCTCTACAAGCAGATCATGATGGCGTTCTTCGCCAATCCCGGTCTCAACGCGCTGATCGGGGCGGTGCTGTTCATCGGCATCATCCTGGCGTTCCGGCAGGTGATCCGGCTGTATCCCGAAGTCTCCTGGGTCAATAATTTCCGTATTTCCGACCCCGGCCTGGCGCTGGACCGGCGCCCGACTTTGCTGGCGCCGATGGCCGCCATCCTCGGCGGCGAGCGCTCCGGGCGGATGTCGATCTCGCAGCAGACGATGCGGCATCTGCTGGATTCGATCGCGACGCGGCTCGACGAGGCCCGCGACATCTCCCGCTACATGACCGGCCTGCTGGTGTTTCTCGGCCTGCTCGGCACCTTCTGGGGCCTGATCGAGACCGTCGGTTCGGTCGGCAAGGTGATCGACGGGCTGAAGGTCGGCGGCGACGCCGGCGCGCTGTTCGACACGCTGAAGGAAGGCCTCGCCGCGCCTCTGGCCGGCATGGGAATCTCGTTTTCGTCGTCGCTGTTCGGCCTCGCCGGCTCGCTGATCCTCGGCTTCCTCGATCTGCAATCCTCGGGGGCACAGAACCGCTTCTACACCGACCTCGAGGACTGGCTCGCCTCCACCGTGCGGGAATATTCCGGTGAAAGCGCCGCCGGCGCGTCGGGCGACCTGCAGCACGCCATCGAACGGCTGCGCATCACCATGGAAGAAGGCGGCAACAATCGCGGCACCACCACCGCGATGGCCAATCTGGCGGATGCGATCCAGAGCCTGGTGGCGCATATGCGCTCGGAGCAGGAGATGATCCGCGAATGGGCCGACGGCCAGGGCGAACAGAGCCGCGAGATCAAGGTCCTGCTGGAACGCATCGCTCGCCAGCCCGAGAAGAATCTATGAGCGGCGGCGTGCACGGAATTGATGTTCACGTTCCCCGGATGCTGCGCAACGCGTCGCCCTTGCGACGCGGTGCGCTGCCAAGCCGGGGTCCCGGTGCGTCCAAAACAAACCGGGATCCCGGATCCGCGGAGCGGCATGAAGAATGCCGCACCGCGTCCGGGAAACACTGCCGCATCCTGGAGAACATCTGATGGCCCTCGCACGCGGACGCCGCGGTTCTTCGGAATTCAACTACTGGCCCGGCTTCGTCGACGCGCTGTCGACGCTGGTGCTGGCCGTGGTGTTCATGCTGTCGATCTTCCTCGTGGTGCAGTTTTATCTGTCGCAGGAGGTCACCGGCAAGGACAAGGCGCTGGAGCAGCTCAATGCCAAACTGGCGCAGCTCGCCGATTTGCTGTCGCTGGAGAAGCTCGGCAAGCTCAATCTCGACGACCAGCTGTCGCAGATGCGCGCCGGCCTGTCGGCCGCCGAGTCCGAACGTGACCGCGTCAAGGGCCTGTATGACGGCCTCGCCAGCGCCGGCTCCGACGCCGCCGGCCGCGCCGGCGAACTCAACAGGGCGCTGGATTCCGAGAAGCAATTGTCGTCGCGCGCCCTGGCCCAGGTCGAGGTGCTGAACCAGCAGATCTCGGCGCTGCGCCGCCAGCTCGCCGCGCTGGAGGACGCGCTCGACGCCTCCGAGAAGCGCGACAAGGAGTCCCAGGGCCGCATCGTCGATCTCGGCCAGCGCCTCAATGTCGCGCTGGCGCAGCGGGTGCAGGAACTGTCGCGCTACCGTTCGGAATTCTTCGGCCGGCTGCGCGCCATTCTCGGCAACCGGCCGGATATCCGCATCGTCGGCGACCGTTTCGTGTTCCAGTCGGAAGTGTTCTTCGACACCGCCCAGGCGCTGCTGCTGCCGGAGGGCAAGGCCGAGCTCGACAAGGTTGCCAGCGCGCTAACCGAACTGGACAAGCAAATCCCGCCCGAGATCGCATGGGTGATGCGGGTCGATGGCCACACCGATTCACGGCCGATCCTCAACAGCCCGCTGTTCAAGTCGAACTGGGAATTGTCGAGCGCGCGCGCGATCTCGGTGGTGCAGTACCTGATTTCGCTCGGCGTTCCCGCGCAGCGCCTCGTCGCCGCCGGCTTCGCCGAATTCCAGCCGCTCGACACAGCCACCACCGAGGATGCCTACAAGCGCAACCGCCGCATCGAACTGAAGCTGACGGAGCGATAGCCGTGGAGCTGCGGCGCTACCGTACCAGCGATGAGGACGCCGCCATCGCGCTATGGCTGGAGACGTGGCGCAAGGCCTATCCGTCGATCGATTTCGACGCCCGCGTCGACTGGTGGCGCGCGCGCTGGCGCGACGAGCTGGTGCCGCTGGCTGAGATTGTGGTCGCCGAGCAGGATGGCGCAATGGTGGGTTTTGTGACCATCGACGCGACCGGGTATCTCGACCAGCTCGTCGTCAGCCCGGCGCAATGGGGCACCGATATCAGCCGCCGGCTCGTCGACGAGGCCAAGCGGCTGGCGCCCGGGGGCGTGACGCTGAAGGTCAACGCCGACAATGTTCGCGCGATCCGGTTTTACGAGCGCAACGGCTTTACGAAGACCGGCGAGGAAGTGAATTCGTCGGCGCGCGCGGTGCTGCTGATGGCGTGGAAGAGGGCCTGAGCCGTCATTGCGCGGAGCCGTCGCGACGAAGCCTGTCATGAGGCCGGCGCGGCCGGTCCCTGCGACTCGCAATCGAGCCTCACCGCCTCGGGAAACGGTGCCCTGCCCCGATCCGGAATTGGCCGCGCGCCGCGGCGGCCGCGATGGCGATGGACCAGCCGGGGGCCCAGTGCCATTGCGCTGAAGGGCATGCCTTCGAGAGCGGAAGCGGAATCAGGGAAGTTGTCGTTTCCAGCGACGGCGCAACGAGCTGGACGGCCGCATCGCTCGGAAAGGATCTTGGCAAGTTCTCCTTCCGGAAATGGCAGATGCCGGTGAAACTGGCCTCTGGCGGGCATGAACTGAAAGTCCGCGCGACCGGTCATGACGGCAAGGCCCAGCCGATGGAGACGTTGTGGAATCCGGCGGGCGATCTGCGCAACGTGGTCGAGACCACGCGCGTAACGGCGGCGTAAGGAAACAGTCACGACATATCGAAAACGCTGTGTTTTGGCTGTTCTGGCCGCGGTAACCATTGCCCTGTCAGGCATCGGGACCGTCGGTGCCAGGCCGTTCAATTACCAAGTTCCTGACGAAGCCGCGGAACTGAAGCCAGGCAAGAACCTCGAAGCGGTCCAGAACAATTGCACCGCTTGCCACTCGCCGGACTATTTCAAAACCCGGCCGCGGGGTCCCGCCTGCAAAACCGGCTTCTGGCAAGCGGAAGTGACGAAGATGATCAAGGTCCAAGGCGCGCCGATCGACGACGCCGACGTCGAAAAGATCATTCAATATCTGTCAGAAAACTATTGATCGCCAAACAGGGCTCGCCTGGAAGGCGGCTCCCGATCCATGAAGATCGCGCATGCCACGCCGAAGCGAGAGCGGCCAGAGAAGTCAGGAGCCGCGAATTCTAGCGGCTTTTGACTTAAGGCTGAGCTTTTTCGCGCGCGGGTCAGCCGATCCGAGATCTGTCGCGCACAGCGCCCGTACGACTGCCTACAAAACTCTCCAGAACAGCAGGATCATGATTGAATAGGCCGCGACCAGCAAACTGGCGCCCTGTAGATCCACCAGAGTCCGGCCGGGCTTCGCTGGTGAAAGCCACCATCGCAGCCGGGTAGCCGTCCACGGCACCAAATACGATGTAAGCAGGACGCTGAATGCATTGCCAATGAACAATGCGACCGGGAAATCCAGGCCTAGCGCCCTAGCGAGAATGGGAGTGCCGACCAACAGACCCCAAAGGAAGACCACCGGATAGAGCGTCAGAAGCACAATCATATTCATCTTCCATGCCGCCGGAGCTCCCTCGGGCGTCGCGTCGCGAAACCATTGTTCGAAACCGCTTTGCGCCATCCGGGTGTGGAATTCCGCGGTCAGCGGTGCGACTTCCTTCAGCAGCTGACGTCGTTCCGGTGACTCAAGCCAGGTCCGCAAATTGGTCTCGCTGTCAAAACGCAAGATCGCGATAAAATCCTCCTGCACGCCGGGCACCGACGGTTCGAAGCGATAGCCCTGCAACCCCGTTGCCTTCGACTGCGCCGCAGCGACCTTCTGCTCCCATTTCAGGTATTCAGCTTCCATCCCGGGCTTTACCCGCGTGCTCATCACTGCGGAAACCGGCGCTGTGCGCGCGGCGCTGGCGTCGTCGCGCACGATGTGAACGTCGTCGCGCCCCACAAGCATGGGGGTCGCGCCTTCGATTCGGGACTCCCGTTCGGACGACGCAAGCCATCGCTTGGCATCTCCCAGACTGGCGAAGCGCTGCAGGATCACCCAATCGACCTGCAGCGGCGGGTTGGGTGGCATCAATCGCTGCGCGATAAAGCCTGGAAAATTGGCAATCATCGCGCTCGTCTCGCCCTGCCATCGCGCAAAGGCGTCAGCGCTTTCCGGCCGAACGCATGTTTGCGTGACGATGCTGACGCTGGTCGCAGGATCACTCATGCGGAGCTGGCAAGTTTGGCGTAAATACGATCGGGCGTGTACGGAAGATGAGCAAACCGCACACCCGTGGCGTGGGCCAACGCATTCGATACAGCCGGCGCAACCGGATTGATGGCGCATTCTCCCTGCGACTTGGCACCAAGAGGCCCAATCAGGTCGATCGTGTCTGCAAAAAAGATATCCGTCGGCGGCGTGTCAGCGAAGGTGGCAATCCGACAATTGCGAAGCTGCGGATTCACCATCTGCCCGTCATCGTTATGAACCATGTTCTCGAGCAACGCCCAGCCAAAGCCCATCGCAACGGCGCCGTCGAGCTGGCCGCGGCACTGCATCGGATTGATGGGCCTGCCGATATCGGCCGCATGCACGCTGTGCAGCACACGGATCTCGCCGGTAACGCGATGTACAGCAAGTCGCACCCCTTGGACGTTGAATGCAATGGTGCGGGGCGAGAGGTAGGCCCGACGGCTCACGGAGAAGCGATGATCGACCTTCGCTCCTTCAGCATGCAGGTCACGCAGCAGGATCCGCTGATTGCCGCAGAGCACACCGTCGTTGTCGAGGCGGCATTGATCGATTGCCACACCGGTGTGGCGACTGGCAAAGCTGACGATGTCGTCTGACATGGCCTGAGCAGCCAGGTGAACCGCCTTGCCTCCTACCACCGTGCCCGTGCTCGCAAATGTACCGGTGTCATATGGGGTGCGATCGGTATCGGCATTGATGATGTCGATATCAAGTATCCGCGTGCCCAGGATCGCCGCCGCGATCTGCTTGTGCGCGGTGACGATTCCGTTGCCCATTTCAGTCGATCCGCAGGCGAGATGGTAGGTGCCGTCTGGCAGTAGTCGCATCTCGGCGCCGGACCGATGCTCGGTCGGCGGACCGCACTCCAGCATGGCCAGTGCAACGCCTTGGCCCTCGGCCCATTCCGCCCCGTCGGGCTTCGAGACGCCATTGCCCTTCCGCAACTCCCGCTCGACGATATCAAGGCATTCGTCGATGCCATGACTGCCGAAGCTCGCGTCATTTGGCTCTTTCCAGATCGACTCGACGTTGTCGCCAGGCCGCACCACATTCTTCCGCCGCATCTCGAACGGGTCGATGTTCAGCAGCTTTGCCAACTCATCGATCGCGCATTCGATGGCAAAGGTGGTCTGCGAGGCGCCATAGCCGCGAAACCCGCCGCCGGGCGTCATGTTGGTATAGACGGCGTGGCCGATGCCCTTCTTGTTCGCACAGCGATAGGCCGCGATCGGGCTTGCCATCGCGGCGGCGAGCGTCTCGCCGCCATGGCCGCCATAAGCGCCGGTGTTGGAGTACACCTCCACGTCGAGCGCCGTCAGCGTGCCGTCCCTGCGCGCACCGATCTTCACCTTGGTGGTCATCTGATGCCGGGTCGTCGCGCCGATAAATTCTTCCTCGCGGTTCCACTCCCACTTGACCGGGCGTCCCAGTTTCATCGTGGCAAAGAGCGCGAGATCTTCCGATACCATTTCCTGTTTACCGCCGAACCCACCTCCGACGCGCTCTGTAAAGACGTGCAGGTCGCGGGCGGGAATTCCCATGATGTAGGCCAGCTTTTTCTGAACGGCGAAAGGCCCCTGCGAACTCGTGCGGACATGCCAACGCTCGTCTTCACCCTTCCAGGCGATTGATCCATGCGTTTCCAGATGAACATGCTGCACGCGAGTGGTCGAGTAGGTCTTCTCGTGAACCGCATCGGCCTCCTTGAAGCCCTGGGCGACATCACCGATCTCACCTTGCAGCGTGCAGAAGATATTGTTGCTGGCGGTGACGAGGTCCTTGTCATGCAACAGCGGGGCGTCGGGTTGCATCGCCAATACCGGATCGAATACGGTCGGCAATATCTCATATTCCAGGTACAGCGCTCGGCAGCCGGCCTCGGCCGCGGCTTCCGTCTCAGCCACTACGGCGGCTATCCGCTGGCCCGCGAAGCGAGCGACATTGTCGAGCAGCAGGATGTCATCGGGGTCGACCAGATGGTCCTCGTGCAAGGCCGAACTGAACCGACGCTTCGGCACATCTTGCCAGGTATAGACCGCAACGACTCCGGGTATGGCGAGCGCGGCTGTTCGGTCGATGGAGACAATTCGCGCATGCGCATGCGGGGAGCGCAGAACCTTGAGGTGCAGTAGCCCCTCGATCGCCAGATCCATCGTATAGCGCGCTTCGCCGGTCAAGATGGCAGCCGTGAAGGGATTGGGCAGGTTGGCGCCGAGTGCCCGTCCGGCCTCGTCCGGTTCGATGTTGCATATGCCAAGCAGCGCGTCATTGATGGACCGATAGCCGGTGCAGCGGCAGAGATTTCCTTTCAGCGCATGCGGCAGATCGGCCTTCTGCGCGTCATTCAGCGTCACCGCTGTCATGATCATGCCGGCGGTGCAATACCCGCATTGGAAGGCTTGCGCCTCGTGAAAAGCTTGTTGCATGGGATGCAGTTCGCCATTTCGGGCCAGCCCCTCGATCGTCGTGATCTCGCGCCCCTCGCCCCGGAACGCGGGTACCAGACAAGAGTGGAATGGCTTGCCGTCTATATGCACCGTGCAAGCGCCGCAATCACCCGCGTCGCAACCTTTCTTGACACCGAACACCTCGAGGTCGCGCAAGAAAGTGCGCAAGCACTGGCCGGCAGCCGGCTTATTCGCGTAGCGACGACCATTTATTTGGAAATGGGTCAAGCGAGCTCCATACGTATCTGTTCGGCAAGATATTGCGTGACATGACGTTTGTACGGAGCCGATCCATGCACGTCGTCGAAATAGTCTTCCAGCGGCAACCGGGCGTCGAGGGCATGACGCAACGCTTCCGCCGATGGAAAGGTAGCGAAGCGCAGTTGCACCGGCCGCGGCGTGGCCGCCGAAACAGTGAGCAGGAAATTGGCGTTATCATCTCCCACCGTGGCGATGATCAGGGCGGCCGAGCGGCCGAGCTTGGTAAGCGACACCTGCCGCATGGCGGTGCGTTTTGACAAGGCCGATACAGGCAGGTGTATCTTCCGCAGCAGTTCGCCCTTTTGCAGCACGTTCTGGTGATCGCCGGTGATGAAATCAATGACGGACACCTCGCGCGGGTTGCCGTTGCGTGGCCACAGCGTGCAGACGCCTTCAAGGGCTGCCGTCAATGAGATCATGGCGCCAGCGGGAAGCGACATGCAGACATTGCCGCCAATGGTCGCGGCATTCCATATCTTGAACGACATCAGGAAAGAGTCGATGCATTCCCGGAACAGAGGCACCGCGCGCCATCCTGGCGGACCTTCGAAGTCATGCAGTTCGACGATCCGGCAAGTCGCTGCGATATCGAGACCCGCTTCCGTCGCCGTCAACGGTGCCCAGCCCAGCCCGTCAAGATCGATCAGCGTATCGACGGCCAACTGTGGCTCGGAGAACAACCAGGTGCCGCCGGCCAGCCACGAATAGCCATCGCGCCAGCCATCGACGTCCGCGACGGATACCGGACGCATGACTTCAGTAATCGTGTTCAGATTCATGCTGGTTTCCACTCAAGGCTTGAAGACTTCAACGGTCTGCATCATCCCCATTTCTTCATGATTCATCATGTGGCAATGGAGCATGTAGACGCCGGTATAATCGAGAAAGCGTGAGCGGAAGACGACCTGGCCACCCTTGCGCTCGACGATCACGGAATCGCGCCATTCCGGCACGTCCAGCACCTTGCCGTTGACCGACACGACCTGAAACGGATTGGTATGAATATGAAAGACATGGTCGTCATGCACATGCGTATTAATGATCGTCCATTCTTCCACCGCACCGAGCTTGACCCGGTGATCCACGCGGTTCGGATCAAACGTCTTTCCATCAACAAAGAAGCTGAACTCTCGCCAATGGCCGGCAGCATCGGCCTCTGGCGCGGTTGCTGAAAACGTCACCGTACGGCGGTTGGTGACTTCGGACGCCTTGATGGATTTGAGCGGCGCGGGCGGCAACTGGCTCGGCAGCTTCATGTCCATCGGCGTGCCTGACACGACTAATGTCGCCAGTGGGCCAACCGGCGAAGGGTGCCCCTGATCGTACGGCGCAGCCGTCAGCGCGTAGCTGCCGGCGGATCCCGCTTGCACCAGCAGATCAGCGCGCTGGCCAGGAGCGATCAGAAGTTGCTTGAGAGACTGCATGGCCCCGAGTTGAATACCATCATAGGCGATGGCATGCAGGTCATGCTTCTGTAGATCCAGCAGCATGTCGTCCTGATAGGCGGCATTGAGGACGCGCCATCGCTGCACTTCGCCTGGACGCATCTCGATCTTGGGCCGGCGCTGACCGTTGATGGCCAGGAAGCGTGTGGCCGTTTCGGGAAAAACGGTCTCGAAATCCTCGATCATGCCGTTGGCGTCGTGGACCACCTGGGTCAGCACCAGCATTCGCTCGCGGGCAGATGCGATCTGTGGCACGTCGGCGAAATCGCCTTCGATGATGACGGCGCCTACCATGCCGCTCGACAACTGTATATCGGCGCTGCCGTGGTGGTGGGGGTGATACCAGTAAGTCCCTTTGGTGTGGTCCTCCGGCAGCTTGATCTCAATGTCGTAGGTATGGCCGGGGGCCATCGACCGCATCACGTTGTCGGCGATACCGCTTGGGCTTACATGCGATCCCTGGAAGTGAAAATTGGTGTTATTGAACTGATGCGGCCGACTAATATCGGCGGGTAGCCAATCGCGGTTTGGCGGCAGATCGTTGATCAGCTTGATACGCAGGGTTTCACCGGGCTTCATGCGCAAGGTCGGCCCAGGACTACCGCCTTCATAAGACCGGACATAGAGCTTGACGCCACCGATATGCCGGTAAGCATAGGCTGCTCTCAGAGAGGTGCTCAAGACGCCATCAACAGATCGCCGCACCTCGGGCTCGACAAGCGGCTGATCCATGGCTGGCGCCGGCCTGTCTGGCACCATGCCGAGAGAGGGAGACATGTCCATCGGGGAGGATATCCCCTTCGCACCGTGCTTGTGACCTTGGGCCTGGACGACCCCCGAAGTTAGTAGGACCGCGCCGATCCCGACGCTAGCGTCTAGCAGTTGGCGCCGTGTCAGCTTTTTCATGATCTTTGCGATGAGGAAGGCGCAATTCTTCTGTTCTTACCCTGCTGCATCTGAGTCTCACGTTGCCCGTAAGTTATTCTTTTTTAGTATATGTCTTTATTAAGATCGACAAGAAAAAGTTCCATGGAATTTCTGATTGCAATAATCGACGGATTAGTTGATCCGGCCAGGCTACATGCTCACTACTGGCAACGAGCACGCATTGCTTCCTTAAGCCGTTCGATATCTTCGCCAATCTTGCAGTCGTCCGGGGCACCGCTTTCGCGTAGTCATGTTTATTATGCTTCGATACGCCGCAACTATCGACGTTTGCCGAGCATGATCTGCTGCACTGCAATCGCATTGTCTCTGCGCTTTCGGTGGCGCATCCGATCGGCGGGTTGGCATCAACCAAATCTACGCTGGCTCGTCCTCTTTCGTGCTACATAAATACCACTACATTTATTCTTGAAACCGCCGATGTAGTTGGTGATGCGGCCGGTATTGCACTTTTTATCCTGAGTGGCTTCCGGCCCAAGCCTGAGCAGCCGCGCCGCGCCAGTGTCGGGACAGAGCGCCTATGGCGCTCCGATGGCGTAGATCAAGCCGAGACTCATGGTGGCCAGCACGATCAGTGAGGTCGTAACGGCGAGCACGACACGCAGCCCGGCCTGCGCAACTGTCTTCACATCCACACCGAGACCTAATGCCGCCATTGAGATGGTCGTCAGAATGGTCGCTGTGGTTGCCACGGGCTTGAGCAAGCCAGCCGGGATCAATCCGAGCGAACGCAGCGCGGCGACCAGCAGAAAGCCGAGAATGAACCATGGCACCAGTTGGAACAGCCCGAGGCGCGGGCGCCCTTGTTGCGTGTCGGCGTTGTCGGTGCGCAAACGGCCCGCGATGAGGGACAGCCCCAGGACGACAGGCCCGAGCATCAACACGCGAACCAGTTTGACCACGGTACCTATCTGGTTGCTGAGGGCCCCGATGGGAAGCGTCGCAGCGAGCACTTGCGGCACGGCATAAACGGTCAGTCCGGCAAGGATGCCGTATTGCGTCAATGACATCGTCAAAACCGGGACGAGGAGCGGAAGCGCGAGCACGACCACGACACCCAGAACGGCCGTAAAGGCGATGGAAGAAGCGACATCGTCGCTCTCCGCATCGATGACGGGTGCGACGGCCGCGATGGCGGAGTTGCCGCAGATCGAATTGCCGCAGGCAATAAGAATGGACATTTTCCGCGGCAGCCCCAAACCGCGGCAGATGCCGTAGCTGGTTGCGATCGCGACCGCGACAATCAGAGCAATGCCCACCAACAGAAGTGGACCCAGTGCGACGACGGTGGCGACGCTGATGGAGGCACCAAGCAGCACGACCGCCACTTCGAGGAGGATCTTGCTACTGAACCGGACACCATCGTCCCATGACGCGCCCGGGGTCCAGAAGCTGCGAACAACGACGCCGAGAATGATCGCCAGCACCAGCGCTTCCAGGTAGGGCTCATGGAAAAGCCGAACCTCGATCGCTTCCATCACAGTTGCGACGATTGTCAACGCGACGCAAAGCAAAATCCCGGGCAGAAAGCTCAATAATCGCGTGGGCATGGGATCAGCCTCAATGAGGGTGTGGGCGGAAAGGTTCGCCCTTTCGAACCATGTCATAGGCATGCGTTGGTTCCGATGGGTGAAACCTAGCTTCGATGAATTGAGTTATCCAATTGATTGTACGACTTGGATTGATCGATTTTTTCGATGTGTCACGATACGCTCCGTCGTTCTGGAATGATCATTCGCGCATTGCGATGAGCAAACTCGCAGGACCGAGGTCACACCGCGAAGTCGAAGGGGGCGTGGTCTTGACGATCCGGACGCGGCTTGCCGAGCCGACCGCACTTCTCAAATCGCGTCCTATGACGGCGCTCAACGTGACACGACTTCGCGCGGCGTCCGGCGCTGGTCGGCGGTGTGATCTGAACGCTTGGGCTGCATGTGACCGTTAGGAGCGTACACCGCTGAGCAGGGGCAAAGCCGGTTCCAATTGCCATCGGGATACGATACTTTTTACCGTGGTCCCCGCGTGTCACGACAAGACGTCCCGTGGCGCCAATGATTCCACCACTTCTGAACCGAATGATCGCGGATGCATGACGACATCGACGACCTTGTATCTGCGAGCGGCTTCGCATGACGCTTGAGCAATTGCGTATATTCATCGCGGTCGCGGAGAGACAGCACGTCACGCGAGCCGCGATCGAGCTTAATCTCACGCAATCCGCGACGAGCGCGGCGATCGCCGCTCTCGAATCCCGCTATGGTATCAAGCTCTTCGATCGCGTCGGGCGAGGTATCGTGCTCACGCAGATCGGCCGACAGTTTCTGGTCGAAGCCCGCGCGGTGGTCACACGAGCCAAAGCCGCATCTCGGGTACTCGACGATCTCGCGGGATTAAAGCGTGGGTCGCTGTCCATCGCCGCCAGCCACACGGTGGCAAATTATTGGCTACCGGCACGTATCCAGAGGTTCAAGATCGCGTATCCGGGAATTGATATCAGAATGGCGATTGCCAATACCGAGCAGGTCGCCCAACTTGTGCATCACGGCAACATGGATTTCGGCTTCGTCGAAGGCGACGTGAAGGATCAGACTCTTCAGGTCCGGAAATTCGAGGGTGATGCGCTGGTCGTCGTTGTCGGCAAGACTCATCCGCTGGCCCGGTCCAACCGCGTGACGACCAGAAATCTGACCAGTACATGCTGGATCTTGCGAGAACCCGGCTCGGGCACGCGAGCCATGTTTGAACAAGGCCTTCGCAAACACGGCCTCAAGATCGCTGATCTGAAAGTCTCCCTTGAGCTTCCGTCGAATGAGGCAATCAGGACCGCGATCGAGGCCGGTGAATGCGCGACCGCCATCTCGGATCTGGTTGCTAAGCCTTCGCTCGATGCCAAGACGCTTTATCGCCTCAAGATCGATCTTCCGAAGCGGTCCTTCACATTGCTTCGCCACAAGGAGCGATATGCCTCGCTCGCCGAGAAGGCCTTCATCGATTCACTTGGTATTTAAACCAGTCCGCCAGGCCAATACCGGCGACCGTGGATCCCGTCGCGGCTGGTCGGGCGAGAAAAACCTTCACACCCCGAACTGCAGTCGCGCCAGCCGCGCATACAACCCGCCCGCGGCGACCAGCGAGGCATGGGTACCCTGCTCGACGATGCGGCCTTGCTCCATCACCAGGATGCGGTCGCAGGACAGCACGGTGGCGAGGCGATGCGCGATTACCAGCGTGGTTCGATGCTTCATCAGCTCTTCCAGCGCGGTCTGCACCAGCGTCTCGGATTCCGCGTCGAGCGCCGAGGTGGCTTCATCGAGCAGCAGCAGCGGCGCGTCGCGCAGGATGGCGCGGGCGATCGCGATGCGCTGGCGCTGGCCGCCGGACAACGTCACGCCGCGCTCGCCGAGCTCGGCGTCGAACCCGCCCGGCAGGCGACCGATGAATTCGGTGGCATGGGCGAGACTGGCGGCGTGCTCGACCTCGGCATCGCTGGCACCGGGCCGGCCGAAGCGGATGTTTTCACGCGCGGTGGCGGCGAACACCACGGAATCCTGCGCCACCAGCGCGATGCGCTGGCGAAGCTCCCGCGGATCGGCGTCGCGGACCGGCACGCCGTCGAACGAAATCACGCCGCCCTTGGGATCGTAGAACCGCAGCAGCAGATGAAACAGCGTGCTCTTGCCGGCGCCGCTGGGCCCGACAATGGCGACCTTCTCGCCGGATTTCACCGAAAGCGAGACGTCGTCGGCCGACAGGATGTCGGGCCGCGTCGGATAGGCGAAGCTGACATGGTCGAACACCACGTCGCCGCGCGCCGGCCGCGGCATCGCAAGCGGCTTGGCGGGAGCCTCGACGTCGGATTTGACGTTGAGGATTTCGAACAGTCGCTCGGCGGCGCCGGACGCGGCCGAGACCTCGCCCCAGACTTCGCTGAGCTGGCCGAGGCTGGAAGCGGCGAACGCCGCGTAGAGCACGAACTGGCCGAGCCGGCCCGGCGTCAGCGAGCCGATCAGCACGTCATGCGAGCCGACCCAGAGAATACCGACCACGCTGGAGAACACGATGAAGATGATGATCGCGGTCAACACGGCGCGGGCGCGCGTGGTGCTGACCGCGGCGGCATAGGACCGCTCCACGCCGCCGCCGAAACGGGCATTGGCGAGGCCTTCATTGGTGTAGGCCTGCACGGTGCGGATCGAGCCGACCAGTTCGCCGGCATAGGCGGAGGCCTCCGCCAGCGTGTCCTGCGCCTCGCGCGACAGCCGGCGCACCCAGCGCCCGAACGCGACCAACGGAATCACGATCAGCGGAATCGCCGCCAGCACGAAGCCGGACAGTTTCGGACTGGTGATCACCATCATGGAGGCGGCGCCGAGAAACAGCACGATGTTGCGCAGCGCGATCGACACCGAGGCGCCGACGGCGGATTTGATCTGGGTAGTGTCGGCGGTGAGCCGCGACACCAGCTCGCCGGAACGCGACGAATCGAAAAACGCCGGCGACAGCGCGGTGAGATGGGCGAACACATCGCGGCGCAGATCGGCGACAATGCGCTCGCCGATGGTCATGACCAGGTAATAACGCGAGGCGCTGGCGCCGGCCAGCACCGCGACCACCGCGATCATCACGCTGAAATAGCTGTTGATGAGCGCGATACCTTCGGGGCTGAAGCCGAAATCGATCATGCGGCGCGCCGCGATCGGCACCACCAGCGTGGTCAGCGCCGCGACCGTCAGCGAGATCAGCGCTAGCACCGCGCGGCCGCGATAGCGGCCGACATAGGGCGCCAGCGCCAGCAGCGGCTTCAATTTGGCCCGGCTGGGCGCCGGAACATCGACCACTGCATCGACCAGAGAGGGTTCGGGAAGTACCGGTTCTGGCTGCGGAGCCAGGGGATTTGGGCCGCGGGGGACGTCTAGCCGTTCGACTGCGCTCATGATTTCCATCAACCTCGGATGCCTGCCTCAGATAGGCCCCCGGACCCCGGCTGGCAATTGATCTAACCATCCTTGTCTTGACGGCATTCCTGCGATATAGAGCGATTAAATCTGTCCCTCTTACGCCGATATGCAGGCGCTAGCGCGCCGAAGGAATTGCCATGAAAGCCGATGTTCACCCCGATTATCACGCCATCACCGTTGTCATGACCGATGGCACCGAGTTCCACACCCGCTCGACTTGGGGCAAGGCGGGCGACAAGCTGAACCTCGACATCGATGCCAAGACCCATCCGGCGTGGACCGGCGGTTCCGCCCAGATGCTCGATCGCGGCGGCCGCGTGTCGCGCTTCCAGAAGAAGTTTTCCGGCTTCCTCAAGAAGGACGAGCCGGCCAAGGACGAGGCGGCTTCGGCCTGATCGTCGGGATTTCTGCGAAAACGCCCCGCTTCGCGGGGCGTTTTTCGTTGTGAAGGGCTCAAGCTCCTCGCCGCAATGAAGCCGGGGACCGATGTCAGGCGCCGACCACGCGCGGATGATCCTTGTTCGGACCAAACCCGTCGACGATCGCCTTGCGGCCGGGCATTTCAACGAATCGGTAGCTCAGTTCCGACAGACCCCAGATCGCGGCAACGCAGACGCCGGCGGCGCCGATATAGACCGCTTCGGTCTCGCCGAAATACCGCCAGGTCCGCACCGCGAAGCTGATGAACAGCGGATGGATCAGATAGATCGAGTAGGAGATGATGCCGAGCCGGTAGACCAGTGCGTTGCCGAACAGCGCCTGCGCGGCGCGGCCGTCACGCGACAGCACCGCGACCAACGGAATGAACAGCAGATACAGCGGCAGGTCGCCGCGGCTCGCCAGCCCAACCATCGCCATCGCGACCAGGATACCGATCACCAGCGCGTCCTGCATCGCCATCGACAACCGGTCGATGATCCCGGCAAAGCGGAAGATCGCCAGCCCCAGCGTGAAGCCGGCCACCGCGCGCAGCAGCGGGTAGAACGAATTGCCATTGACGACGTCGAGCGGGCCGCCGGAGCCGCGACCGCTGACACTGACGGCATAGATCGCGACCAGGGCCACAACGACCGCCAGCACGGCCGTGAACGCGCTCTTGCGCAAGGTAAAGGCCATCAGGATCGGCAGCAGCAGATAGGAGCCCATCTCGGCGCTCGCGGCCCAGGCGACGCCGATCACCGGATAGATGTACAGACCCCAGCCCGACATCATCAGCAGGTTGCCGATCCAGTCCCACGCCGAATACATGTCCAGCGTTTCCCCGGACAGGCCGGCGGCGATCTTGGCCAGATAGAACAGGCCGATGATGAAATACGCCGGATACAGCCGCGCCACGCGCTTCAGCATGAAGGTGGCGAATTTTGCCCGGGTAAGATGCGCGAAGGCGTCGCGATAGGTCAGCGCCATCACATAGCCGGACAGCATGAAGAACAGGTCGACGATCAGGTAGCCGAACGGGATCCGGAAATACGACGCGGTACCGCCGGTCGAGAGCTGAACATCGCCGAAATGATAGACCACGATGATCGCCGCGGCGACGCCGCGCACGCCCGTCAACGCCCTGATATCCGCCGCCATGTCGATGTCCCCGTTCCGAACGCGCAGCCTAGCGCATGCGGGACTGTCGGAGAACCGACTTAGTTGGGGGCGCCTAGCGCTCGAACGCGGCCTTCAGCCGGTTCATCTGCGGCACCAGCGGATTGCCGATCGCGGCGCGCTCGGCCGTCGAGGCATGGATCGAGACGTCGAGGCGGCGCACCTTGCTCTGCAACGTCATCGAGCGCGTGATCAGCACCTGCAACTGCTCCGGTAATTTGCCGACCATGTCGTTCGGGCTCGGATCGGCGGCGCTGAGCTTGACCTTGGTCTTTTCGCGGTTGGCCTGGTTGAGCGTCATTTCGCCCTCTTTGACCGCGCGGTGCAGCAGCAGCCAGGACGCCAGCTGCATCAGCCGGGTGGTCAGCCGCATACTTTCGGTGGCGTAGGTCAGGCTGACGGAGCGGTCCAGCGCCTTGGCCTCGGAGCGCCCGGCGCCATCGAGATAGGCCGCGGTCTCCTCGACCAGGTCCATGCCCTCGCGGAACAGCGTCGCGAACGCCGCGGAATTGGTCAGCCGCTCGCTGAACTGGACGAGCGCGGGTTCGCTGTGCAAAAGGTCCGACATAGTTAACGCCTCACGCCACTTGTTTCGCAGCCCGCTCTGAAGTCGCGGCCGGCTTTATGATGAACAAATCATTGCGCGTGCGGGGCGGAGAGTCCAGCGGTGGAAAATTAAAGAAGTGTTTATGGTAACCAAAAAAAAAGAGCCGCCGTTTCCGGCGGCTTTGAAGTTGATAACAGGGAGGCGTCAAACAGAGTGGACAGGAGCCACTCGGTGTCCAAACAAGGACGATTTAAGTAATATGCGAGAAAGCTTAATTGCGGGTAAATGAGCGGTTTTTGTAAGATTTTGTTGGCCATCCAGCGATGGTCGAAGTGTATCAAAACGGGACTCTGCCAGAGCTCGCCCTGCGAATGGAAACCACTCGCAAATCCCGCCCCGTCATTGCGAGGTCAGGCAAAGCCAATTGGCTCTCCCCTGAGCCCTTGCGACGAAGCAATCCAGTCTTCGCTTATGGCTTTCTAGATTGCCGCGTCGCTCCGCTCCTCGCAATGACGGCGGAGAGAGCTTCGTGTCCCGGACGCGCGGCGACAACCGAGACCCCGGCTCTGCGAAGCAATACTTCGTATTGCATCGCATCCGGGGAACGGGCCCTACCCGATCATCCTCAACTCTTGAAAAACCGGTCGGCGGCATCCCTTGTCGCACGCTTCAATTGCATGCTGGATTGCAGACGCTGGATCTCGCCGTTGAGCAAGGCAATCCGCTCGGCCAGTTCTTCGACCGACAATAGCGTCAGATCCTGGCCGATCTCGTGGCTGATCTTTTTCTTCGGCTTGTCGTCGTCATCGGTCGCCATGATTTTGCCTTGTC
Organism: Tardiphaga sp.; assembly: GCF_025356345.1. Taxonomy (GTDB): domain Bacteria; phylum Pseudomonadota; class Alphaproteobacteria; order Rhizobiales; family Xanthobacteraceae; genus Tardiphaga. The sequence continues at coordinate 39,243 of NZ_JANXTC010000205.1, forward strand.
GCTCAACGGGGCGCGGTTGCCAGTCTTCACCGGGCTGTCTAATCAGTTGGCAATGCCACTCTCGCTGTCGCAAGGACAAATCATGGAAAAGCTGCCCGCGCAAATGACCGTCATCGGCATCAGCACCTTCGGTGGACCCGAAGTACTGATCCCCGAAACGCGGCCGGTGCCGCAGCCAGGCCCGGGCGACATCCTGGTCAAGGTCGCCGCCGCCGGCGTCAACCGTCCGGACATCGCGCAGCGCTCCGGCGCCTATCCGCCGCCGCCCGGAGCAAGCGACCTGCCCGGCCTGGAAATCTCCGGCGAGGTGGTGGCGCTCGGTGAAGGCGCGACCCGGCACAAGATCGGCGACAAGGTGATGTCGCTGGTGGCTGGTGGCGGCTATGCGCAATATTGCATCGCGGCGGACGCGCAGGCGATGACGGTGCCCGACAGTTTCTCGATGACCGAGGCTGGCGCCACCGCCGAGACCCTGATGACCGTCTGGCACAACGTCTTCGAGCGCGGCGGGCTGCAGCCCGGCGAGACTCTGCTGATTCATGGCGGCTCGTCCGGCATCGGCACGATGGCGACCCAACTCGCCAAGGCGTTCGGCTCCAAGGTGATCGTCACCGTCGGCTCGCAGGCCAAGGCGGAGGCCTGCCTCAAGCTCGGCGCCGATTACGCCATCAACTACAAGACCGAGGACTTCGTCGCCCGCGTCAAGGAGATCACGTCGGGCGCCGGCGTCGAGCTGATCGTCGACATGGTCGGCGGCGACTATATCGACAAGAACTACGAGGCCGCGGCGTTTGACGGCCGCATCGTCCAGATCGCCTTCCTCAGCGGCCCCAAGGCCACGGTGAATTTCGCCAAGCTGATGGTCAAGCGGCTGCATCACACCGGCTCGACGCTGCGGCCGCGGACGCCGGCCGCCAAGGCGGCGATGGTCAAGGCGATCGAGGCCAATGTGCTGCCGCTGCTGCGCTCCGGCCAGGTCAAACCGGTGATGGATTCGAGCTTTCCGCTCGAGAAAGCGGCGGATGCCCATCGGCGGATGGAGACCAGCGAACATATTGGCAAAATTGTGTTGGTCGTTTAGGGCTGTATCGAGGCTGTAAAGCCTTTGAAACATCTCACTTTCATGTCATTTATCTCGCGTCGGGGCGCGGGCCCCGGCCCGCTTGGGGCCGGGCCCGACCTTTCCTTGAAAGCGGAGTAATGACATTGCGTTTGATCAGGTGGCTTGCGCCCCTCGCGCTCGGCCTCATGATTGTCGTTGCCGGTTCCGAGGCCCGTGCCGTTGATGCCGTCAGCGTTCGCGGTGACGCGCCCGCCATCGACCTCACCGCGATCCTCGACTATCAGCACAGCGAAACCGACCGGATCCAGGTGTCCACCGCGCCTGGCACCGACGGCATTGTCCGCCGCATCGAGGTGCGCGCCCGCGAAGCCGGCCAGAACTGGGTGGTGTTCGCGCTCGCCAACAATACCGATGACCAGCTCGACCGCCTGATCGTGGCACCGCATTACCGCATCGTCTCAAGCGGCCTCTTGTGGCCCGACCTCGGCCTGTCGCGCATCGCCACCATCACGCCATCGACCGGCGACCGCCCGGAGCGGCAGGACTCGGCCACCGCCGACATTTTCCGCGTCACGCTGGATCCCGGCGCGGTGATCACCTTTGTCGCCGAGCTGCGGACCAACAAGCTGCCGCAGCTCTATCTGTGGGAGCCGGAAGCCTACAAGGACAAGGTCAACTCCTTCACGCTCTACCAGGGCATCGTGATCGGCATTTCCGGCCTGCTGGCGCTGGTGCTGACGATCCTGTTCGTGGTCAAGGGCAGCATCATGTTCCCCGCCGCCGCCGCCCTGGCCTGGGCGGTACTGGTCTATATCGGCGTCGATTTCGGCTTCTGGGGCAAGGTGCTGGACATGTCGTCCGGCGCCGAGCGGGTCTGGCGCGCCTCCGGCGAAGCGATCCTGGCGGCGACGCTGCTGGTGTTCCTGTTCGCCTATCTCAATCTCAGCCGCTGGCACGTGCGCTACTCGCACATCACGCTGGCCTGGCTGCTGTTCCTGGGATCGCTGGTGGCGCTGGCGCTGTTCGATCCCGCGGTCGCCTCCGGTATCGCGCGGATGTCGCTGGTACTGATCGCCTTCGCCGGCTTCGGCCTGATCGTCTACCTGTCCACCCACGGCTTCGACCGCGCGGTGCTGCTGATCCCGACCTGGTTCCTGCTGGTGGTGTGGGTGATCGCCGCCGGCATGACGGTTGGCGGCTCCGTCACCAATGACATTGTCGGCCCGGCGCTGCTCGGCGGCCTGGTGCTGATCGTGATGCTGATCGGCTTCACCGTGATGCAGCACGCCTTCGCCGGCGGCACCAGCACCGGCATCGTCTCCGACGTCGAGCGCCGCGCGCTGGCGCTGACCGGCTCCGGCGACCTGATCTGGGACTGGGACGTTTCCGCCGACAAGGTGTTTACCAGCCCGGAAACCGAGGCCCTGCTCGGGCTGAAACGCGGCACGCTGGAAGGCCCGGCGGCCAAATGGCTCGAGGTGCTGCACCCGCTCGATCAGGACCGTTTCCGCGCCGCGCTCGACAGCGTGCTCGACCAGCGCCGCGGCCGACTGGTGCAGGATTTCCGGCTGCGCACCCCGGATGGCCATTTCATGTGGTTCGCGTTGAAGGCGCGCCCGGTGGTCGGCTCCGACGGCGAAGTGTCGCGCGTGGTCGGCACCCTGACCGACGTCACCGAAGCCAAGAACGCCGAAGAGCGCATGCTGCACGACAGCGTGCATGACAACCTCACCGGCCTGCCGAACCGAAAACTGTTCATCGACCGGCTTGGCGCCGTCGCCAATTTTGCCCGCACCATGCCAAACCTGCGGCCGACCTTGATGGTGATCGACCTCGACCGCTTCAAGCAGGTCAATGATTCCGTCGGCATCGCGGTCGGCGATTCCATCCTGCTGACGCTGGCGCGCCGCCTGACCCGGATCCTGAAACCGCAGGACACGCTGGCTCGCCTCGCCGGCGACCAGTTCGGCCTGATCCTGATGTCGGAGCAGGACCCCGCCAGGATCACCGCCTTCGCCGAGACCATCCGCAAGACCATCCGCGCCCCGATCGCCTTCAACGACCGCGAAATCTTCCTGACCGCCTCGATCGGCCTGGCGCTGTCCGATCCCGCCGTGCAGATCACCGACGAGATCATCAAGGACGCCGAGCTGGCGATGTACCACTCGAAGCGGATCGGCGGCGACCGCATCGACGTCTACAAGCCGGCGATGCGCGCGCGAAAAACCGACCGGTTGACGCTGGAATCCGAATTGCGCCGCGCCATCGAGCGCCAGGAGATCACCATCCTGTACCAGCCGATCGTGCGGCTGGAAGATCGCTCGATCGCCGGCTTCGAGGCGCTGGCGCGCTGGGATCATCCCAAACTCGGCCGAATGTCGCCAGTGGAGTTCATCGCCATCGCCGAGGAGATTGGCCTGATCATCGACCTCGGCATGTTCGTGATGGACCAGACCGCGCGGCAGCTGGCGATCTGGCAGCGTGCGATGCGCTCGCCGGAGCCGATCTTCGCCAGCGTCAACGTGTCGTCGCGGCAGTTGCTGCGCCACGACCTGCTGCACGACATCCGCACCGTGCTGTCGCGCTCCTCGGTGGCGCGCGGCACGCTGAAGCTTGAACTGACGGAATCGCTGGTGATGGAAAATCCGGAACATGCCGCCCAGATGCTGCACCGGATCCGCGAGCTCGGCACCGGCCTGTCGCTCGACGATTTCGGCACCGGGCACTCCTCGCTGAGCTATTTGCAGCGCTTCCCGTTCGACACGCTGAAGATCGACCAGTCCTTCGTCCGCACCACCAGCCGCGGCACCCGCCCGGTGATCCTGAAATCGATCATCGCGATGGCCCACGATCTCGGCATGGATGTCGTCGCCGAAGGCGTCGAGACCGATTCGGATGCCGTGGAGCTGTATCAACTCGGCTGCGAATACGCCCAGGGCTTTGCCTTTGGCGAACCGATGGACGCCGACGCCGCGATGCGGCTGCTGACCGAGGAACGGCTGGAGGCCGCGAGCTGACCGGCACGCGACGTGGCGCCACCTACCTTGGCTGCTTAGCGAAGATGCAAGACTCCCTGACTACTTATGTAAGCATCGCGGACGCTGCGCAGCTTTGACCGTCGCATCCGTTCACAGGCAGCCACGGATCCCGATGACCGGCCAGAATTCACCCGCTATCACCGCCACACCGCGCGGCAAGGCGCCGCTCGCGATCGTCGTCGGCGCGATGGCGCTGGGCGCGGGCTATGCGCTGGTGCTTGGCGAAGACGCCAATTGGGACTGGCAGAATTATCACGAATACAATGTCTGGGCGCTGCTGCATGGCGGCTACCCGCGCGACGCCATGCCGCCGGGCTTCCAGACCTATTTCAATCCCGTGATCTATTTCCCCTGGTACGCGCTGCGCCACGCACTGCCGCCGGTGATGGCCGGGATGATCGCCGGCGCGGTACACGGGCTCAATCTGGCGCTGATCTGGTGGCTGACACGGCTCCTGCTGGGCACGGCGGCCGGCGCGCTGACGATCGGCGCCGCGGTGCTGCTCGCCGCGATGGGACCGATGACGCTCTCGGAAGTCGGCACCAGCTTTTCCGATATTATCACCTCGATACCCATTATCGCCGGACTGGCGCTGATGCTGGCGGCTGACGATCCGAAACCGCGGCGCTATTTGCTGGCCGGGCTGTTGGTGGGCCTCGCGGTCGGTTTCAAGCTGACCAACATCGTGTTCGCACTCGGCCTCGCCGCGGCGGCCCTGGCGGCAGCGCGGCCGCCGCGGGCATTGCTCTGGCTCGGCCTTGGCGGCGCGATCGGCGGCGTGCTGACCGGCGGCGGCTGGAGCCTGATGCTGTGGCGCGAATTCGGCAATCCGCTGTTTCCGCTGCTGAACAGCTTCTTCCCCTCGCCGGAGATGCCGCCGATCACCCTGCTCGACCGCCAGTTCATCGCGCGTGGAATTCTCGACGCCCTCGCCTATCCCTATTACTGGCTGATCGGCGATAACCGCAGTTCGGAGCTGCCGTTTCGCGACGCGCGCTTCGCGCTGCTTTTCGTCCTGGTGCCCGTCGCGATTCTGGCACGGATCAAATCGGCGGCGGCGCGGCTGGCGCGCCGCGACCTGCAGCTGCTGCTGTTCATGGCGGTTGCCTATGGGGTGTGGCTGCTGCTGTTCGCGATCCAGCGCTATATCGTCACGCTGGAATTGCTGACCGGGCCAGCCATCGTGCTGCTGCTGGTTCGTATCCTCAGCGCCATCCCCGCGGCGCGATCACCGAGCGGCTTGAGCCGGAACAGCCAGATCGCGATCGTCGCCATCGCCGCCGTGGCGGCGGCCTGGACACAGCCCACCGACTGGTGGCGCCGGCCCTGGTCCGATCCATATCAGCCGGCGATTTCAGCCCGGCTGGCGCAGCCCGCGACCTACTTCCTGCTCGACAAGCCGATATCCTTTATCGCGCCGCGTCTGCCGGCCGGCTCTCGCTTCTATATGCTCGCCGACCAGGCGTTGCCGATCCTGCCGGGCGGGTTGTTCGACCGCCGCATTCGCGCCGGACTGGCTGACCCGCTGCCGGGCGGCCATTGGGAACTGCACATCAAGGGGCGGACCATTCAGCCCGATCTATTGCTGGCCTACGGGCTGAGCGTCGATCCGGCGCAGCCCTGCGTCGACATCGAGAGTGCCAATCTGGGATCGGTGCTGGTCGCCTGCCCGCTAATCCCCCACGCGCCGTAATAGCGATCAGGCACTCGTCCCGGACGCGGCGCGATGCGCCTCCGCGGGAGGCGTCATGCGCCGCGGCGCCAGGACCGCCAAAAACGCCGTTGCCTGATACGGTCCCGGCCCTGCGAAGCAGCACGTTGAGCCGCATCGCGTCCGGGACAGGTGCGACCGATTTCAATCCGGTACGATCAGGGTCTAGGCGTGGCCGGCTTCGGTGGACAGCATGCCGGGCTCGATGCCGATCTTGAGCAGCGCGCGCTGGTATTTGGCCTCGACATCGCCGCCGAAGATCAGGTCGTCATCGGCCGCGCAATGCAGCCAGCCATTGCCCTGGATCTCGTTCTCCAACTGCCCGGGCGCCCAGCCGGCATAGCCGAGCGCCAGAATGGCGTGCTTTGGCCCGCCGCCCTTGGCGATCGCCCGCAGGATGTCCACCGTCGCGGTCAGGCAGATGCCATCGTCGATGTTCAGCGTCGCATCCTCGATGAAGAAATCGCTGGAATGCAGCACGAAGCCGCGGCCGGTCTCGACCGGGCCCCCCTTCAATACTTTCATGGTTTCGGCGCTTTCCGGGAGCTTGATGCCATCGACCTTGTCTATGATGTCGAGTTGCACCAGCAATTCGGGGAAATCGATGCTACCGGCAGGCCGATTGACGATGATACCCATCGCGCCTTCGGAGGAGTGCGCGCAGACGTAAATCACCGAGCGAGCAAACCGCTCGTCATCCATCACCGGCATGGCGATCAATAACTGGCCATCGAGATAGCTGCCGGAAGACTCGGCACTGGTCGCGCCAGTGGCCGATTTTGGCCGGATTTTTCGGGTTCGCTTGCGAGTGGGTTCCATCAGCAAGGCGCTCTCATGTTGTTGCTATCCTGATATTGGGTGTCGGTTGTGTCAATCAAGCTTCCGCGCCGTGCCTAAAAAACGGATCACAAGCCGCTCAATGGGTTTAAGACTGTTTCGACCTTCAAGGACGTTCGATGACCGCTTCCGTTCCGCTACGTTTAGTCGCTGGCCTGCTGGCAACGGCCCTATGCTCGGCCGCGCAGGCGCAGGATGCCTCGCCGTGGCAGATCGATAGCCACTCCCAGTTGCGGCTGATGGCTGGCTCGCGCAGCGGCCCGGTGATGCTCGGCGGCATCGCCATCCAGCTCGCCCCGGGCTGGCATACCTATTGGCGCAACCCCGGCGATTCCGGCGTGCCGCCGCGGTTCGATTTTTCCAAATCCGACAATGTCGATTCGGTCACCGTATTGTGGCCGGCGCCGAAGCAGTTCGACGATGGCGCCGGCGGTCAGTCGCTGGGTTACAAGAAGGCGTTGATCCTGCCCCTGCGCGTGGTCGCCAAGGACGCCAGCAAGCCACTGACCCTGCGCGCCAAGATCGACTACGCGGTGTGCGAAAAGCTGTGCATTCCGGTCGAGGCCAAGGCCGAACTGGCCTTCACCAGCGTCGCCAGCACCGAGGACAGCGCGCTGACCGCGGCGCTGGACAGCGTGCCGAAGCCGGCCACCATCGGCGACAACAATCCGCTGAGCATCCGCGACGTCAAGCGCGACGGCCGCAAGGTCACCGTCGATGTGGTGGCGCCGGAAGGCATCGCGCCGAGCCTGTTTGTCGAGGGCCCGACGCCGGAATGGGCGCTGCCGGTGCCCAAACCGCGGCCCGACAGCCCGGCTGGCGTGCGGCGCTTCGGCTTCGAGCTCGACGGCCTGCCGCCCGGCGCCAGCGCCGACGGCGCCGCGCTGAAACTGACGCTGGTCGGCGCCGACAAGGCCTATGAGTTCAACGTCAATCTGAACTGAACGTCATTCCGGGGCGGGAGCGGCACAGCCGCGAGCGAACCCCAGCCACTCCGATTGGAGTGGCTGGGGTGCCCGGTGTGGCGGAACATGTCGCGGTTCCGGGTCCGCGCCGCGCCAGCTTCGCCGGCCGGGGAGCATCCCGGAACGACAGCGCTATATTTTCCGCCCAACCCGAAATTAACGTCTGATTGCTACATCCGGGGATCGCCGCCGCGCGCGGCCAGGGACCTTTGCAGTGGCTGTGATGGACGTGGAATCCGCATCTGCTGTACCGCCCGGCGGTCCGATCGCGCGGCTGCGGCGGATATTTACCGGCAGCGGCGAAGCCTCGACGACGCGCCGCCTCGCCGGCACGATCTTCCTGATCCGCGTCATCAGCGCCGGGCTGGCCTATCTGTCGCAGATCCTGCTGGCGCGCTGGATGGGCGGTTCCGACTATGGCATCTACGTCTATGTCTGGACCTGGGTGCTGCTGCTCGGCTCGCTGATGGATTTCGGCATCTCCGCCTCCGCGCAAAAAATCATTCCAGAATACCGCGCCAGCGGTGACGACGCCCGGCTGCGCGGTTTTGTCAGCGGCAGCCGATGGATGACCTTCGCCGCCTCGACGCTGATCGCGCTGGGACTGGCCGGATTGGTCAGGCTGATATCGCCCTCGATCGACCCCGGCAGCATCGTGCCGCTTTATCTGGGCTGCCTAACGCTGCCGGCCTTCGTCGTCGCCAATACCCAGGACGGCATCGCGCGCTCGCATGACTGGATGCGGCTCGGGCTGATGCCGCAATTCATCGTCCGGCAATCGCTGATCGTCGGCTTCACCGCCGGCGCCTTCGCGCTCGGGTTCCAGCTCGGCGCCAGCATCGCCATGATGGCCAGCGTCGCCGCCGTCTGGCTGGCGATGCTCGGGCAGATGATCGTGCTGAACCGCCGGCTCAAGGCGCATCTCCCCGCGGGCCCGCGGACCTATGACTATCGCGGCTGGCTGAAGACCTCGCTGCCGATCCTGCTGGTCGAGAGCTTCTACATGCTGCTGTCCTACACCGACGTGCTGGTGCTGCGGCAGTTTCGCCCGTCCGAGGAAGTCGGCGTGTACTTCGCCGTGGTCAAGACGCTGGCGCTGGTCTCCTTCATTCACTACGCGATGTCGGCGACCACGGCGCATCGCTTCACGGAATATCACGCCAGCGGCGACAAGGCGCGGCTCGCCGCCTATGTGACGCATGCGATCGCCTGGACGTTCTGGCCGTCGCTGGCCGCCACCATCATTCTGCTGGCCGTGGGGAAGCCGCTGCTTGCGCTGTTCGGGCCGACATTCGTCGCCGGCTACGACATCATGTTCATCGCCGCGATTGGCCTGGTAGTGCGCTCGGCGATCGGCCCGGTGGAGCGGCTGCTCAACATGCTCGGCCACCAGAATATCTGCGCCATGGCCTATGCGAGCGCCTTCGCCATCAATCTCGTGCTGTGCCTGCAGATGGTGCCGCGTTATGGCGGCCACGGCGCGGCGGCGGCGACCTCGCTGGCGCTGGCCTTCGAGACCGTGCTGCTGTTCTGGATCGTGCGCCGCCGGCTCGGGCTGCACGTGCTGGCGTTCGGGAAAAAGTCCCCTTGAACGGGCTGGAACGACGTGGCGTTTGACGCTAATTTCGCTGGATGATCGACCACGATTTCAAGAGTCTGCTGGAGCGCGTCCAGTCCTGGCCTGAATCGGCTCAGGACGAGTTGGTCGCTGTGCCAATGAGATCGAAACTGAGTTGAAGGCTGGCGAATACATCGCCAGCGCAGACGAATTGCAAGCGATCGATGAAGCAATAGCCTCACTCGATGCCGGCGAATTTGCAAGCGACGCCGAAATCGCCGCGGTGCGTGCAAAATTCCGGCGCGACTGAAAGTTGTCATCTCGCGGCGTGCTCTTGCCGATCTCGAAAAAATCGAGACGCACGACACTGAACATGCCAGCTTGCGCGTTTCCAGAATGGTTGAAAAACGGATTTTTGAGGTCATCGACCGGATCTCGCGCGCTCCCAAATCAGCCCAGCTGATTTCGCAACGACGCGGGACTCGTGTCGTGCCGGTGGTACGCTAGCCGTTTCGGATTTTTTATCAGTCCCGAGGCGAGACCGTCGAAATCTTGCACATCCGCCACACATCTCGTCGTGCATGACCGCACGACGAGTGATGTTTCAATTACAGCAAGAGCGAAAAGATACCGACGACCAGGCCCTACTCCGCGGTCCAGCCGCCGTCGATCGACAGATTGGCGCCGGTGATCTGCGAGGCATCGTCGCCGCACAAAAACAGCGCCAGGGCGGCGACCTGCTCGGAGGTGACGAATTCCTTGGTCGGCTGCGCTTCCAGGAGCACATCGTGGATCACCTGCTCCTTGGTCAGGCCGCGCGCCTTCATGGTATCGGGGATCTGCTTCTCCACCAGCGGCGTCCAGACATAGCCCGGCGAGATGCAGTTGCAGGTGATCTTGTGGGTGGCAAGTTCCAGCGCGGCGGTCTTGGTGAGACCGGCGATGCCGTGCTTGGCGGCGACATAGGCCGACTTGAATGGCGAGGCGACCAGCGAATGCGCCGAGGCGGTGTTGATGATGCGGCCCCAGCCGCGCTTCTTCATGCCCGGGATCACGGCGCGGATGCCGTGGAACGCCGAGGACAGGTTGATGGCGATGATGGCGTCCCACTTCTCGACCGGGAAATCCTCGATCGGCGCCACGAACTGGATGCCGGCATTGTTGACGAGAATGTCGACCGAACCGAAATTGGTCTCGCCGAGCGCGACCATCGCGGCGATCTCCGCCGGCTTGGTCATGTCGGCCGGCGAATGGATCGCCTTGACGCCGAAATCGGTCTCGATCGCGGCGCGCTCCTTCTCGATATCTTCCGGCGTGCCCATGCCGTTAAGCACGATATTGGCGCCGGCGCCGGCAAAGGCGCGAGCATAGGCCAGACCGATGCCGCTGGTCGATCCGGTGACGACCGCGGTCTTGCCCTTGAGATTAGCCATTCACGTGCTCCTGTTGATGCGTTCAAAGTGGATTGGCGGCGCCGAGGCTCTGGTAGTCGGCCTCGGTCAGATCGTGGGTCACCATGGTCTCGCCATTCTGCGGCCGTTCGAACCATTCCGTATGACGCATCGACAGCATCACGTCGCGCTCGCCGGACTGCCAGTGGTCGATCATGTTGAGGCGGGCGAAATTATAGTCCTTCGACGAGGATTCGTAGAGCTTGCTGCGATAGATCAGATGCACCACGGTGACGGTGTTTTCCTTGGTTACCTCGTTGAGAAAGGCGACCGAGGGATCATTTTTCAGCTCCTCGGGCAGTTTGGCAATCAGGTCGCCAATCGCCTTGATGGTGTTGTGGATCTTCTTGTTCTTGTCGGTGTTCAGGCGGGTCCGGCTGGAGAAGCGGATGTCCTTCTCGCGCTCGGCAGCATCGAGCAGCGTCGCCGGTAGCGGCCCGCGCGCGCTGAACAGATCGACCTGGAAGATCAGCAGGTCCTGTCTGGTCTCTTCCTGCAGCACGTAATCCAGCGGGGTGTTGGAGGCAATGCCGCCATCCCAGTAAAACTCCTCACCGACCTGGACCGCCGGAAACCCCGGCGGCAGCGCGGCCGAGGCCATGATGTGTTCCGGGCCGATGGTCCACTTCCGCGAGCCGTCCTCGTTGCGACTGGTGTTGTCGAAATAATCCAGATTGCCGGTCGCGATGTTGACGGCGCCGACGCTGAACCGCGTCGTCCCGGCATTGATGCGGTCGAAATCCACCAGCCGCAGCAGCGTCGCGCGCAATGGCGTGGTGTCGTAATAGCTCATCGCGGCGAGCTGGCTGGACGGGAAAATCTGCGCCGGCGGAAACCGCGGCGTGAAGAAGCCGGGCACGCCGAACGCCATGATCATCGCCGCGGAGGCGCTGTCGAAGGCGGTGTGGGCGCGGTCGCCGGTCAGCATCGGCTTCCACGGCACCGGCGCCGAGGCCATTTCCCAGAATTCCTTGAGGCGGCCGATCCGCTTGTCACGGGGATTGCCGGCGATGATCGCGGCATTGATGGCGCCGATCGAGATGCCGGCCACCCAATCGGGTTCGAAATCATGGTGGCACAGGGCCTGATAGGCGCCGGCCTGGTATGAACCGAGCGCGCCGCCGCCCTGCAGCACCAGCACGCGACGGGATTTGACGGGCTCGGTGGCGTGCGCCTCGGCGGAGCTCATCGGGGCATGATCGGAAGAGTCCATGGTCCACCTGCGATCAATGAGAGGACGGAGCCGGTAGCGTGGCGCGGCTTTACCGCTCCGTCAACGGGAATGCTGCGCGGCAGCATCCACGCCGTACGCCTATCGGGCGTCGGTGGAGGCCAGGATCATGGTCCAGAACACCTTGTATTTGGTATTCGGCGCATAGGTCGCGGCGATGCCCAGTTTGGTCACGCCGGATTTCAGCATGTTGGCGCGGTGCGGCGGCGAATCGCGCCAGCCGGAAAAGGCCTCGGCCATGGTGTGGTAGCCGGCCGAGATGTTCTCCACGGCCAGCGTCGCCGGATAGCCGCCGGCGTTGAGGCGCTTGGCCAGCGGCGCCTTGACGTCATGGTCCATCTTGTTTTTCTTCGCCATCGCGGTGGACTGCTCTTCCGCCAGCGCCATCAATGCGGGATCGACCACGACCGAGCCAAGGCCATTGTTCTGGCGGTACAGCGAGATCATCGAGGCCGCGGCCACCGGATCGAGCTTGGCGCCGCCATTGGCCATGCTGAGATACATCGTCGGTTGGTCGGGAACCGTGGCGACATCCGCCGCGCAGCCGCCCAGCAGCAAAAGTCCCAGAATGGCTGTGGCCACGCGCAACATCGGCAATCCCCCGTCCATGCCGGGTTGTTGCACATCAACCGTGGCTGAAAGGTGAACGCGCCGACGAATAGAGGCAAGCGATCGGCGCCGGGGCTCGCCATGTTTCCCGGACGCGCCGCAGCGTGAGCGACGATGCGCGGCATCGTCTGAAACGGTGCCGCGCAGAGCCGGGATCCCGGTCTTCCTGCGATGCAACCGGGACCCCGGCTGCGAAGCAGCCCTGCGTGCTGCATCGCGTCCGGGGGAACGAAGCATCGCGCCGTCACTCCCTCCCGGCAAAAATCCGGTAGCGGCGCGGCTGCAGGCTGACGATGTCGCCGGCGGCGAGGGTGCGGTCGCGGGGGGCGTCGATCTCGACCATGGTGTCGCCTTCGCCGTTCAAAGCGATGTCGGCGCGCTGGATCGGGCCGAAGGTGCGGACCCGGCGCACGGTGCCCTCGAAGGCGCCCTCGCCGACCGGGCCGACCTGCATGTCGTGGCGGCGCACGAACAGTTTGGACGGGCCGGTGACGCCATGGGCGTCGACGTTCAGGACCTTGTTGCCGAGTTTCACATGGCCGTCGGCGATATCGACCGGCAGCACGATGGATTCGCCGATGAAGGAATGCACGAAGGCGGTGGCCGGATTGTCATAGACGTCGCCCGGGGTGCCGATCTGCTCGATGCGGCCCTTGTCCATCACCACCACGCGGTTGGCGACTTCCAGCGCCTCTTCCTGGTCATGGGTGACGAAGATCGAGGTGACGTTGATCTCCTCATGCAGCGAGCGCAGCCACTGCCGCAGCTCTTTTCGCACTTTCGCATCCAGCGCGCCGAACGGTTCGTCGAGCAGCAGGATGCGCGGCTCGATGGCCAGCGCGCGGGCCAGCGCGATGCGCTGGCGCTGGCCGCCGGAAAGCTGGCTCGGATAGCGGCCGGCCAGCCAGTCGAGCTGCACGAGGTCGAGCAGTTCCTTGACCCGGGCGCGGATCGCCGCCTCGTTCTTGCGGATCGCCCGCGGCTGCACCCGCAAGCCGAAGGCGACGTTTTCGAACACCGTCATGTGGCGGAACAGCGCGTAATGCTGGAACACGAAGCCGACATGGCGCTCGCCGGCGCCGCGCGCCAGCGCGTTCTCGCCGTCGAACGATACCTCGCCGGAATCCGGCCAGTCGAGACCGGCGATGATGCGCAGCAGCGTGGTCTTGCCGGAGCCGGAGGGCCCGAGCAGCGCCAGCAATTCGCCGTTGGCGACCCGGAGATCGACATTGTCCAGCGCCTTGAACGCGCCGAACTGCTTTACGATATTGCGGACTTCAATCGTCACGTGCGGACTGCCCTTCGTCGAGATGGCCTTCGAGAACGGTCTTTACGATCAGCGTGACCAGCGCCAGGAAAGCGAGCAGCGAAGCAATCGCGAACGCCCCCACCATCTGATATTCGTTATACAGAATTTCCACCAGCAGCGGCATGGTGTTGGTCTCGCCGCGGATATGGCCCGAAACCACCGACACCGCGCCGAATTCGCCCATCGCGCGCGCGTTGCAAAGCAGGATGCCATACAGCAATCCCCATTTGATGTTCGGCAGCGTGACCAGCATGAAGGTGCGCCAGCCCGAGGCGCCCAGCGAAATCGCCGCTTCTTCTTCCTGCGATCCCTGTTCCTGCATCAGCGGGATCAATTCACGCGCCACGAACGGGAAGGTCACGAAAGTGGTGGCCAGCACGATCGCCGGGGTCGCGAACAAAATGTGGATGCCGTGCGCCATCAGCCAGCGGCCGAAAAAGCCCTGCGCGCCGAACAGCAGCACGAACACCAGACCGGAAATCACCGGGCTCACCGAGAAGGGCAGGTCGATCAGCGTGATCAGCAAGGTCTTGCCCCTGAACTCGAACTTGGCGATCGCCCACGCCGCCGCGACGCCGAACACCAGATTGAGGCTCACCGAGATCGCCGCCGTGACCAGCGTCAGCCAGATCGCGGAAAGCGCTTCCGGATCGGCCAGCGCCTTCAGATAAAAGCCGATGCCCTTGGAAAAGG
>NZ_JANXTC010000197.1:0-4058 GCF_025356345.1 Tardiphaga sp.
GGCGTTGGGCATCCAGCGCAGCGCTTCCGGCTGGAAAACGTGATGGTCGTCATAATTGATCACGCCGTCGCGGTCGAGGAAAGCGGCGGGCTTTGCGGTTGCAGCGACGTCACTCATGTCTTGTCGACCCCGCGCATCATGGCGCGTTCGACCTCGTCGCAAATGCCATGCAACGCCACCAGATGGATCTGCTGGATGACTGGGGTGTCGTCGCTCGGCGACATCAGCAGATGATCGCAATGCGCCCGCATTGCCTCGCCGTTGACGCCGGTGCATCCGACGGTCACCATCCCGAGTTCTCGGGCCTTCGACAACGCGGTGAGAATGTTCGGCGAGCGGCCCGAGGTCGACAGTGCCATCAGCACGTCGCCGCGCTGACCCAGCCCCTCGACCTGCCGCGAAAAAACACGCTCGAAGCCGTAATCGTTGGCGATCGAGGTCAGCGCGGAAGTGTCGGTGGTCAGTGCGATCGCGGCGTAACCGGGCCGTTCCAGCTTGTAGCGGCCGACGATTTCCGCGGCGATATGCTGAGCGTCCGCGGCGCTGCCGCCATTGCCGATCAGCAGCAGTTTGTTGCCGGCGCGGAGCGCCGCGACGATCGCGGTGGCGACGGCATGGCACGCCGCCAGCAAGGTCGCGTCACCGGCGGCGCGCTGCATGGCTGCGCCCGACGCTTCGAAATGGGCTGCGATCGGATCCTGGCTCACAAAATATCGTCCCGGTTGAAACTCGCGCCTGTGGTACTGGCCGTGCCGGGTCGGCGCAAGCGCTGCAAAAACATCACCTCAAGGCGCCATGCCGAAGGCCGCGTCCTTCAGGACCCGTTCGGTCGCGTCGGCGACGTCGAGCGCCGGAATGTCCCGCATGCAGGCGTGATCGTTCAGGGTGCAGACCGGGCGGTGGCAGGGCTGGCACGGCACCGTTGTCCTGGTCTGGATAATGGCGGCCAGCGGATTGAGCGGGCCCCACAGATGCGGCGCGGTGGGCCCGAAAATTCCGATGGTCGGTGTGCCGATGGCGGCCGCGATGTGCATCAGCCCGGAATCATTGGACACGGCGACGCCCGCGGCGGCCATGGCGACCACGCCATTGCGCAAATCAGTGCCAGTGAGGTCGCGTACTCCGGGCCCGCCCACGGCGACAAGCTCTTCCGCCAGTGCTTTCTCGCCGGGGCCGCCGATCACCCAGACGTCCAGCCCGCGTTCGATCAGCAGCCGCGCGGCTTGCGCATAATAGCTCCAGCGCTTGGAGGGGCCGACCGACCCGGGCGCCAGCGCCACGGCCGGACCGTTGCCCAGGCCATTGGTCGCCCGCCAGCGTGCGATCTCCTCGGTGGGTACCCGCAACTGCGGAACCGGCCATTCGGGAGGCAGGGGGGTGCCCTCGGGTAGCGCCAGCGCGGATTTCTTGTCGATCATGCGCGGCAGCTTCTTCTCGCCCCAGCGCCACTGGTTGATCAGGCCGAAGCGGACCTCGCCGACGAAGCCGACGCGCTCCGGAATCCCGGCGAGCGCCGGCGCCAAAGCCGATTTCCAGGTGCGAGGCATCACCAGTGCCGTGCCATAGTTCTGGGCGCGCAGCCGGGCCGCGAGTTCCCATTGCTGGGCCAGGGCCAGCCGGCTGCGGGGCAGGTCCCAGATGATGCCCTGGCGGACTCCGGGCATATAGTCGACCAGCGGAGCCACCAGCTTCGTCACCAGCAGATCCACTGGCCGGTTCGGCCAGCGCTCCTTCAAGACCCGCACCACCGTATGGCCACGGACAAAATCGCCGATCCACATATAGGGCACGATCAGAATCGGGCGGGTGTCGTCCGCATCGACTTTGACACCAGGATAAGACGAATTAGGGTTCATTCTTTCAGGGGCTTCGCTACGGATGGACGCACCGTCGGTAGCCCCTCCAATCTGGAAGAACAAGCCATCTGGAAACGCTTCGTTACATGTCAGTGTCTGCCTCTCGCCTTGCCGATGTCCAAGTTGCCTGTGGCGTGCGAGTGGGGCAAAGGTGGCAAGACAGAACAGGTTGGGGATTTCATGCTGCTGGTGACCGGAGGGGCCGGTTTTATCGGATCGAACGTGGTGGCCGCGCTGAATGACGCCGGCCGGGCGGACGTCGCCGTGTGCGATTTCCTCGGTCATGACTGCAAATGGAAGAATCTGGCCAAGCGTCAGCTCGCCGACATTGTTCCGCCGGCGGAACTGATGGGCTGGTTGCGGGGCCGCAAGCTCGATGCCGTGATTCATCTGGGTGCCATTTCCGAGACCACTGCCACCGACGGTGACCTGGTGATCGAGACCAATTTCCGGCTCTCGATGCGGCTGCTGGACTGGTGCACCGCCCATGCGACACCGTTCATCTACGCCTCATCTGCCTCCACCTATGGTGACGGAACCCAGGGGTTCAGGGACGAGCAGAGCGTGGCCGCATTGAAGACGTTACAGCCGATGAACCTGTACGGCTGGAGCAAACATCTGTTTGACTTGGCGGTGGCGCAACGCGTCGCCCGGGGCGAGCGGTTGCCGCCGCAATGGGCCGGCCTGAAATTCTTCAATGTGTTCGGGCCCAATGAATATCACAAGGGCACGATGATGAGCGTGCTGACGCGGCGCTTCGACGACATCAAGGCTGGCCGCGGCATCCAGCTGTTCAAGTCGCACCGCGACGGCATCGCCGACGGCGACCAACGCCGCGACTTCATCTATGTCGACGACGTGGTCCGCGTGCTGGTGTGGCTGCTGGCGTCGCCCGCGGTCAGCGGCATCTTCAATGTCGGCACCGGGCAGGCGCGCAGCTTCAAGGACCTGATGCTGGCGGCTTACGCGGCGCTCGGCACCGCGCCGAACATCGACTACATCGACATGCCGGAGCAAATTCGCGGCAGCTACCAGTATTTCACGCAAAGCGAAGGCGACCGGTTGCGCAGCGCCGGCTATAATGGCGGCTTCACCTCGCTGGAAGATTCGGTCGACGCCTACGTCAAGGGCTTCCTCGATCAGCCCGATCGTTTCCGCTGATGCGCAACAGGTAAGAGCTTGATGTTCGATTTCGACACCCTGTCGCAGGCGATGGCCCGCCAGACTGTGCTGTGCGTCGGCGACCTGATGCTCGACGAATTCGTCTATGGCGAGGTGTCGCGCATCTCTCCGGAGGCGCCGGCGCCGGTGATCGCGGTTCAGCGCAGCGAGATCAGCGTCGGCGGCGCTGGCAATGTCGCGCGCAATATCGCAGCCCTTGGCGCGAAGTGCATCTTTGTCGGCCTGATCGGCGCGGACGAGGCGGGCCGGACTCTGAAGGAGGCGCTGGGGCAGGAGCGGTTGATCGAGCCGTTGCTGATCGCCGACGCCGCGCGGCCGACGACCCGAAAAGTACGGTTCGTTTCCGAACATTTTTCCACGCATATGCTGCGTGCCGACTGGGAGCTGGCGAAGCCGGCCTCGGCTTCGATCGAACAGCAGCTGATCGATACGATCCTGCCGCAGCTGGGGCGCGCCGATATCGTGCTGCTGTCGGACTACGCCAAGGGCGTGCTGACCGCGCGCGTCATTCGCAATGTCATCGACGCCGCCAAGAAGCTGGGCAAGCGCGTCATTGTCGATCCCAAGAGCGCCAATCTGGCGATCTATCGCGGTGCCACGCTGCTGACGCCGAACCGCAAGGAATTTTCCGAAGCCACCCGCAGCCGCGCCGACAGCGAGGTTGGCATCGCCACCGCGGCGCAGGAAGCGATGATCCTGGCCGATTGCGCCGCGATGCTGATCACGCAGAGCGAGCATGGCATGACGCTGGTCCCTCGCGATGGCGAGGCGATCCATGTCCCGGCGCTGCCGGTCACGGTGCGCGACGTCTCCGGCGCCGGCGACACGGTGGCGGCGATGCTGGCGGTGGCGCTGGCCGCGGGCGCCGATTGGGAAACCACGTTGCGCCTGGCCGCCGCGGCCGCGGCGGTCGCGGTTAGCAAAAAGGGCACCGCGGTGGTGACGTCGTCTGAACTGCGCCGCAGGATTTTGCCGCACGCCTTTCTGGCCGCCGAAGAGAAAATCGTCGCAACGGCCGAT
>NZ_JANXTC010000212.1:0-2897 GCF_025356345.1 Tardiphaga sp.
CTTCAGCGTGGCGGCCAGCGCGTCCAGCCGGTCATGGAAAATCACCAGCCCGGGCGCCTCGTTGTAGAGCGGCACAACGATCGATAGCCCCCGTGCGGCGGCGGCGGCGGCGGTCGCGGCGTCGGTCGACAGACCGGAAACGTCACTACCCAACATCATCGATCAGGTCCCAATCACAAAATCCCGCGTAACATATGGCAATTGCCGGACGCTGTCGCCAGCCGCACATGCGCCCTACGGCCGCAAGAACGCCGCCAGTTTGGCGAACAATGGATTCTCGCGATCCAGTACATATTCCAGCGACGCCACCGATACGGTGTCGGCGCCATGCTCGCGCAGGAAACTGCCAAGCGCGTAGAGCTGCGCCGGCGGGCAGTGCAGTGTGATCATGCCCGACGAGGTCGGACCGCCAAACGGCGATACCACGCCGAAGCGGTTATGCGCCTCGGTGAGCAGTGCCTGGTCGCAGCCACTGAAGCGGGTGCGGACTTCCTTGTACTTGCTGGCACGGGCGCGGGCGGCGATATGATCGAGAATGATGCGCGCGGTCTCCCGCGCCTCGGGCGTCCAGTCGGCGTCGCGCGAGGCGACCGGATTGGCTTGGCTGCGCAGAATCACGCCATCATCCAGGACCTTCAGGCCATTGGCGACCAGCGTGGCGCCGGTGGTGGTGATGTCGACGATCATCTCCGCCGCGCCGGTGGCCGGCGCGCCTTCGGTGGCGCCGGCGCTTTCGACAATGCGATAGTCGACCACGCCATGCGAGGCGAAGAAGTTGCGCGTCAGGTTGATATATTTGGTGGCGACGCGCATGCGGCGATTATGCTGCGCGCGAAAACCGGTGGTGACATCGTCGAGATCCGCCATCGTCCGGACATCGATCCACGCTTGCGGCACCGCGACCACCACATTGGCACTGCCAAAGCCGAGACCCTCGATCAGCGCCACGCGCTGGTCGGTATCGACGATGCTCTCGCGCAGCAGGTCTTCGCCGGTAATGCCGAGATGCACGGTGCCACGCGCCAGATTCGCGGCGATCTCGCTTGCCGACAGATAGGCGATCTCGACATTGTCGAAACCGGCGATAGTGCCGCGGTAGTCGCGGGCGCCGCGCGGCTTCGCCAGCGTCAGCCCGGCGCGGGTGAAGAAGGCTTCGGCATTTTCCTGCAGCCGGCCCTTGGAGGGAACGGCCAGTACAAAAGGCGTGGTCATGCGGCGCTCCCGGCCAGTCCGGTTGCGGCGGAGGCGCTGCAAGCCTGTGTCAGTGCATCGATCCAGATCGAGAAGCCGACGGCCGGAATCGGTTGCTCCGAACCGAGTTGGCTCAGTAATCCATCATAACGACCGCCGGCCACCAGTGGCTCCACGCCGTTGCCACGGCGGTGTAGCTCGAATTCGAAGCCGGTATAGTAGTCGACACCGCGGCCGAACGAGGTCGAGAAACTGACCCGGGAGAGATCGATGCCGCGCGCGGCCATGAAGCCGATCCGGCTTTCCAACTGATCGAGCGCCGCCGACAGATCGAGCCCGGCCGCCGCCGTGAGCAGCCGCAGCTTGGCCAGCGCGTCATCCGGCGTCCCGGTAATGGCGAGAAAGCCCTTGAGGATGGCCAGCGCATCGCGCGGCAGCGCGCCGCCCTTGAGGGTGGACTGTTCGAGAAAACGGTCGGCTATTTCGGTCACCGAACGGCCGCCGACATTGGTGGCGCCCGCGATCGACATCAGGTCAGTGACCAGCGCCAGCGCCGCCTTGCGGTCGGAACCGGCCAGCGCGGCCAGCACGCCTTCATATTCATTGCGGACCGGCACCTCGGCCAGAGTGAGCCGGCCGAGATCCTTTTCGAGATCGACCTTGCGGTTGAAATCCTTCATCAGCCGGCGCTTCCACACCGGATAGAGGTCGAGCGCGTCGATCAGCGCGGTGAACAGCGCGACGTCGCCGGTGCGGATATCGATGTCGGTGAGGCCGAAAGCGGCGGTGGCCTCGAGGCCGAGCGCCAGCATCTCGGCGTCGGCGGCGGCGCGGTCCTGACGGCCGAAGGATTCGATGCCGGCCTGCTGGAACTCACTCGGGAAGCCATTGCGATAGCGGAACACGGCGCCGAGATAGCAGAATCCCGCGGGCTGGCCGGCGCGGGCCGAAGCGAGGTAGTCGCGCGCGACCGGAATGGTCAGATCGGGGCGGAGGCACAGCTCCTCGCCGCTGGGGTCTGTGGTCAGATACAGGCTTTTGCGGATGTCCTCGCCGGACAGGTCGAGAAACGGCTCGGCCGGTTGCAGGATCGCCGGCTCGGCCTTCAGGTAGCCCGCCTCGGCGAAGGACAACATCAGCGCATCCGCCCAGGCGGCGGATCCGGTCGCGCGGGGGGCGGCGGTCTTGGTCATCTTCAGTCCAGCGGTTCCAGGAAAGCGTCGGTTGCGCAGCCCTTAGCATGGCGATTGCGACGTTTCGACCCTCTTTGCCGAAGTGGCTTAATCGGTTGCGGCATGGCGGCGGGTTACTAACCCGCCTTACGCCTGTTTCCAGTCCCCCAGCCCGGTCTGCACCAGCGCCAGCGCGGCGACCGCCGCGGTGTCGGCGCGTATGATGCGCGGCCCGAGCGCCAGCCGCAGAAGGCTCGGCTGCCGCAACAACAGCGCGCGCTCCTCCTCGGCGAAGCCCCCCTCCGGGCCAATCAGCACGTCGATCCCGCCGGTTGCGGCGGTCCGGGCGCCCGCCAGGGCGGTCATCGGGTCGGCGACCTCGGCCGCCTCATCGCAAAAAATCAGCAGCCGGGCGCCGTCGCGCTGAGCCAGGAATTTGTCCAGCGCCAGCGGTTCGGCGACCTCGGCCACGCTCAGGATGCCGCATTGCTCGGCGGCTTCGACCACATTGGCACGCATCCGCTCGGTATTGAC
>NZ_JANXTC010000303.1:0-9027 GCF_025356345.1 Tardiphaga sp.
CAGAGCGTCGTATCGATTGAATGCCGAGGGGACCACCATGCTTGCCATTAATGATCTTCATGTCGCTTACGGCCAGAGCGAGGTGCTGCACGGCCTCAACATCGCGGTACAGCCCAACGAGATTGTCGCGATCATGGGCCGCAACGGCATGGGCAAGACCACGCTGATGAAATCGTTGATGGGCATCGTGCCGACCAGGAGCGGATCGGTGTCGATGCAGGGCAGCGAGATCAGCGGGCTGAAGAGCTACGAACGCGTCGCCAGGGGGCTGGCCTATGTGCCGCAGGGCCGCATGATCTTTTCGCACATGACGGTGAAGGAAAATATCGAGACCGGCCTTGTGGTGTCCGGCGAGAAGAATGTGCCGGGCGATCTCTATGAACTGTTTCCGGTGCTGCTGGAGATGAAGGACCGTCGCGGCGGCAACCTGTCCGGCGGCCAGCAGCAGCAGTTGGCCATCGCGCGCGCGCTCGCCACCAAGCCCAAGGTACTGCTGCTGGATGAGCCGACCGAAGGCATCCAGCCCTCGATCATCAAGGACATGGCCCGCACGCTGAAGCGCATCCGTGACACCAAGGGCCTGTCGATCATCGTCTCCGAACAGGTGCTGAGCTTCGCCCTCGACGTCGCCGACCGCGTGCTGGTGATCGAGAATGGCGAAATCGTCCGCGACGAGATGCGGGTCGGCATCGATGCCGGACAGATCGCCAAATATCTGTCGGTCTAGAATTTCCAACCACCAAGCCGAGTAACCCAGGGAGCATTTAATGGCGGATACACTGATCAAGGTCGACCTCACGCAGTCGGCCTACGACAACGACATGATTCACAACCGGTGGCATTCCGATATTCCGATGGTGGCCTGGGTTAACCCCGGCGACGATTTTATCGTCGAGACCTATGACTGGACCGGCGGCTTCATCAAGAACAATGATTCCGCGGATGATGTGCGCGACATCGATCTTTCGATCGTGCACTTCCTGTCCGGCCCGATTGGCGTCAAGGGCGCCGAGCCCGGCGATCTGCTGGTGGTGGATCTGCTCGATATCGGTCCGATGAAGGACTCGCAATGGGGCTTCAACGGCTTCTTCTCCAAGCAGAATGGCGGCGGCTTTCTCACCGATCACTTCCCGCTGGCGCAGAAGTCGATCTGGGACTTCAAGGGCATGTACACCTCGTCGCGCCACATCCCGGGCGTGAATTTCGCCGGCCTGATCCATCCCGGCCTGATCGGCTGCCTGCCGGATCCGAAATTGCTGGCGACCTGGAATGAGCGCGAGCAGGCGCTGATCGACACCAACCCGACCCGGGTGCCGGGCCTTGCCAATCCGCCCTTCGGTCCGACCGCCCATATGGGCCGGCTCAAGGGCGACGCCCGCGACAAGGCCGCGTCCGAGGGCGCGCGCACCGTGCCGCCGCGCGAACATGGCGGCAATTGCGACATCAAGGATCTGTCGCGCGGCTCCAAGGTGTATTTCCCGGTCTACGTGCCCGGCGGCGGCCTCTCGATGGGCGACCTGCACTTCAGCCAGGGCGACGGCGAGATCACCTTCTGCGGCGCCATCGAGATGGCCGGTTGGCTGCACATCAAGGTCGACATCATCAAGGACGGCGTGTCGAAATACGGCATCAAGAACCCGGTGTTCAAGCCATCGCCGATGACGCCGAACTACAACGACTACCTGATCTTCGAGGGCATCTCGGTCGACGAGGAAGGCAAGCAGCATTACCTCGACGTCCACATCGCCTATCGCCAGGCCTGCCTGAATGCGATCGAATATCTGAAGAAGTTCGGTTATTCCGGCGCGCAGGCCTATTCGATCCTCGGCACCGCGCCGGTGCAGGGCCACATCTCCGGCGTCGTCGACGTCCCCAACGCCTGCGCCACTTTGTGGCTGCCGACGCAGATCTTCGACTTCGACATCAACCCGTCCTCGGTGGGGCCGATCAAGCATATTGACGGTTCGATCCAGATGCCGCTGTCGCAGGACAAGTGACGTGTCATTCCGGGGCGCGGACGGCGTCAGCCGACCGCGAACCCGGAACCTCGAAATGTTCATCGTCCCATCTCGGGATTCCGGGTTCGCTCGCGCTGACGCGCTGGCGCCCCGGAATGACCGCAAGGAGATCAAATGCCGGTCTATGAATATCTCTGCAACGATTGTGGTCCGTTTACCGAGATGCGGCCGATGGCGGAATGCGACGCGCCGCACGACTGCCCGAAGTGCGACGTCGAGGCGCCGCGCGTCATTTTGACGGCGCCGGCGTTTTTCTGCATGCCCTCCGACAAGCGCAAGGCCCATGCCACCAACGAACGCAGCCGCCACGCGCCGAAAAGTTCCGCGGAATACAAGGCCGCGCATGGTGCCGGCTGCGGTTGCTGCTCGGGCAAGAAGCCGTCGCGGTTGGTGAAGCAGACGCGATCCGGTGCCAGGAGCTTTCCAACCGCACGGCCATGGATGATCAGCCACTGACGCCTCCGCCGTCGTCCCGCCCCAAACGGTCATTCCGGGTTCGCTCTCGCTGGCGCGCTCGCGCTCCGGAATGACGATTCGGCGGCCTTCTCCTTATCGCGACATCGCGGTCTCGATGCGCTAGAGTCCATCCTCGCGCTGCGTTCCGCGGCGCGGAGGAGACAAGCGTGCGGCAGCACACATTCGGCGCAACAGGCGCCAGCGTGTCCGTGATCGGGCAGGGCACCTGGTACATCGACCATGGTGACCGCGGCAAAGCCGTCGCCGCGCTGCGCCATGGTCTCGATCTCGGCATGACCCACATCGATACCGCGGAAATGTACGGCGACGCCGAGCCGGTGGTGGCCGAGGCGATCGCTGGGCGGCGCGACGAGGTGTTCCTGGTGTCCAAGATGCTGCCGGGCAACGCCTCGCGGCGCGGCACCGTCGTGGCGTGCGAGCGCTCGCTGAAGCGGCTGCGGACCGACCGGCTCGATTGCTATCTGCTGCACTGGCGCGGCCAGACTCCGCTGGCGCAGACCGTCGCCGCGCTCGAGGACCTGAAAAGCGCGGGCAAGATCCGCTCGTGGGGCGTCAGTAATTTCGATGCCGGCGACCTTGCCGAATTAATCGTGGTCGCGGGCAAGGGAACCATCGCTTGCAATCAGGTGCTGTACCATTTGCAGGAGCGGGCGGTCGAACACCGGGTTATTCCTTGGTGCGAGCAGCACAACGTCGCGGTGGTGGCGTATTCGCCATTCGGCCATAATGATTTTCCGGCCCCGCGCGCCCCCGGCGGACGGGCGCTGCAGCAGATCGCCGAGGCGCATCAGGCTACGCCGCGCCAGGTCGCGCTGGCCTTCCTGACGCAACGCCCCTCGGTCCTCGCAATTCCCAAGGCTTCCTCGGAGGCGCACGCCGCCGACAATGCCGCAGCCGGCACGCTCCTTCTCAGTCCCGACGACATTGCCGGGATCGACCGGGCATTTCCGCGCGGACGCGAGCCCGCAAGCCTGCCGATGCTGTAGCGACCGAAGTCGAACCGGGGGCCTTGCTGCGCTGCACTGCGAACTCCGGGGCCGTGTTTCGAATCCCGGTTCAGGCAAGGCGCATATCCGAATCCCGATATCGGGACTTGTCGTCCTTGCGCGATCATCGTTTTGTGATCTCGCATTCGATTCGGCTCCCGTGGTGCGCGGTGAGCGTCGTTGCCAGCCACACGATCGGTTCCGAAGTGACAAGCCATGTGCCGCCGCCGAAGCTTGCTGTTCCCGCGCTGGCGCATCGACATACCGACAAGCCGTTGCTGGGCATTCTGCTGATCATCGGCTCGACGGTGTTTCTGGCGTCCTCCGATGCCATGGCGAAGTATCTCGCGCGTAGCTTGCCGGCGGCCGAAATCGCCTGGCTGAGGTTCTTCGTGTTCGTGCTGATCCTGTTGCCGATGGTGCTGGCGCCGTCCTCGGGCAAGGCGATGCGCTCGACCCGCCCGCTGCTGCAGGTGTTTCGTGGCCTGGCGCTGCTGGGTTCGTCGATCTTCTTCATCATCGGGCTTGGCTATCTCCCGATCGCCGAGGCGGCTGCGACCGCTTTCATTGCGCCGGTGTTCGTCACCGGGCTATCGATCATGTTTCTCGCCGAGAAGGTCGGCATCCGGCGCTGGATCGCGACCATCGCCGGCCTGGTCGGCGTGCTGGTCGTTGTACGGCCGGGGACGTCGGCCTTCGACCCCGCCGCGATCTATCCGATCCTGTCGGCGCTCGGCTGGGCCGTGGCCCTGGTTCTGACGCGCAAGATCACGGGGGGCGATCGCGCGATTACCACGATGGCCTACTCCGCCATCGTCGGCTTTCTCATCATGAGCGTGCTGGTACCTTTCTACTGGGTGCCGCCGAACTGGCAACAGATCGCACTCGGGGTGGCGATCGGCGTTTCCTCGACCACCGGGCACTGGATCGTGGTGATGGCGTTTCGCTACGCCGACGCGTCGGTGCTGGCGCCGTTCTCCTACGTCCAGTTGGTATGGGTTGCGCTGCTGGGTTTCTTTGTTTTCGGCGAAGTGCCGGATGCATTCACCTATGGCGGCGCCGCCATCATCATTGCCAGCGGGCTCTATACGGCCCACCGCGAACGCGTCCGGCGGGCGCAAGTGCTGATACCTGCCGAGCCCTATCCCAGCGTTTGACGAGGTCATGGTGGAACTGCGCCAAGCCACCCCTCTCTCCCTCAATGCGGGGGACTGAGGTAAAAAATCCTAAAGCACTGATGATTTATCGGGGTATAAAAATAACGCGCGGCATGCACCGGGCTTGATGCGACGTTGTGACCTTGCGAACGCGGCGTGCGGTATATTTGAAACGCGCGAACCGCGCTGGTATGGTCATGTTCAGAGTTTGGAATTGTCTCGAAACGGAGCACGACTGGCGACTGGCGACTGGTGCTGTTGGCGGTTGGCGTCTGCTTCCTCACCAGTCTCGCCGCCGTCAATATGTTCGGGCGTGCCCGTGCCGCCGATGGCCGTTCGCGGCTCGTCTGGTTGATGCTTACCGGTGTGCTGACCGGCTGCGGCGTGTGGGCCACGCACTTCATCGCCATGCTCGCTTACTTGCCGGGCTTCGACATTCGCTATGATCTGCTGATTACGGCCTGCTCGCTGGTTGCCGCGACGGTGATGACAACGGCCGGCTTCGCCATCGCCCTGTTCAAGGGAGGGCGGCAGGGAGGGCTGACCGGAGGCGCGATGGTCGGGGCTGGCATCGCCTGCATGCATTATATGGGCATGGCCTCGCTACGCATTCCCGCGGTCATTGTCTGGATCCCGGATCTGGTCATTGCGTCGATCCTGCTGAGCATTCTGCTCGGCGCAGCAGCGATGGTGATGGCCCAGCACAGCTACAGTCCGATGCGGCTGTTGCTGGCAGCGATGTTGCTGACGCTGGCGGTGAGTCTGCATCATCTAACCGGCATGGGCGCGGTCGATCTGCTGCGCCAGGCGAACGTCGTCGATGACAAGGACCTGCCGTCACCGGTGGCGCTTTCCGCCGTTATCGCCGCCTTCACGGCGGCGGTGGTGCTTGCCGGGCTGATCGGCGCCATGTCCGACCGCCAAACTAAACGTGGCATCGGCCTGCGCGGCATGCAGCTTGACGCCGCGCTGAACAGCATGGCCCAGGGACTGTGCATGTATGATGTCGAGGGCCGGGTCGAGCTATGGAATGACAGCTATCTTCGGATGTACCGAATTGCGCCGGCGCGCATGTTCGTCGGCGCGACGTTTGAGCAGGTGCTGGCGTTACGCAAGGCAGCCGGCACGGCCTTTGTTGAACCGGATCTCTACGAAGCCATGCTTCGCGAGGCCGTCGCCAACCGCAAGCCGGCGACCTACACGGCGGAATTGCCGGACGGACGAATTATCAATGTACAATTCCGGCCGACCAATAATGGCGGCTGGCTGGCGACCCATGGTGACATCACCGAGCAGAAGCTGCGCGATGCGCGCATCGTTCATCTGGCGCGCTACGACGCGATGACCGATCTGCCGAACCGCTTCGCCTTCAACGAACACTTGACGCGGATCTTCGAACAGGCCGCCGCGGGGCAGGGCTCGTTCGCAGTCGTTCGCGCCGATATCGACAGCTTCAAGGAAATCAACGATGTCTACGGCCAGGTGGTTGGCGACGCCGTGCTCACCGAGTTGGCGAAGCGCATCAAGGTGGCCTGCCACGGCGCCTTTCTGGCGCGGCAGGGCGGCGACGAGTTTTCGATCGTATCGCTGCTGGGACCGGAGTTGCAGACCGCGGAGGATCTCAGCGTCAGGTTGTCAGCGGTGCTCGATAACGTGCTGCAGATCGGACGCGAGATGGTTCAGGTCCGTTGTACCATTGGCATCAGCGTCTATCCGCAGGATGGCGCCGATGTCGAGACGCTGGTTTCCCATGCCGATCTGGCGTTGCACCGCGCCAAGGCCGAGGACCGCGGTACCATCCGCTTTTTCGAAGCCGCGATGGACCGGCAGATCCGCGAGAAGCGGTTGATGCAGCGCGATCTTGTTGTGGCGATCGAGAACAAGCAGTTTGAATTATACTACCAGCCACAGTCCACCGCCAATGGCGTCGTCGTCGGTTTCGAAGTGCTGATCCGCTGGCATCATCCGCTGCACGGTATGGTTTCGCCCGGCGTCTTTATTCCGCTGGCGGAGGAGACCGGGTTGATCAGCACCATCGACGAATGGGTGCTGCGCGCGGCCTGTCGTGAGGCGGTAAGCTGGCCGAACCAACTGGCGATCGCGATCAACCTGTCGCCGGTCGACTTCCAGCGCAGCGACGTCCCAGCTCTACTGGCTGCGGTGCTGTCGGAGACCGGCCTGAGCCCGGCCCGCCTGGAGATCGAGATCACCGAAGGCATATTGATCGACGATTTCG
Source organism: Tardiphaga sp. (assembly GCF_025356345.1). GTDB lineage: Bacteria > Pseudomonadota > Alphaproteobacteria > Rhizobiales > Xanthobacteraceae > Tardiphaga. Next base: position 6,875 of record NZ_JANXTC010000303.1, read on the forward strand.
CCCGTGCCATCGCGATCCTGCGCCAGATCAAGGCCCTCGGGGTACGCGTCGCGATGGATGATTTCGGCACCGGCTATTCCAGCCTGAGCTATCTGCAGTCGTTTCCGTTCGACAAGATCAAGATCGACCAGACCTTCATCGCCAGCCTGGAAGACAATCCGCAATCGGCGGCCATCATCCATGCCATTCTCGGGCTCGGCCATTCGCTTGGCCTGCCGATGATCGCGGAAGGCGTCGAGACCGAAGCCCAACTGGCATTTCTCACCGCCGAGGGCTGCGCCGAGGTTCAGGGCTATTTGATCGGCCGCCCGCAACCGATCGCGCATTACCGCAGTCTGGTCAGCGGTGGTCGTGAGTATTTCGAGGTGAAGCGGGCCGGCTAGTCTATCCGAGGGCCGTGATTGGCCTTCAGACCGGCAATGCGATCGTGTACTTTACCTGACTCAGTGCGAAGCTGGATTCGATCGAGGCGATGCCGTCGAGCCGGGTCAGCTTGTTTTTCAGAAACGCCTCATAGGATGACAGGTCGGCGGCGACGACGCGCAGCAGGTAGTCGCGATTGCCGGTCATCAGATAGCATTCCAGTACTTCTTCCCACTTCGAGATCGACTTGGCGAAGCGGGTGAGGTCCTCTTCTTTCTGCCGGACCAGCTTGATCGAGATGAACACGCTGACCGGCAGGCCGACGGCCTTCTGGTCGACCAGCGCCATGTAGCGCGTGATGATGCCGCGCTGCTCCAGCAATTTGACGCGGCGGTGGCACGGCGAAATCGACAATCCGACCTTTTCGGCGAGCTCCTGCATGGTGACGCGGCTGTCCATCTGCAGCACGCCGAGGATTTTTCGGTCGATGGCGTCAAGCGAAGGCATTGGAATAAATCCGGTAAATTGAGGGTCTGACAGACAGTTTATCCCAGGATGGCCAGCCATGTCGCGCTAAATTGGTAAGTTTTGCAGGTCAGCGCGGTTAGAATGCCGTCAATCAACAAGCCGAACCAGCGAGGGCGAAATGCCGATCGAGTCCCACCGCCTGCAGACCCTGACCGCGTTGGCGCGAAAGGTGCTGTGGCTGTCGTCCTGGACGATTCACAATGCCAATCATTTGCGCCCCAGCACGGATGGCCTCAAGGTCGGAGGCCATCAGGCGTCGTCGGCGTCGCTGGCGACGATCATGTCGGCGTTGTATTTCTCGGTGCTGAAGCCGGAAGACCGCGTCGCGGTGAAGCCGCACGCCTCGCCGGTGTTTCATGCCATCCAATATCTGTTCGGCCAGCAGACCCGGGAAAAGCTGGAAAATTTTCGCGGCTTCAAGGGCGCGCAATCCTACCCGTCGCGCACCAAGGACATCGACGACGTCGATTTCTCCACCGGCTCGGTCGGGCTCGGCGTGGCGCAGACGCTGTTCTCCTCTTTGGTGCAGGACTATGTCAGCGCCCATGGCTGGATGAAGCACCGGCCCGAGGGCCGCATGATCTCGCTGGTCGGCGATGCCGAGATGGATGAGGGCAATATTTTCGAGGCGCTGCTGGAGGGCTGGAAACACGGTCTGCGCAATACCTGGTGGATCGTCGACTACAATCGGCAGAGCCTTGATGCCGTGGTCCGCGAAGGGCTGTGGGAAAAATTCGAATCCATGTTCCGCAATTTCGGCTGGGACGTGGTGATCGTGAAATATGGCCGGCTGATGCAGGCCGCCTTTGCCGAGCCGGGCGGCGTCGCGCTGAAGGACTGGATCGATAATTGTCCGAACCAGATGTACGCGGCGCTATGTTTTCAGGGCGGCGCGGCGTTTCGCAAGCGCATCCTTGACGAGATCGGGGATCAGGGCGCGCTGTCGCGGCTGATCGAGGCGCGCAGCGATGACGAGTTGCTGGCGTTAATGTCCAATCTCGGCGGCCACGATATGGCCAGCATGGTCGAGGCGTTCGAGGCGATCGACCATGATCGCCCGGTGTGCTTCATCGCCTACACCATCAAGGGCGTCGGCCTGCCGTTCCAGGGCCACAAGGATAATCATGCCGGGCTGATGACGCCGACCCAGATGGAGAAGTGGCGCGAGAACCAGCACATCCAGCCGGGCCATGAATGGGACAAATATGAGGGCATGACGCAGGACGCGGCCGAGCTCGATGCATTCCTCGCCGCGGTGCCGT
>NZ_JANXTC010000306.1:0-16623 GCF_025356345.1 Tardiphaga sp.
CGCGTTGAACGCCTTGCAGAATTCCATGATGTTGAGGCCGCGCTGACCAAGCGCGGGACCGATCGGGGGCGAAGGATTCGCCGCACCGGCCGGCACCTGAAGCTTCAGGTATCCGGTCACTTTTTTTGCCATGTGTCACTCCTGTTGTGCCGGCGCGAGGCCGGCGGTTGCAGGTACCGTGGTTGGGTCGACGAGCGGCTGGCAACCGCCCTCTTCCTCCCACAGCGCTCATGCGAAGATGTGCTTCGCACTTTCGTCACGCGAAGCGCGCTTCGCGTATTACGATCAGACCTTTTCGACCTGACCGAATTCCAGTTCGACGGGGGTGGCGCGACCGAAGATCGACACCGCCACCTTGACGCGCGAACGCGCCTCGTCGATTTCCTCGACCACACCGGAGAACGAGGCGAACGGGCCGTCGGCCACGCGGACGTTCTCGCCGATCTCGAACGACACCGACGCCTTCGGGCGCTCCACGCCTTCCTGCACCTGGTGCAGGATGCGCATCGCCTCGGGCTCGGTGATCGGCATCGGCTTGTTTTCGGCGCCGAGGAAGCCCGTGACCTTCGGGGTGTTCTTGATCAGATGGAAGGCTTCGTCGGTGAGCTTCATCTTCACCAGCACGTAGCCCGGGAAGAATTTTCGCTCGGCATCGATCTTGCGGCCGCGGCGCACTTCCGTGACCTTCTCGGTCGGCACCAGGATCTGCTCGAACAGGTCTTCCAGGCCCCGCTGCTTGGCCTGCTCCTTGATCGACTCCATGACCTTCTTTTCGAAGTTGGAGTAGGCGTGAACGATATACCAGCGCATGCTCATAATTCAGTTCCGAGTTAGTGAATGCCGAGCAAAAAGGTGACCAGCAGGCGGATGATCTGATCCGCCGCAAAGAAGAAGACCGAGGACAGCGCCACCATCACGAACACCATGATGGTCGTGATCATGGTTTCGCGACGCGACGGCCACGAGACCTTGTTGGTCTCGGTGCGCACTTCCTGCAGGAATTTGAACGGGCTGAACGCCATCGTTTACTGTCCGCATCCGTCGTGAGACGACTGTTAGGTTTCGGGAATCCGAACAGCCCTCTTGCGCCCAGCCCTCTTCCGAGGAATGAGCCGCCAAGCGGGCTCTTTTGTTTCGGGAAATCAAAGCCGCGTCGGAAGTCCGTCTAAGCGGGCCGACAGCGAGTGCAGCTTTGTAGGGCGGCCCGGGCAAAAGGTCAAGATGGCCGCAATCGGGCAAACTATCGTCAGGTCCATGCACGCCGCCCCGGGCCCTCGAGAAGACGGCCCGGGCTCCTCGACCGAGGACAGCCCGGGGCGATACGCCCCATTCACCCCATGCAGGGCGCTCTTTTACCGGCCCGGTCGCATCACCACCTCGATGACGCGGTCCTGCTTGTCACGGAACTTACGGTACATTTCGGGGGCTTCCTCAAGGCTCGCCTGGTCAGCGACGACGAAACTGGGATCGATGTCGCCCCCCTCGATTCGCGCCAGCAGCGGCCTGGTATAGGCCTGCACACGGGTCGGTCCGATCTTGATGGTCAGTCCCTTGCTCATCGCCGCGCCGAGCCGGATCTTGGCGCCCATGCCGACATAAACGCCGGGGATTAGAGAACGTGCCGGGCTTGCGGACGCCATGATCGCCTGCCGCGGCACATGGACGCGATCGGTCGCCAGAAGGTGGCCGCCTTGCCCCTGTCCAGCACGGCGTCGATCGCGCCATGACCGGCCACCTCGGCGCCCACCGCGTCGTTGCAACTGTCCAGCCCGCGCTTGTCGGTGCGTTTCATCAACTCGTCATGGACGTCGGTTTGCGAAAAATTGATGGTCTCGGTGCCGCCGACCTCGGCCATCGCGAGCCGCTCCGGCACGTCGTCGATGGCGATCAGCCGCCCTGCCCCGAGCATGAGGGCCGAGCGGATCGCAAACTGCCCGACCGGGCCGCGGCCCCAGATCGCCACCGTATCGCCGTCCGGGATCTGGGCAAGCTATCGAAAAAACAGCCTTCGCTAATTATTAGCGAAGGCTGTTTCAATCTCGTTTAGACGATCAGAGACCCGCGATGGTCAGTTGCCGAACTTGTCGCAGCGCTCGAGCATCTTGCTGGTGATCGTCCATTCCTTGCTCTCATCGAACGTGGCGTCCTCAATGGTGCACTCGGTGCCATCCTCATCGACGACCTTGAGATCCCAGGTCCCGTCCGAGACATTGCGCAAGGTGAATTTCTTGCCGGCATCGATGGTGTCCTTGCGCAACTGATCGGGACCCCATTCGGATGACTTGCTCTTCGAGACGTACAATTCGTGGATGTCGTATTTGGATTTGTTGTTCACCGTCAGATCGAAAGCCAGCGCTGATTGAGCGGACAAGCCAACAACAAGCAGAGCCCCGAAAACGCGATTCATTAGATATTCCCCATGCAATAAAGGCGCGATATAGACCGGCGCCAAGCAGCAATACAAGAAGCGGCACAGTTAAACACTCGCCGACTGTGGCTAGCGCTCAAAACAGGACGACATCGTTGAGGCTAGACTGATCGGCGTTACCCGACGGCGACACGGATCACCGTATCCCGCAATTCGCTCGTGACGGCATGATCCTCTGCGAGGACGACGGGCACTGGTTGGCGTCGATTAGTCGTCGGCGCCGATGCCCGGGCGCAAGCCGGAGCTAAGCCATTGAAATCATTGGCAGGGGCGGTAGGGCTCGAACCTACGACAACCGGTTTTGGAGACCGGTACTCTACCAACTGAGCTACACCCCTACGGAAACGGCAACGTAACCGTTTCGCGCCGTTTGAAGCATAGACGGCGCCTGATTTGCAAGAGGGGAATGAAAAGGCGGAAGGCGAATGGAGGGCAAACTGCCCGCCATCCGCCTCCCGCCCTGTTTTCCCGATTTATTCGATAATAGAGGCCACCACGCCGGCACCCACGGTCCGGCCACCTTCGCGGATGGCGAAGCGCAGGTTCTCTTCCATGGCGATCGGCACGATCAGGTGCACTTCCATGTCGATGTTGTCACCCGGCATCACCATTTCGGTGCCCTCGGGCAGATGCACCACACCGGTCACGTCGGTGGTGCGGAAGTAGAACTGCGGGCGATAGTTGGTGAAGAACGGGGTGTGACGACCGCCCTCTTCCTTGGTCAGGATGTAGGCCGCGGCCTTGAACTTGGTGTGCGGCTTCACCGAACCCGGCTTGCACAGCACCTGGCCGCGCTCGACGTCTTCCCGCTTGGTGCCGCGCAGCAGCGCGCCGATGTTGTCGCCAGCCTGGCCCTGATCGAGCAACTTGCGGAACATTTCAACGCCGGTGACGATGGTCTTCTGGGTGTCCTTCAGACCGACGATCTCGATTTCCTCGCCGACCTTGACGATGCCGCGCTCGACGCGGCCGGTGACGACGGTGCCGCGACCCGAGATCGAGAACACGTCTTCCACCGGCATCAGGAACGGCTGGTCGATCGGGCGCTCCGGCTGCGGGATGTAGGAATCCACCGCTGCCATCAGTTCGATGATCGCGTCATGGCCGAGCTTGACGTCCGAATTCTCCAGCGCGGCCAGCGCCGAGCCCTTGATGATCGGAATATCGTCGCCGGGGAAATCGTACTTGGAGAGAAGTTCGCGAACTTCCATCTCGACCAGTTCGAGCAGTTCCGGATCGTCGACCATGTCGCACTTGTTCAGGAACACGACCAGCGCGGGCACGCCGACCTGGCGCGCCAGCAGGATGTGCTCGCGGGTCTGCGGCATCGGGCCGTCGGCGGCGGAGACGACGAGAATGCCGCCATCCATCTGCGCGGCGCCGGTGATCATGTTCTTCACATAATCGGCGTGGCCCGGGCAATCGACGTGGGCGTAATGGCGGTTGGCGGTCTCGTATTCGACGTGCGCGGTCGAGATCGTGATGCCGCGGGCCTTTTCCTCAGGCGCCTTGTCGATCTGGTCATAGGCCGTGAACGTCGCACCGCCGGATTCCGCCAGAACCTTGGTAATCGCCGCCGTCAGCGACGTCTTGCCATGATCGACGTGACCGATCGTACCGATGTTGCAATGCGGCTTGTTACGTTCAAACTTTGCCTTGGCCATGATCCACCTTGTTTAGCCACGCCCCTGCGTGGGCTTCGAACCGGCGGCTGGTTACTCAAGAAAACGCCGCTGTTCAAGGGTGAACTTGCCTGCCATTCTCGTCAGACCATGCCGGTCACGCCCCCTATGTAGTCCGGCCAACGACAAGATCAATCGCAAGACATCCGGGAGACCATTCATGACAGTTCAAAGTGCCATCCAGCAGGCCCCTGCTCCACACACCCCCGAATTGCCGCGAGCCCGGCCGGAAACTCTGGGGCTGTCATCCGCCCGTCTGGCCAGGATGTCGGACGCGTTCAAGCGCGAGATCGACAAGGGCACCACGCCCGGCCTGACCATGCTGGTGGCGCGGCGCGGCCAGATCGGCTTCTTCGAGGCGTTCGGCCAGCAGGGCCCCGCGGCCGGCCCGGCGATGGCCACCGACAGCCTGTTCCGGATCTTCTCGATGACCAAGCCGATCGTCTCGCTGGGCATCATGCAACTGGTCGAGGACGGCCATCTGCTGCTCAACGATCCGCTCGCCAAATACATTCCCGAATTCGCTGAGACCCGCGTGGGCGTCGAGCGCAACGGCGCGCTCGAACTGGCGCTGCCGCTGCGTCCGATGACCATCCAGGACCTGCTGCGGCACACGTCGGGCATTGCCTATGAGATCACCGGCAACGGCATGGTGCAGCGGATGTACCAGAAGTCGAATCTGCGCGACCGCCACATGAGCAATGCCGAACACGCCACAATGGTCGCCGGCCTGCCGCTGATCTGCCAGCCCGGCACCGAGTGGAATTACAGCCGCTCGACCGATATTCTCGGCCGGGTGATCGAGGTGATTTCGGGCCTGTCGCTCGGCGCCTTTCTCACCGAGCGAATCCTCGCGCCGCTGCGGATGACCGAGACCGGCTTTCATGCCGCGATCGAGCACAAGCACCGCATCGCACAGCCGTTCCCGATCGATCCGTGGACCGGCGAGAAGGTGGCGCTGTTCGATCCGCTGGAAATTCCCACCATGCAGTCCGGCGGCGGCGGCCTGGTTTCGACCACGATGGATTATGCGCGGCTGTGCCAGATGCTGCTCAACGGCGGCACACTGGACGGCGCCCGCATCATCGGCGCGAAGACGCTGGCCTTCATGGCGTCGAACCATATCGCCGCGGGCGTGAAGGTGGAGAGCCATCTGCTGCCGCCGGGCCACGGGTTCGGCCTCGGCTTCGCGGTGCGCACCGATGACGGCATGGCACCGTTCGCGGGCTCGCGTGGCCAGTTCTTCTGGAGCGGCGTCGCCGGCACCTTCTTCTGGATCGATCCGGTGGAACAGCTGTTCGCGGTGTTCATGTCGCAGGGCCCCGGCCAGCGCGAATATTTCCGTACCATGATCCGCAGCCTGGTCTACGCGGCGGTGGAGTAGCAGGCTGCGTTCCCCGGGCGCGATGCAACACGCAGTGGTGCATCGCAGAACCGGGGCCCCGGTGCTTGTCAGGAAACCGGGATCCCGGATCTGCGCAGCGGCGTGAAGAACGCCGCAGCGCGTCCGGGACACGCGGCGTTCGCGCCCCGGAACGACAGTATTGCCTCAACTGATCGTGGCGCCGCCGTCGATGACCAGCGACTGGCCGGTCATGAAATTACCGGCCGCGGATCCCAGGAACACCGCGGCGCCGGCGATCTCGTCGGGAATGCCGATGCGCAGCAGCGGCGAGCGCGCGGTCGCCGATTTCAGCGTGTCGGGATTGTCCCACAGCGCCTTGGCGAAATCGGTCTTGATCAGGCCCGGCGCGATGCAGTTCACCCGCACATTGTGCGGGCCGTATTCACAGGCGAGGTTGCGCGCCAACTGCATGTCGGCGGCCTTGGAAATGCAATAGGCGCCGATGCTGGTGGATCCCTTCAGCCCGCCGATCGACGACACGATGATGATCGAACCATCCTTGCGCGCGATCATGTCGGGCACCACCATGCTGGTCAGCCAGTTGTTGGCGACGATATTGTTGCTCAGGATCTTGTTGAACTGGTCGTCGGAGATGCCGGCGAGCGGCCCGTAATACGGGTTCGAGGCGGCGTTGCAGACCAGCACGTCGATCTGGCCGAAGGCGCGCTTGCTCTCGTCGACCAGATTCTGAAGATTTTCCTTGCTGGAGATATTGGCGGCCACCGCCAGCGCGGTGCCCTTGCCGAAGCGATCGTTGATCTCCTTCGTCACCTGATCGCAGACATCCTGCTTGCGCGACGACACCACGACCTTGGCGCCGTGCTCGGCCATGCGTTCGGCAATCGCGCGGCCGATGCCGCGCGTCGAGCCGGTGATGACGGCCACTTTTCCGGTCATGTCAAACAAGGTCATGCGTTCTCTCCCATTGTGCCCGGCGCTTCAACGCGGCGGTTTTGTTTTAGTATATCCCTGTCATTGCGAGGAGCCGTTGCGACGAAGCAATCCAGAACCCGCAGAGTTTGTAGCTCTGGATTGCCGCGTCGCTGTGCTCCTCGCAATGACGATTACGGCGTCATGCCAGCTTGGTTGTCGACGTCGCGACTTCCGGCCCGGCCGGCTGATGCATCGCGGCATGCGAGGCGTCGGCGATCCACGGCTGCTGGTTGACCATCGGAATCCGCCAGCCGGCATGGCCGTCGCTGGCGAGATGGTCGAGCCGGGTCACCGAGCAATTGTCGATGGTGAAGGCGAGGCCGCGGTCCGGCTGGTCGTTGAGCGCGAGACCGATCGCCGCCTTGATGGTGCCGCCATGCGCCACCGCGATGATGTCCTGTCCGGCATGGCTGATATTGATGCGCTCGATGGCGCGCCGGACGCGGCTGTAGAGATCCATGAAACTTTCGCCATTCGGCGACGGCTCGTCGATCGGCGCGAACCAGTAGCTGCCGACATTGATCGGACGGCTGGCGAAGAACGCCGCGCGGTTCAGGCCCTGCCAGTCGCCGAGGTGCTGCTCGGCGAGTTCCGGCTCATGCCGCATCGACTCGGGTTTCGGAAAACCCGCGGCCCAGATCGCATCCGCGGTCTGGTGCGTGCGTTTCAGATTGCTGGAAAACCACGCCGCCCGGCGCGGCAGGATTTTACTCACCGCATTGAATACCACCTGATCGGTGCAGTCGCAGTCCATGTCCTTCTGGCCGTAGATATTGCCGCCATCATTGCGAACCGGCGCGTGGCGCACCCACCACCATCGTGTCGCAACGACGCCCTTGGGAACGGTGTGCTGCGCCACGAATGGTTTTTCGGAATTGGACATCGCATTCACCCTTCAATACTGTTTCATCACTGGTACGTCAGAGCGTGCAGGGCCTCAAGCCTGATTGCCTGACGATACGCGAAGTTGAATTCCATCTGGCGGCAAGCCGCTCAAATAACAATCAACAGGGAGAAAACCATGGGTCGGCTCGAGGGCAAATCCGTCGTTATCACCGGCGCCGGCAGCGGCATCGGTCGCGCCGCCGCCGTGATGTTCGCCAAGGAAGGCGCCAAGCTGATCGTGGTCGACCGCAGCGACAGCGTGCAGGAAACCGCGAGACTGGTCGGCGCGGCCGGCGGCACCATCGAGGCCGTGATGGCCGATGCCGGTTCCGAGAGCGATGTGAAGGGCTTCATCGACAAGGCGATTTCAAAATATGGCCGGCTCGATGCGATCTGGGCCAATGCCGGCGTCTCGGGCGGGCTGGTACCGTTGCTCGACCAGACCGTCGAACAGTGGCAGGAAATCCTGCGCATCAATCTGATCGGGCCATTTCTGGCGATCAAGCATTCGATGCCGCAGATGATCGCACAGAAATACGGCTCGATCGTCTGCACCGCCTCCGTCGCGGGCCTGAAGTCCGGCGCCTCCGGCCATCCTTACGCGGCCAGCAAGGCCGGCGTCATCAGCCTGGTGCAGACCACCGCCTATTCGCTATCCGGCACCGGCGTGCGCATCAACGCGGTCTGCCCCGGCCTGATCGAGACCGGCATGACCAAGCCGATCTTCGACAATGCCCGCGAACGCGGCACCGATGGCAAGATCGGCCAGCTCAACCCGCTGAAGCGGGCCGGCCAGCCCCATGAACTGGCGGCGATGGGATTGTTCCTCGCCAGCGACGACGCCTCCTATGTCAACGGCCAGGCGATTCCGGTCGATGGCGGACTGACGGCCTCGATGCCCTATTCCGGCAGGCCGGTGTGAGGGGTACGACGGCGGGTAACGCGCCCGTCACGCAGGGCGCGCTGCGACGGCAGGGCTGAACAGCACTGCGAACGCCGAAGCGGTATGGATTGCAACACCGACAAAAATCGGTGTTGCATAGCCGCCGGTCAGGTCGCGCAACACCCCCATCGCGGCCGGTCCGCAGGCATTGATGACGCCGCTCACGCCCATCGAGAGGCCAAGCACGACGCTGAACGCATTCGGCGCGAATTCACGATGCACGATCAGCGCCGGCAAGGTGATCAAATTTCCAATCGAGAAACCGAATATTGCACAGCCGAGAAACAGCGCGTCCCGGTTGCTCGATTGTCCAATGATGACGAGGGCCAAGGCCTGGCCGAGAATCGACAGCGCAGCCGCGCGACGCGGGTTGATGCGATCCACGAACAGACCAAGAATGATCCGCCCCGCGAGTGCCATCGCGGTGGTCAGTGAAACCGCACCGCCCGCCTGCTGAAATCCGATCCGCGGCGTCAGGATCGCGAGTTGATGCACGATGAAAGCGACCTGGACGAACAGCGCGGCGGCGAACGGCGCCGTGACCGACCAGAAGCCGGCATCGCGCAGCAATTGCAGACGTGACAAGGACGCAGATGACAGCGCGGTGGTCGCGACCGGCCGCTCGTGGACCCGCGGATAGCGAAGGACAATTGCGGCGATCGGCGCCAGCACGATCACCATGACGGCTGCCGCCCCCCACAAAGCATGCCTAAACCCGATGGAAGCGACCAGCAGGACCAGCCCCGGCACAAGCGCGATGCCGCTGCAGGTCGCGCCGGTGAAGGTAAGGCTGATCGCCAGTCCGCGCTTGCGGTCAAACCACGCGCCGATGATGGCCGCGGCCGTGACAGTCCCCAGACCGACCCAGGCCAGGGCCAGCACCATGAAGCCCGCATAGAGCCGCACGACCGTGCTCGCTGATGCCAGCACCAGCAGAGCCGCCGCCAGCGCGGCGATGCCCGCCAGCATTAGGCGACGGGGACCGATCCAGCCCAGCAGGTCGCTGACAAAAATCGACAGCAGCGATCCCAGTACCAGGCAGAGCGTGGTCCCGGTCGCGATCAGCGCCGTCGGCCAGTCGTTGAGGCGACGCAGCTCGGTGAGATAGACGCCCTGGCCATGAAGGCCGAAGCCGAACATCGCCAGTTCAACCAGAAACAAGGCGGCCACGACCCGCCATCCACGATAGGCCGGGGATTGCTCGTCGAGTGCCGCTGTCCCCGCCATGCCCCACCTGCCACCTGTCCGCACCGCGGCGTTCCACCCGCCGCATAAATTCTACCTAAGATTGCGTGCGACGCCTATTGACCGACGGACATTGCGATCGCAAGAATAATTACGACGCGTCACAATCCGTCGCGCAAGCTGGAAACACTGGTCGCCAGCGGGCGGTTGCGGACGCGCTCGCGGTGGAAAGCATAGATGCCGGACAGCACGATGATGCTGGCGCCGACCACCATGGCGCCGTCGGGCGTATCTCCGAACACGAGATAGCCGAGCAGCATCGCCCACAGCAGTTGCGTGTAGCGAAACGGCGCCACCGCCGAGATGTCGCCTGCCCGCAGCGCCAGGATGATGCACTGGTAGCCGATCAGCACCAGCACTGCCGCGAGCGCCAGCAGCCCGAGCGCCGCGCCGGAAGGCGCCGTCCAGCCGCCGAGCGGAACCATCAGCACGCCGCCCACGACCGTCACCACAAGGGTAGTCAGAAAGGTGACGAACAGCGCCGGGATCTCGGCGGGGATCTGCTTGGTGGCGATATCGCGCAAGGCATAAAACGCGACCGAGACCAGCGCCAGCAGGGCGAACTGGTCGAATCCCTCGGCGCCTGGCCGCACGATGATCAGGACGCCGACAAAGCCGGCGGCGATCGCCAGCCAGCGCCGCCATCCCACCGGCTCGCCGAGGATCAGCATGGCACCCAGCGTGATCGCCAGCGGCAGCGACTGGATGATCGCCGACACATTGGCCAGCGGCAGATGCGTGATCGCCGCCAGAAATAGCATCGTGCCGCCCACCTCCCCGCACATCCGCAAAGCCACCGGCATTACGAACAGGGTGCGAAGCGGTCGCATCGCGCGGCGATGGGCGGCAAGGGCTCCGATCAACACGCAGGCGAACATCCCGCGCAGCAGGATCAACTCGCCGAAATTCATCTGGACGGTGAGGAATTTGGAGATCGCATCGGTCACGCTGAAGGCGGCCATGGCCGCAGCCATCAGCAGGCTTCCGCGCAGGTTGGGAGAGAGGAGCAAGGCGATTTCCGGATCGGTTTTAACGGCCGGTGCTTCCTTCTCCCCTTGTGGGAGAAGATGACGCGGACGAAGCCTGCGTCGGATGAGGGGTAGACACGGAGCTAAATACGACCCCTCACCCGTCCGCGCTGTCGCGCGGCCATTCTCTCCCACAAGGGGAGAGGAGACCAAACTATTTTGCGCCGGCTTTCTGGGCGTATTCCCACGACGCCTTGGCCAGCGGCACGGTGCGCTTGACCGACTCCATCGCCTTGGCCGATGACGCCGTGCCATCGCGGATACGGCCGGCGATGCCCTGCAGAATACCGGCCAGCCGGAACAGATTGTAGGAATAGTACCAGTTCAGGTCGGGCACGGTGGTGCGGCCGGTCGCCTTGCAATAGATCTCGGCGGCCTCATCCATGGTCGGGATGTTGAGCTCGGCGAAATCCAGACCGGCGAGACCCGGCATCGTCCACTGCATCAACAGATAGGTGAAGTCGGCCATCGGATCGCCGAGGGTCGATAGCTCCCAGTCCAGCACCGCCTGCACCTTCGGCTGCGTGGCGTGGAATACCATGTTGTCGATGCGGTAGTCGCCATGCACCACCGACACCCGCTCCTGCTGCGGCACGGTGGTCGGCAGCCACGCCATCAGCCGGTCCATTTCCGGAATCGACTGCGTCTCCGACGCCTTGTACTGCTTGGTCCAGCGATCGACCTGCCGGGCAAAATAATTGCCCGGCTTGCCGAAATCGCCGAGCCCGATGGCCTCGGGATCGTACATGTGCAGCTTCGCCAGCGTCTCGATCTTGTCGACAAAGATCGGCCGGCGTTCTTCCCTGGTAAGCTGAGGCAGCGCCGGATTCCAGAAGATGCGGCCCTCTTCCATCGACATGATGTAGAACGCCGAGCCGATCACACCGTCATCGGTGCACAGCGCATAGGCCTTGGCCACCGGAAAGCCCTGCTTGCCCAGCGCCGCGATCACCTTGAATTCGCGATCGACGGCGTGGGCGGACGGCAGCAGCTTTCCGAACGGCTTGCGCCGCATCACATAGGCCCGCCCCGGCGTATTCAGCCGATATGTCGGGTTGGACTGACCGCCCTTGAACTGCAGGACGGTCAGCGGTCCCTGATAGGCTTCGACGTTTTCCGTCATCCAGGCGTCAAGGCGGATCTCGTCAATGCGATGACGCTCCTCCACCGGCTTGGTGCCTGAATAATCGTCGTCGTTTCGCACGGCTTCCGTCACGGGGCTACCTCGTCAGTGCTTCAACTCAGTGCTTGGCCGGAGCGTTCGCATATTTGCGAAGCTCGAGCCGGGCAATGGCACGGTTGTGGACCTCGTCCGGACCGTCGGCAAGGCGCATGGTGCGCATCGACGCATAGTCGCGGGCGAGACCGGCATCGTCGGACACGCCGGCGGCGCCATAGGCCTGGATCGCCTGGTCGATGATCTTCAGCGCCATGTTGGGCGCCGCGACCTTGATCATGGCGATTTCGAGCTGCGCGCTCTTGTTGCCGACCTTGTCCATCATGTCGGCCGCCTTCAGGCACAGCAAGCGGTTCATCTCGATGTCGGTGCGGGCCTCGGCGATGCGCTGCTCCCAGATCGAGTATTCGATGATCTTCTTGCCGAACGCGGTGCGTGACGACAGCCGCTTGACCATCTTCTCCAGCGCTTCCTCGGCCTTGCCGATGGTGCGCATGCAGTGATGGATGCGGCCCGGACCAAGACGGCCCTGCGCGATCTCGAAGCCGCGACCCTCGCCGAGCAGGATGTTGCCGACCGGAACGCGGACATTGTCGAGCAGCACCTGGCCGTGGCCGTGCGGCGCATCGTCGAAGCCGAACACCGGCAGCATCTTCTCGATGACCACGCCCTTGGCATCGGACGGCACCAGGATCTGCGACTGCTGCTGATGCTTTGCCGCCGACGGATCGGTCTTGCCCATTACGATCATGATCTTGCAGCGCGGGTCGCCCATGCCCGACGACCACCACTTGCGGCCATTGATGACGTATTCATCGCCGTCGCGCACGATCGAGGTCTCGATGTTGGTGGCATCCGACGACGCCACCGCGGGCTCGGTCATCAGGAAGGCGGAACGGATCTCGCCATTCATCAGCGGCTTCAGCCACTTCTGCTTGTGCTCCTTGGAGCCGTACCGCATGAACACTTCCATGTTGCCGGTATCGGGCGCCGAGCAGTTGAACACTTCCGACGACCAGCCGACATGACCCATCTGTTCGGCGAGCAGCGCGTATTCGAGATTATTCAATCCCGCACCGTGGAATTCATCATCCTCATGCGACGACGGCGGCATGAACATGTTCCAGAGCCCTTCGGCCTTGGCCTTGGCCTTCAGCTCCTCGACGATCGGAATCACCTTCCAGCGCGCGCCTTCCTCGTCCTGCTGCCGATAGATCGGCTGCGCCGGGCGCACATGCTTTTCCATGAACGAGGAAACGCGGTCGAGCCATTCCTGCTGACGGGTCGAGAGATTGAAATCCATGGAGCGTTCCTCACCTTTTTTCAGATCGAATTTGGCGGCACTGTTGTCCCGCCGATCCACATCCGCAAGATGTTTTTGCTATTGTTGCAGTGCGGGCAGGACCGGCGCGACGATGGCCGCGGAATGCCGATATGCCCCGCGGCACGTTGACATTCCCAGCCTGTCAAACGATAGTTTCATACACGCGTTTGAAAAGCAATCGTGCCGTTCCGCGCCCGGCGCATAGGCCCACCCCATGGCAGCAGACCACACCCGGACGGCGATCCTTTCCGCGGCCGAGCGGCTTTATGCCGCGCGCGGCTTTTCCGACGTGACGATGCGCGACATCGTCGCCGCGGCCGACGTCAACCTCGCGGCGGTGAACTATCATTTCGGCAGCAAGGACGAATTGATCGCCGAACTGTTCGTGACGCGCAGCCTCGCCACCAACCGCGAGCGGCTCAATGAATTGAAAGCCGCCGAGCAAGCGGGCGACGGCCGCGCCTCGATCGAGGCGATCTTCGCCGCCTTGGTAGGTCCGACGCTGCGCGGCTGCCTCGGTCCCGACCGGCAGCGCTCCGACGCCGCGCGCTTCATGATCCGCGCCTCGATCGAATCGATCGCGCCGATCCGCAAGATCAAGAACCGCGAGGTCGATCATCTCAAACGCTTTGCCGCGGCGATGCGCCGCGCGTTGCCCGACCATGCCGACGCCGATCTGTTCTGGGGGCTGCATTTCGCCCTGGCGATGGCGCACCAGACCATCCGCGACGGCGAGCGGCTGACCAAGATGTCCGACGGCCGCTGCGACCTCAACGACGTGCAGGGCATCATCGACCGCATCGTCGGGGTGTCGGTACTGACGCTGACCGGGCGACCGACGCGGGCGAAGGCGCGCGCCTGAGCCCGTGGCCCCCGTGTCAGATTGACCGTGACGCGCGGCCGATTCGCGGGCTATGCCGGGCACGACCGGGACAGCAAGCATGAGCGCGCAACAAGCCATCGACTTCGTGGCGGATGAGATCGAGGGCGTCGGCACCCTGATGCGCTCGCTTTCCGGCCGCTACGAGGCGATCTTCACGAATTTTCGCGCCGCCTGCGACGTCACGCTGGCGCAGGCCGGAACCCTGGCCGAGGCCGCGCGCGACGTCTCCGCGATCGTCGATGCGGCTTCCGCCAGCCTGCGCGCGCACATCCCCAACCAGCCGGCGATGGCTTGCAGCAGCGGCTGCAGCGCCTGCTGCCACCTTCATGTCCAGGTGCCGCCCGGCATCGCCACCATGATGGTCGCGCATATCGCCGCGCAGTTTTCATCCGAACGGCGCGACGCGCTGCATCAAAAGCTGCTTGATGCGGCGGCCGCCGCCGGCGCGGCCGCCGATCCGGCACAGTTGCGGCGCCGCTGTGCGCTGCTCGGCGACGACAATCGCTGCTCGGTCTATGAGGTCCGGCCGCTGACCTGCCGCGCCTTCACCTCGAAATCGGTGGCGCGCTGCCATGACGTGGTGTTCGGCGAGGTCGCGGCCGGCAGCGGCGTCGAACAGAACGCGGCGCATTACCGCCTGCATATGGAAGCCACCTTCGCGCTGGAACAGGCGGCACGAAACCGCGGCCTGCCGGACGCGCAGAAGGGGCTGGCTCAGGCGCTGCTCGATGAATGGCCGCATGACCGCGGCGCGTGACCGCGCTCAGAGATCGATCCGGGTCAGCACATCATTGAGCAGGAATGTCGTGGCCGGGGCTGGATCGCAGCTTCCCTTGCGCGCATAAATGCAGACCTTCGCGTCATAGAACATCGCGCAACGGCCCTCACGAAAATCCGGCGGCAGTTCGGAGGCCATCGATTGCCGCGCCAGCATGCGGTTGAAGCCCGGCTGCGCCCGTAAGGTGGCCGCGGCGGCGCCGACGCCAACCGCCGGATCGCGCGCGTCGAACGAATAGACCGGCACCGCCCCCGCGAGCCGCTCGCGCCCGACCAGCATGAAGAACGGGATTTCGTACAGCGCCAGGCCGCACATTTCGCGATCATGGCGGAGTTCGCCCGCCAGCGTTGCCGCGCCGATGCCCCGGCTCCAGTAAGACGCAAACGGTCCGGTCGCAGCAAGGCCCGCGGAGACCAGCAGCCACAGGCCCAGCCCGAGCGGCAAGGCCCGGTTCGACCAGCCGGGCCGCCGTTTGAGCTGCGCGATCCAGTCCGCCGATCCCAGCGCCGCCAGCAGCACCAGCAGCGCCCCCGACAGGAAGATGAAGCGGTGTTCCTTGTGGCTGATCAGGCTGTGAAACAGCAGATTGACCAGCGCCACCCCAAGCAGCCATGGCGCGCGGCGCCAGCCGCGCCAGACCGCCAGCGCCAGCGGCAGTATCGCCACCGACCACAGCACCACCAGATTGCCGAGATATTCGCCGAAGGGATGCCCGCCATAGGCTTCGCTGGCGCGGCCGTCGAGCAGGTTGGACCGGATATTGGCGATCAGCCAGGCGAAGGGGGCCGTGCCCTGCAGCGCATCGATGCCGCCGGCCAACGCCAACACCATGGCCGCGCCGAATCCCAGCGGCAGCAGCCGGCGCCAGTGCCGCCACGACGTGGCGGCCACCAGCACCGCCACCGCCGGCGCATATTGAAACCGGCAGACAAAGGCCAGCGCCAGCAGCATGCCCGCGGCAGCGAGCTGCCGCCGGGTCGGCGCCAGCTCCGTCAGCAGCCACGCCGCCGGGAGGATCGCCGCGGTGGCCAGCGGCTCGCCCAGCGTATGCGGCGCGAAGAACACCAGCTCGAACCAGATCCCGGTGACGAAGGCCGCGACCACCGCGTGCAGCCGCGAAATCCGCGCGCCGAACAGCCAGCCGCTGGCGACGATCGACAGCGACGCGATTGCTGTGGCGAGCCGCGGCCCGACAAAGCCACCCGCGCCGCCGGGCGCCAGCCAGTCACCCAGCGCCATCGGCGCCGCCAGCAGCGTCGGCAGCGCCCAGCCGCGGATGCCATGCCGCCATTCCCAGGAGATGATGGAATCATGACCCAGCACCCGCCAGGCCGGCTCCAGCCATTGAAAGATTTCATCGGGTGCATAGGCGTTGGGCCAGAACGCCAGCGGCAGCCGCAGCAAGGCGGCCAGCATCAGAAGCCACCACAGCGGATGCACGCGCGCGGCCGGCGCGGAGGCGACGCCGCGGGCAGCGGTGCTCGTCATCGACGCTCCCCCATCCATTTGCATCCCGCCATCGACCGTCACAGGCTGGCCGGTTTATGCTGCCCTGCCCGTTAAAATGCGGTTAGCCGGGCGAGATGGGCCCCGCGCGCCCGCGTTTTCGCAGGCACCATCGAAATGCTCGACACTTGCAAGCAAAATCGCCAGCGGTAGGCTATCGGCGATCAACCGGGGCGCGAGGCATGGCGGACATCGTTTATATTCTGACGAACGAGGCGATGCCTGGCCTGATCAAAATTGGCTGTACCAATGGCGAGCTGGCTTCAAGGATAAGGCAACTTTATTCGACTGGAGTGCCTCTGCCATTCGAGCTTTTTTACGCGTGCGAAGTATCAAACTGCGCCATCGTCGAGGGCAAACTTCACGATGCCTTCGGCGATCATCGTATCAGTAAGGGACGTGAATT
>NZ_JANXTC010000310.1:0-28720 GCF_025356345.1 Tardiphaga sp.
ATTTGTTGCGGAAGTGGCTATTGATGCCGTCGGCGAGCACGATCAGGTCGGCGTCGGCGAACTGCGTCTCGTCGGTGACGTCGACTTCGAACAGCAGCTTGCAGCCGAGTTCACGGGCGCGCTCCTGCAGGATCAACAGCAGCGTGCGGCGCGAGCAGCCGCAGAACCCATTGCCGCCAACGCGGTGCACGGTGCCACGGAAATGCACGGCGATATCATCCCAATAGGCGAATTCCTGGGTGATGCGCTGGTAGCTCGGCAAGTCGTATTTCTCGAAATTGTCGAGCGTGGCATCGGAGAACACCACGCCGAAGCCGAAGGTGTCATCGGGCCGGCTGCGCTCATGGACGGTAATGTCGGCTTGCGGCCGCTGCTTTTTCAGCAGGATCGCCGCATACAGCCCCGCGGGCCCGCCACCAATGATCGCGATCTTCATGCCAGCCTCCCGTAGAGCTTCAACCCAGATATTTTAATCTTAAAGCATTTTCGTGCAAGCCTGTTTGGGCGGCAGTGGCTGCATGGTACGCAGGCCCGTTCCCCGGATGCTGCGCAGCGCGCCCCACTTGGGGCGTGGTGCGCAGCTGATCCGGGGTCCCGGTTGTGCGCCAAAAAACCGGGATCCCGGATCTGCGCAGCGGCATAAGAATGCCGCAACGCGTCCGGGAAACCAGCTCGCCAAATCTGCATTTAATTGCCCTGAAACACCGGCTTCGCCTTGTTCGCAAAGGCATGAAACGCGCGGGCAAAATCCTCGGTGGTCATGCACAAAGCCTGCGCCACCGCCTCGGCCTCGATCGCCTCTTCCACCGACATCGCCCATTCCATCGCCAGCATGCGCTTGGTCATGGTATTGGCATAGGTCGGGCCCTCGGCGATCTGCCTGGCGAGCGCCTGCGCCTCGGCCAGCACCTGCTCCGGCGCGACGATACGGCTGAAGAAGCCCCAGCGTTCGCCTTCCTCCGCGGTCATGAAGCGGCCGGTATAGAGCAGCTCCGAGGCCCGCGACTGGCCGATGATGCGCGGCAGGATGGCGCACGCGCCCATGTCACAGCCGGCGAGACCGACCTTGTTGAACAGGAAGCCGACCTTGGCGCCGGTCGCGGCAATCCGCAAATCGGAGGCCATCGCCATGATGGCGCCGGCACCGGCGCAGATGCCTTCCACGGCGGCCACGATCGGCTGCGGGCAGGCGCGCATCGCCTTGACCAGGTCGCCAGTCATCCGCGTGAAGGCGGTGAGGTCCCTGGTGTTCATCTCGACCAGCGGGCCGATGATCTCGAACACGTCGCCACCGGACGAAAAATTACCGCCGGCGCCGGTGATGACGATGGTCTTGACGTCATCGTCCATCGCACAGGCGCGGAAGAAGTCGGTGAGTTCGCGGTAGCTCTGAAAGGTCAGCGGGTTCTTGCGCTCCGGCCGATTCAGCGTCACCTGAGCGACCCCATCGACCACCGCGAGCAGAAAATGCTGTGGCGCGTAGTCACGAAGCGGCAGCGTGACGGGGTTGGCGAATTTTTGCATGTGAACTCCCAGTAGCCTGTTGTTGGTTAGTTGCGCTGGATCAAATCTCGCCGCCGGCGACGACGAGGCTCTGCCCGGTGACCGCGCTGGCGCCCGCGCCGCACAGATACAGCACGGCGTCGGCGACTTCCGCCGGCGTCACCAGCCGGCCCTGCGGATTATGTCGGGCGAGTTCGGCAACCGCCTGCTCGCGGGTGCGGCCGGTCTTGCTGATGATGTTGTCGATGCTGCCTTCCAGCAGATCGGTCTCGGTGAAACCCGGGCACACGGCGTTGACGGTGACGCCCTTGCTCGCCACCTCCAGCGCCAATGAGCGCACCAGCCCGATCACCGCGTGCTTGGCGGCGGCATAGGCGGTGACATAGCCATAGCCCTTCAGCCCCGCCGTCGATGCGATGGCGACGATACGACCACGCTTGTTCGCGACCATGCCGGGCAGCACCCCTTGCGCCGCATGCACCACGCCCATGAAATTGACGTCCATCATGCGCTGAAACAGCGCCGCATCGGAGCGGCCGAACGGCGCGGATTCCGCGGCACCCGCGTTTGCAACGAGTATATCGATCGGTTGTCGAGCGGCAGCCTGCGCGATGGCCGCGGCGAGCCCCGCTTGATTGGATACGTCGGCGGCGATGGCATGATGCGCATCCCCGGCGGCGACCACCTCGTTCAGCGTGGCGAGGTTGCGGCCCAGGATGGTCACGGTCGCGCCAGCCTGCCGCAACGAAGCGGCGATGGCCCGACCAATGCCGCGTCCCCCGCCGGTCACCAGCGCGTGCGAGCCTGACAGGTCAGACATGGGCCACCGCCTGCGCGGTCTTGATCAGTTCGCGGCCGATAATCACCTTCTGCACTTCGGTCGCGCCTTCATAGATCCGCAGCGCGCGGATTTCGCGGTACAGTTCCTCGACCTTGACGCCCTTCTGGACGCCGAGCCCGCCAAACATCTGCAGCGCCCGATCGATCACGCGTTGCGCGGCTTCGGTGGCATACATCTTGGCCATCGCGGCTTCCCGCGTGATGCGCGGCGCGCCCTGGTCCTTGGTCCAGGCGGAGCGATAGACCAGCAGCGCCGAGGCATCGATGTCGGTCGCCATGTCGGCAAGACCGGCCTGCGTCAATTGCAGATCGCCGAGCGTATGACCGAACATCTTTCGCGTCACCGAGCGATGCACCGCCTCGTCGAGCGCACGACGGCCGAGGCCCAGCGCGGCGGCGCCGACCGTCGATCGAAACACGTCGAGCGTCGCCATCGCCACCTTGAAACCTTCGCCGTCGCGGCCGATCCGGTTGGTCACCGGCACGCGGCAATCATCGAACCGCAGCGTCGCCAGCGGATGCGGCGCCATCACATCGATGCGCTCGGCGATCGTCAGGCCGGGCGTATCGGCATCGACGACATAGGCGCTGATGCCGCGGCTGCCGGCTTCGCCAGTGCGCAGGAACACGACGTAATGATCGGCGATACCGCCATTGGAAATCCAGGTCTTGCTGCCATTGATGCGGACGTGGTCATGACCGTCAGGCACGGCGCTCGTGGTCATGGCGGCCACATCGGACCCGGCGTCGGTCTCCGACAGCGCAAACGCGGCGATGGCCTCGCCCTTGGCCACGCGTGGCAAATAGCGCGCCTTCAGATCGTCGGAGCCGAACAGGCTGATCGGACCGGTTCCGAGCCCCTGCATGGCGAAGGCGAAATCGGCGAGACCGCTGACATAGGCCAGCGTCTCGCGCACCAGGCACAGCGTGCGCACATCGAAGGTCGGATACAGTCCGCCGTGACTGGCCGG
The DNA here is from genome assembly GCF_025356345.1 of Tardiphaga sp. Taxonomy (GTDB): domain Bacteria; phylum Pseudomonadota; class Alphaproteobacteria; order Rhizobiales; family Xanthobacteraceae; genus Tardiphaga. The sequence goes on from NZ_JANXTC010000310.1 coordinate 3,315, forward strand.
TACCGCTGCGCGCAACCAGCCGGCGTCGCCCATCGCCTTCACCAGACGCCGGCACGAGCCGTCGGTGTCATCATGGTCGATCAGGTCTGGCACATGGACTTCGGCCCACCGCGCCAGCTCCGCGGCGAGTTGGCGGTGCTGATCCTCGAAAAACGGCCACGATAGAAAGGACTGGTCGGACATGATTACTTCCCTGCGCTCCGGCAACCGAATTATTTTAAACCTAAAACGATTGCGAACACTAGCCATGCGGTGAATTCCGGAAATGCCGCGGTGCGAAATGCCCACGCGCTAGGCATCCGACAGCCCTTTAAGTCTAAAACTATCGCTTTTCATATAAATCCATCCTGCTAGGATTGATCGCGTTCCACCCTGCAAGGGAGATGCGCCATGCCTGAAACCGCAGCCATGATGACGAAGGACGGCCGCTTCGGCTATCAAGCGTCGGGAGACAGCAGCCTGCCCGCGCTGGTGTTTTTACACGGCATCGGCGGCGCCGGGCGCGGTTGGCGCCACCAGATCGATGTATTTGGCGACCGCTATCACGCGATCGGCTGGGACATGCCGGGCTATGGCGGTTCGCCCCAATTGCCCGAGGTCACCATGTCCGCGCTCGCCGAGGCGCTGAAGGATTTTCTCGCGCAGCTCGGCGTCATCAAGCCGGTACTGGTCGGCCACTCGATCGGCGGCATGGTGGTGCAGCAATTATTGGCCAAGTACCCGGACCTCGCCGGCGCGGTGGTGCTGGCGCAGACGACTTCCGCCTTCGGCAGCTCCGACGGCGAGTGGCAGAAGAATTTCATCGACGCCCGGCTGGGTCCGCTCGACCGCGGCGAGTCCATGGTCTCGATGGCCCCGAAGCTGGTGCAGGGCCTGATCGGCGACGATGCCGATCCCGCCGGCATCGCGCTGGCGCAGGACTGCATGGCTTCGGTCAGGCCCGAAACCTATCGCTCCTCGATGATGGCGATGATCGGCTTCGACCTGCGCAAGAACATGGCCGACATCGCAGTGCCCACGCTGTTGCTGTCGGGTTCAAAGGACAATAACGCGCCGGCCAAGACGATGGCGAAGATGGCGACCGCCGTGAAGGGGTCGACTTATGTCGAACTCGAAGGCGTCGGCCACCTCGCGAGTTTCGAACGCCCCGATGAATTCAACGAAGTGATCAACGATTTCCTGTCCACCACCCACGAACTTTCGGGGACATCCTCATGACCATGCCCACCAAACTCGACCTTGACGCCATCGCGCTCGACAGACCGATCTTCGACCCCAGGGCCTATGGCCTGACCGACGAGCAGGCCGAGATCATGACCCGCGCCCGCACGCTGGGCCAGACGGTGTTCGCCGGCCGTGCGCCGATCTGGGACAAGGAAGCCCGCTTCCCCGCCGACAACTACAAGGATTTGCATGCCGCTGGCCTGCTCGGCATCGCGATTCCGAAAGCCCATGGCGGGCTCGGCGCCGACTACCAGACCTATGCGATGACCGCCGCCGAAATCGGCCGCTATTGCGGCGCCACCGCGCTGACCTGGAACATGCATGTCTGCTCGACGCTGTGGTCCGGCCCGCTCGCCGACGACCTCGACATGGACGACGTCACCCGCGCCGACCAAGAGCGCCGCCGCGCGATCCATTACAAGCGCATCGTCGAAGATGGTGCGATCTATTCGCAGCCGTTCTCCGAAGGCGGCGCTGCCGCTGCCGGCGGCGTTGCATTCGGCACGGAAGCCAGGCCGGTCGACGGCGGCTGGCTGGTGAATGGCAAGAAGATCTTTGCGTCACTTTCCGGCCATGCCGATTATTACGGCGTGCTGTGCACCGAGATGCTCGACGGCGAAAAGGCCTCGCGCCGCAACACGCTGTATCTGGCGCTGCCCGCCAAGGCCGACGGCGTGTCGGTGGTCGGCGACTGGGATCCGCTGGGCATGCGCGGCACCGTGTCGCGCACGCTCATCTTCAAGGATGTATTCGTGCCGCATGACGCGGCGCTGATGCCGCGCGGCGTGTATTTCCAGGCGGCGATGCGCTGGCCGCATATGTTCCTGACGCTGTCGCCGACCTATGTCGGCCTCGCGCAGGCGGCCTATGATTTCACGGTCAAGTATCTGCGCGGCGAAGTGCCGGGCACGCCGCCGGTCAAGCGACGGATGTACCCGACCAAGCAGATCGCGGTGGCGCAGATGCAAATCAAGCTGGAGCAGATCAAGGGCATCTGGTTCCAGGCGATCACCGAGGCCGGCGCCAATCCGAGCAAGGAACAGGTATTGCGCGCCTATGCCGCGCAATATTCCGTGATGGAAGGCGCCAATGAGATCGCCACGCTGGCGATCCGCACCTGCGGCGGCCAGGCGATGCTGAAGTCGCTGCCGCTGGAACGCATCTATCGCGACAGCCGATGCGGCGCGCTGATGCTGCCCTGGACCGCGGAACTCTGCCTCGACCGCATCGGCCGCGAAGCGCTGTACGAGCCAGGCGAGAAGGACGAGTAAAACGACGAACGTCATGTTCATCGTTCCCCGGACGCGGCGCGGCGCGTCGGTCTTGCGACGTGTTGCGCCGCAGATCCGGGGTCCCGGTGTCTAAAACCACCCGGGCCAAATAACCGGGATCCCGGCTCTGCGAAGCGGCATAAGGATGCCGCATCGCGTCCGGGACACCAGACTAACCCAGACCGGATCATTGATCGTGGATCTTTCGCACCTCATCGCCCGCAACGCCGCCTTCACGCCGGACAAGCCCGCGATCCATTTCGAGGGCGCGACGCTCAGCTATGCCGCCTTCAACGCGCGGATCGAGACCACGGCCAAGGCGCTGAAGGCCGAATGCGGCGTGGGCCGCGGCGACCGCGTCGCCATCCTGAGCCTGAACCGGCCGGACTATCTGGTGCTGCTCTATGCCTGCGCCCGGCTCGGTGCGATGCTGGTGCCGCTGAACTGGCGGCTGGCCGTGGCCGAGCAATTGTTCATCCTGTCCGATGCCTCGGTCAAGGTGCTGGTGCTGGAGCAAGCATTCGCCGGCATCCTGCCGGCGCTCGCCACCGAGTTGCCGGATACCCGGATCGTCGCGCTCGATTTTGACCCGCCCGCCGGCGAGACGTTCGATGCGCTGCTGGCGAAGGCTTCGGGCGACGGCCGCAACCCGCATACCGACCTCGCCTGTCCGCTGCTGATCGTCTACACCTCCGGCACCACCGGCCGCCCCAAGGGGGCGGTGCTGCGCCAGGAGGCGCTGCTGTGGAACGGGATGATGAGCCAGCACATGCATGGCCTGACTTCCGACGATCACGTGCTGACCGTGCTGCCGTTCTTTCACGTCGGCGGGCTCAACATCCAGACCACACCGGCGCTGCATCACGGCGCCACCGTGACCATCCACGCGCGCTTCACCCCGGACACCACGCTGGCGGCCATCGTCCACAACCGGCCGACGCTGACGGTGTGGGTCCCGGCCATCATCCAGGCGATGAGCGAGCACCCGGGCTGGGCCGAAGCCGACGTCTCCTGCCTGAAGGCGGTGTCGACCGGCTCGCAGATCGTGCCGCCGCATCTGATCGCCCGCCTCATCGCGCGCCACATTCCGGTACTGCAGGTCTATGGCTCTACCGAGACCTGCCCGATCTCGGTGTATACGCGGCTGGGCGGCGACCTGTCCCGCGCCGGGTCGACCGGCCTGCCTGGCCTGTGCTGCGAGGCCATGATCATCGATGAGTCCGGCGCCGAATTGCCGGCCGGCACCTCCGGCGAGATCGCCGTGCGCGGCCCCAACGTTTTCTTCGAATATTGGGGCAATGAGACCGCCACCCGCGAAGCACTGCATGATGGCTGGTACCGCACCGGCGATATTGGCACCCGCGACGCCGACGGCTATTTCTGGGTCCATGACCGCAAGAAGAACATGATCATCTCCGGCGGCGAGAACATCTATCCGGCCGAGATCGAGCGCGTGCTGCTGGAGCATCCCGATGTCGCCGAGGTCGGCGTCGTCGGCCTGCCCGATCCGAAATGGCAGGAAGTCCCGGTGGCCTATGTGATGCTGCGGCCGGACCGCAGCTGCACGGCCGATGCGTTACGCGCCCATGTGCTGACCCAGCTCGCCCGCTTCAAGGTGCCGCGCGACATCGTGTTCGTCACCGACCTGCCGCGCACCGCGCTCGGCAAGGTGCAGCATTTCAAATTGAAGCAAAGTACGCCTTCGTAGGATGGGTTGAGCACTTGCGAAACCCATCCTTCTCCGCGGTGGGTTCGCAAGGGCTCAACCCACCCTACCGCTAAACCGTTCGAGGACGACCAATGAAAATCGCAGTTCTGGGTGGCGGCAACGGATCGTTCGCCGCGGCCGGTGACTTCGCCCTGCAGGGCCACGACGTCCGCCTCTGGCGTCGCGACGTCGATGCCGTCGCCGCGCATCGCGCCGCCGGCTCACGCATTGTCGTGAAGAACGCGCAGGGCACGCACGACACCCAGCTCGCGCTGGTCACCACGGACATCGCCGACGCCATCCGTGACGTCGAGCTGATCCTGTGCCCAACGCCGGCCTTCGCACAACCGGACATCGCCAGACAGCTCGCACCGCATCTCGCGGACGGCCAGGTGGTCTATCTGCCGCCGGCGACCTTCGGCTCGATGATCTTCGCCAAGGCCGCCCATGATGCCGGCAACCACGCCAAGGTGGCCTTCGCCGAGACCGGCACGCTGCCCTGGCTGGCGCGCAAGCACGGCCCTTTCGAGGTCGCCATCACCATCAGGGCCAAACGGCTGCCGACCGGGGTATTCCCGCTCAGCCTGTCCGACCACGCCGTCGCGGTGATCGACAAGGCCTTCCCCGGCGTGATCGAGCCGTGCGGCGATGCGCTGTCCGGCGCGCTGATGAATGCGGGTCCGATCATTCATCCGCCGCTGATCGTGATGAATGCCGGCCCGCTGGAGCATTTCGAGGCGTGGGACATCCACAAGGAAGGCACGCAAGCCGCGATCCGCCGCGTCACCGACGCGCTCGACGCCGAGCGCATCGCCATCCGCGACGCCTTCTCCTATGCCGCCCCGCATTTTCCGCTGGCAGACCACTATGCCAAGCAAGGCGACGAGTGGATGTATGGTCGCGGTTCGCATGACCGCCTCACCGATTCCGGCGACTGGCGCGAGCACATCGTGCTCACAGAGCACCGCTACATGCGCGAGGATCTGCGCACCGGCCTGTCATTCTTCCTGTCCTGCGCCGAACTCGCGGGCGTCGAGACGCCGCTGATCAGATCCTTCCTGGCGATCGGCGGCGCCATCTGCGGCGAGAACTTCTTGCAGGGCGGCCGCACGCTGGCCTCGCTCGGCCTTGGCGGGCTCGACCGCGACGGCCTGCTGAAACTGCTGCGCGAAGGTTTTGCCTCATGACGGTGTATTCAAATATCGCCTGCCTCGGCGCCGGCCGCATGGGTCGCGGCATCGCCGTTGCCTTTGCCTATGCCGGGCACCCCGTCGCCATCATCGATTTCAAGACGCGCGCGACCGACAAGTTTGCCGCGCTGGAAACCGACGCGCTCGGCGAAATCCGCAAGACCTTTGCCTCGATGGCGCGCTTCGGCCTGCTGGCCGCCGGCGATGTCGAAACCCTGATGGACCGCGTCAGCATCGTGCCGGAAGCTGACGCCGGCGCGGCATTGTCGGGCGCGACGATCATCTTCGAAGGCGTGCCGGAAGTGCTCGACCTCAAGCGCGACGCGCTGGCCAAGGCCTCGCAACTGGCTGGGCCGACGCCGATCATCGCCTCCACCACCTCGACCATTCTGGTCGACGACATTTCCGGCGCGGTGGAGCATCCCGAGCGCTTCCTGAATGCGCATTGGCTCAACCCGGCCTATCTGGTGCCACTGGTCGAGCTGTCGCCGGGCGCGAAGACCGATCCCGCCATCACCGCGCGCGTGAAGGCAATGCTGGAGGGTATCGGCAAAGTGCCCGTGATCTGCGCCGCGAGCCCCGGCTACATCGTGCCGCGCATCCAGGTGCTGGCGATGAACGAGGCCGCGCGCATGGTCGAGGAAGGCGTAGCGTCAGCCGCTGATATCGACAAGGCGATCAAATACGGTTTCGGCTTCCGCTTCGCGGTGCTCGGGCTGCTGGAATTCGTCGACTGGGGCGGCGGCGATATTCTGCATTATGCAGGCCAGTACCTCACCGGTGCCTTGAAAAGCGATCGCTACGCCGCGCCGGATATCATCGGCCGCAACATGGCCGAGGGCAAGGTCGGCCTCCGTAGCGGCGAAGGCTTTCTCGATTATGCCGGAATGGATGTCGATGCCTATCGAGAGCAGCGGCTGGCGGCGTTTGTCGGCCTACTCCGGCACTTTGAACTGGCCAAGCCGCCGGTGCTGTGATGCACAGCGCCTTCCGCGTCATTGCGAGGAGCCACCGGGTCCGGCTTCGCCGGCCCGATGATAAACTCCGCGACGCGGCGATCCAGAGAATTACAAGGGAAGACTGGATTGCTTCGTCGCAAGGGCTCCTCGCCATGACGGGGAGAGGGCTCACCCGAACACATCCTGCAGCACGCCGGCCTTGATCACCGGAACGCCGTCGAGCTCGATCGTGGTGTTGAACACCGGCAGATCGAAATGCCCCGCAGTGTAGCGCCCGGCGAATTCATTGGCACCGGTCGAGAACAGGAAATTGCCGGCCACCGCGCGGATCTCGGTGCCGTTGGTATCGCGCTGGTCATACATCGCCAGCGACTCGTAGCGCGCATTGGGATTCATGCCCCAGCCGACATGCGACACCGCATAGGCTTCCCTGTCGCCCCAGGCGGCAAGGTAGCGCTTCATCATCTCGGCATCGGCGCCCTCGCCCGCGAGGTCGACGACATAGTCGTCCTTCAGCGTCATCCGAACCGCAGAGGTCAGATAGCGTTTGAAGGTCAGGTTGATGTCGCCGGCATCCATCACCAGCGTGCCGTTGATGGTGTTGCTCTTCGGAAAACTGACCACGATGCCGCCCGGCCAGTGTGCCAGCGTGCCGGGCTTGTCGGTCCAGCCCCAGACGCCGACGGTGGCCGCGCCTTCCATGTTGACGTCGAGATCAGTGCCGGCCGCCGACGTCACCTTCATATGCCTGGTCCCGCGCAGCATCTTGGCGGCCGCGCGTACCCGCTTCTCCAGCGCGCTATCCGGCACCATGCGCTCCAGCGCTTCCGGATGCTCGTTGGAGATCACCAGGATCCTCGCGCCGGCCTTCAGGATCTCCGGCGTCTCCTTGGCATGCATCAGGCCCTCGATGGTGCAGTCGACCACGAAGCCGGCCTGCTGCAGCGCTGACACCACCGGACCGAGCTGGCCGATCGCTTCCGACGCGCCGGTGGAGCGCACCGGTACGACCTGCCTGTTGCGCGGGGTGGGCAGGATGACGTGAAACGGCCGCGCGCCCATCCGCAGCAGCGCCAGCTCGGCAATGTGCACGTTGAGCGCGCGCGACTGCGTCTCGGAAAGAATCGCCGCGGTATCGCCAGGCTTCACCGCGCAGCGCTCGAAAATATCGCAGAACGCGTCGATCCATTTCGCCTCGATGCGATCTGCCAGCATGCGGTTTCTCCAGGTTTTAAAGCGATTATCGTTGGATGATAGGACCCGTCATGTTACATGAAAAGGAATATTTTTAATGTTAAAACACGGCGTGCGGGCTATTTCCCCGGGGGCATGCCGGTCAAGAAGAACAGGCGAATGCGATGGCGGATGACAAGGTCGCGGCGGCCGCGCCGGGAGTAAACGCAGTGCCGTTCCGGCAGGCGCTCGGCCAGTTTCCCACCGGCGTTACCGTGGTTACGGCGACCCATGGCGGACACCTGGTCGGCATGACCGCGAATTCATTTTCCTCTGTGTCGCTCGATCCACCTCTGGTGCTGTGGAGCGTGGCCAAATCGTCACCGAGCCACGATCCCTTCGTGGCGGCCGATGCCTTCGCGATCCACTTCCTCGGCGCGGATCACGGCGAACTGGCGATGCGGTTCGGCAAGCGCGGCTCCGACAAATTCGCTGACATCACGCACGCGCCCGGCGTCACCGGCGCGCCCCTGATCGAGGGGCTGGCGCCGATCTTTGAATGCAAGACCTGGGCACGCTATCCCGGTGGCGACCACACCATCCTGGTAGGCGAGGTTGTCCGCTTCGTCGAACGTAACCATGATCCGCTGGTGTTTCATTCCGGCGAACTACGCCGCATCGACCGCGCACTGCGCCGTGCACCAAAGCTGGCCAGCAACAGCTTTGCCCGCAACTATCTGTCCTATCTGCTGGCACGCGCCAGCTTCAACGTCTCGCGCGAATTCCACGCCCGGCTCAAGGACTGGGATCTCACGGTACCGGAATGGCGCGTGCTGGCCTGCCTGATGGATGTCGAGGGCCTGTCGGTCGGCGAACTGGCCGCGATGGCGCTGATGAAGCAACCCGGTCTGACAAAAGTTCTCGACCGGATGGAGCGCGATGGACTGTTGCAGCGCAAGAGCGCGGCCGCCGACCGCCGCCGCGTCACCTTGCACCTTACCGCCCGTGGCCGCGCCCGCGTCAAGCCGGCGCAGGCAGCGGCGATGCAGCACGAGGCGGAATTGCTGAAGCAGTTCAGCGACGACGAGCGCGCCACCATCAAATATGCACTGGATCTGCTGATCGACGGCCGCATGACCGGAAAGATGGCGGACGAGTAGTTGATACTTGTCCCGGACGCGGTGCGGCGCTCTTGTGCCGCTCCGCGGAGCCGGGACCGTAACGGGCACCGGGGTCTGGTAGGGCCCCGGCTCTGCGGCGCACCACGCGGCCAAGGCCGCGCAGCGCACCGCGTCCGGGGCAAGTCGCTACTTCAGCGGCGCCACGATGGTCGGGTGCTTCCAGGCCGACACGTCGACCTTCTTCGGCAGCATGCCAGTCTCGACATAGACATCGAGCATCTGCTGGATCGCGGTAAAGTTCGGCGCCGCCCCGGGATCGCGCGCGAAATCATTATCCCTCAGCAGATAGGTCTCCAGCACCGGGATCGGCGCCTTCATCACCTCGTTGACGACCTTCAGCGTCTCCTCGCGGTTGGCCAAAGCCTTCTGCATGCCGAGCGTGAGGTCGCGGACATAGAGCTTGGCGAGGTCCGGGCTCTTGTCGATGAAGTCGGCGCGACAGGCTTCGAGAATGTGCACGATATTTGGCTGCTGCTGCGACAGCGAGAACAGTTTTCGCGTGCCACCCTTGGCTTCCATGCGCGCGGCGAACGGCTGGTTCATCACCGCCGAATCGACGCGGCCGGAACGCAGCCCCTCTTCCGACAGCGCGAAGCCGACCTCAACCAGCTTGACGTCCTTGGCGGCGTCGAGGCCGGCCTGCTTCAGCAGGATCGCCATCGGGCCATAGATACCGGAGCCCAGCGTGTTGATCGACAGCGTCTTGCCCTTGAGGTCGGCGATGGTCTTGATCGGCGAGTCGTCCTTGACGGCCCAGTAGACCGAAAAGCTGCCGGGCTTTTCAAAGACATGCTGGGCGACGATGTAGGCTTTCAACCCGCCACTGACGGTGCCCTGGGCCAGCGCCAGCGGCGACTGCGTCGCGCAGTCCAGCGCGCCGGCGGCCAGCGCCTGGGTCATTGGCGCGGTGCCCTGAAACTGCACCCACTCGATGTTGTAGGCCTTGCCGATATCGGGGAATTCCTGCGGCCGCTTCATCATCCAGTATTTGGATTCTTCCGCCGGAATGGTCCAGCCGACCTTGATGGTCTGCTGGGCATGCACCGCGCTCGCGCCAAGCACCACGCTTAATGCCAGAGTCGCGACAACGCCGCCCTTCGCCAGAATTCGCTTCATTGTAAAATCCCCTGTGTCGGGCGCTACGATGCAAGTCTCTTGCCGGGCGGGCCCGCCTTCACAATTGTTTCATGCTTCAAATGACCGCGCAATATGCCGGGACATGCCCTATATTGCCGATGACTGGATGCGGACGGCCAGCCGGGAATTGATTCACCATGACCAACGACTTCTTCTCCGACCTGCTCACCTCGATTTCCGAGCGCGGTCGCGCCCTGCTGCGCCTCGGCCCGGCATCGGTCGACGCCGGACAGAATACGTCAGACCTCATCGAGCTGTGCGGCGAATTGTTGTCCGGTCGCGGCGAAGCCTCCGGCAGCGTTATCGCGCGCGGCGTGCTCGACCGCTATCACAGCCTCGACGAGGCCGGCCGCCTGACCTTTTTCGAGGCGCTCGCGGAAAAATACGGTCCCGACGCCGACAAGCTGGACAAGGCCATCGAGGCCTGGCGCGACAAGCCGAGCGGGGACGGCGCCGGCGAACTGCACTTCGCCTCCGAGCCGCAGCGCCAGGAATTGTTTCGGCGCTTGAACCGCGCGCCTGGTGCCACGCACGAACTGGTGAACATGCGCGCCGATCTGCTCGACCTCAAAAACGGACACAAGGATCTCGCCACCGTCGACCGCGACATCGCGCATCTCTTGGCTTCCTGGTTCAACAGGGGATTTCTCGTGCTGCGAAAAATAAACTGGTCGACACCCGCCATCATTCTCGAGAAGGTCATCAAATACGAGGCCGTGCATGAGATCCACGACTGGAACGATCTGCGCCGCCGCATCGATCCGATCGACCGCCGCTGCTACGCGTTCTTCCATCCCGCGCTGGTCGACGAACCGCTGATCTTCGTCGAAGTCGCGTTGACCGAAGCGATTCCGGGCGCCATCGCGCCGCTGCTCGCCGAAGACCGTCAGCCGGTGCCGATCGACCGCGCCCGCACCGCGGTGTTCTATTCGATCTCGAACTGCCAGCGCGGTCTTGCCGGGATTTCATTCGGCAATTTCCTGATCAAGCAGGTGGTGGAGGAACTGCGTCGTGAACTGCCGAAGCTCGACACTTTCGTGACGCTGTCGCCGGTGCCCGGCTTCATGAAGTGGCTAAAGCGCACGCCGGACCTGCCGCTCAGCGAGGAGGAGCGCCCGCTGCTTGAACTGCTGGATAACCCCGACTGGATCCACGACGCGGCGCAGGCGGCGCAACTGCGCGCGGTGATCGAACCGCTCGCCGCGCATTATTTCCTTAAAGCCAAGGCGCCGCGCGGCGGTCCTGTTGATTCGGTCGCCCGCTTCCATCTCGGCAATGGCGCCCGGCTGGAGCGCATCGACTGGCTCGGCGACATCTCGGCCAAGGGCCTGCGCGAATCCGCCGGGCTGATGGTGAACTATCTGTATCGCCTCGACGATATCGAGAAGAACCACGAGGCCTACGCCGATCACTACGAGATCGCGGCCTCACCGGCGGTGAAGAAGCAGCTGAAGACCGAAGGCGGCCGCCGCCTGCTCGACATGCGGCTGGGATGAAGCCGTAGGGTAGGCAAAGGCGCTCTTGCGCCGTGCCCACCATCGATCCGCCCGTCGTCGGCCGGTGGGCACGCTACGCTTTGCCCCCCCTACGACGGAGCTACACTTCCGGAAATCCGCGCAGCAAATAGGTCCGCAACCCGTGCAGCAGGCTGTTCAGGAGCAGCCCGAGCATCGAAATCGTGATCAGCGGCACGAACATATCGACGGTCTGGAAGGTGCGCGCGGCCTGCACCAGCATGTGGCCGAGGCCGTCGGTCGAGGTGATCATCTCGGCCAGGAACACCACGATGCAGGAGATCACGAGACCGATGCGGCAGCCGGTCAGGATCGAGGGCATCGCCGCCGGCAGCACCACCTTGAACAGGATCTGCGCCCGCGGCGTGCCGGCAGCCATCGCCGACCAGATCAGCTTCTGCTCGACCATCGAGGCGCCGTAATAGGTCGAGAGCAGGATCGGAAACAGCGCGTCGGCGGCGACCAGCGTGATCTTCGAGGCATGATCAAAACCGAGGATCAGCAGCAGCGCCGGATACAACGCCACCTTTGGAATGGGCGCCAGCACCCGCACCAGCGGCTTCACCACCGCGTTGATCGCCGGGCTGACCGCCGCGGCCAGGCCGATGGTGACACCGAGCCCCACCGCGATGCCGAAGCCCGCGAACAGCCGCACCAAAGTGGCGGCGATCTCGTGCAGGAAATCGCTGGTGAACAGTTGTTGGCCCAATCGCAAGAATACCGCGCCGGGCGGCGGCAGCAGTGTGACGGGCGCGTAGCCGAAACTGATCAAGCCCTGCCACAGCGCGATGAACAGCGCGATCGGGGTGATGCCGAGCAGGACCTTGTGCAGGGCGGGGTTCATGAGAAGCTCAGCGGAATGTCGTGCTGCGGTTTTGACCAGCGCACCAGCGAGCCACGCAGTCTCTCGAACGCCGCATCGAACAGGATGCCCATCGCCCCGATGATGATGATCATCGCGAACACGGTGTCGTACTGCGCCATGTCCAGCGCGTTGAACAGGATGTTGCCGGCGCCGGACTGCCGCGCGATCATCTCCGAGGTCACCATGGTGATCAACGCCAGCACCAGCCCGGTGCGGCAGCCGGTGAGAATTTCCGGCAGTGCCGCCGGCAGCACGATGCGCCACATCCGCCGCGGTGCCGACATGCCCATCGCCGCGGCCGACCACAGCATCTTCTCTTCCACCGCCTTGCCGCCCTGGAACGAGTGATAGATGATCGGCAGGCTGACGCCGAGAAAGATCACCAGCGTCTTGGAGAGATCGCCGACGCCGAGCCACAGCATGATGATCGGCATCAAGGCCGCCTTCGGCACCGGATAGATGATCATCAGCAGCGGATTGAAAAACGAGGCGACGCTCTTCAGCCGGCCCATCAGCAGGCCGAGCGGAATCGCGAACAACACCGCGAGGCTGAGCCCAACCACCATGCGGCGGATCGAGGCGCCGATATTGATCAGCGATTCCTTGTCACCGAGGATCGAGGGTACCGCGCGGATCGCTTCCCACGCGGTTGGAAAGCTTTCGGTCCGCAGCTCCAGCGAGGCCAGCTGCCAGGCGCACAGCAGCCCGATGCAAGCAAGCAGCGGCGCCGATTTTTCCAGCAACGCGCTTGGCGACATCATGCGTGGATTCCGTCTTCGCCGGTGTCGTCGATCATCTTCTCGATATCGACGACATATTTCTGGTAACGCGGATCGAGCAGCAGTTCGGCGCGCTTGCGCGGACGCGGCAAGTCGATATCGACCACCACCTTGATGCTGCCCGGCGAGCGCGTCATCACCACGACCTTGTCGGACAGGAACACCGCCTCCTCGACCGAATGGGTGACGAACAATACCGTCTTGCGGTCGCGCTCCCAGATGGTGAGCAGATCGTTCTGCAGCCGGGTGCGGGTGTGCGCATCCAGCGCGCCGAACGGCTCGTCCATCAATAGAACGGCGGGATTGTAGGCCAGCGTGCGCGCGATCGCGACGCGCTGCTTCATGCCGCCGGACAGTTCTTTCGGATAGAAGTTTTCGTAGCCCTTGAGGCCAACCATCTCCAGCAGCTTGCGGCTCTTCGCCTCGGCCTCGGCCTTCTTCACGCCCTGCTGGCGCAGCCCGTACATCACATTGCCGAGCACGTTCTTCCACGGGAACAGCGCGAATTCCTGGAATACCGGGCCGCGATCGGGGCCCGGGCCGGTAATGACCTTGCCCTTGACCCTTGCTTCACCGTCGCTCGGCTGCACGAAGCCGCCGACGATGTAGAGCAGCGTGGATTTGCCGCAACCGGAGGGGCCGAGGATCGAGACAAAGGCGCCGTCGTCGATGGTCAGGTTGATGTCCGACAGCGCCAGATGGCTTTGCCGACCGGAGGTCTGAAAGCGCTGCGAGACGTGATCGATCTCGATCATCGCCGACGCCGGCTTGAGGCCAGGCAACGGCTCCGGACCGGTTGAAGCCTCCGAACGCAGCGACACCACCTTCATTCCCGGTCCTCATTGGCCATGAACGCATTGCAACAAGGAGGATTCGACCGATCCATCCTGCCGCTGTTCGAGCGTAGCGTGAAACTTAAATTACTTTAAGCTTCAAATTTATGCGGACAACGCCTTTTTGCTAGTCACGGCTTTCACTGTCGTTCCGGGGCGGGAGCGCGCCAGCGCGAGCGAACCCGGAACCTCGACATGTTCATCGTCCCATCTCGGGATTCCGGGCTCGGTCGCGGCTGGCGCTGCTCCCGCCCCGGAATGACAGTTTAAACCTCGTCGCGGAAATAGGCTTCGACCGGACCGGTCAGCTTGATCATCAGCGGATTGCCGAAGCGATCCTTGGCGGTACCCGCCGGCACCTTCACCCAGCTCTCGCTGACGCAATATTCCTCGACATTGGTGCGCTCGACGCCCTTGAAGCGGATGCCGACGTCGCGCTGCAGCACATCGGCATTGTAGAACGGGCTTCGCGGATCGGTGGACAGCCGATCGGGCAATGGGGTGATCGCGTCATTGGTATCGGTCATAGCAGCGCCTCGATTTCTTCTTTTAGCGATTCAGGTTTGGTGGTCGGCGCGTACCGCGCCACGACCCGACCGGCACGGTCGACCAGGAATTTGGTGAAATTCCATTTGATCGCCGAGCCGAGCAATCCCGACTTTTCAGATTTCAGGAAATTATACAATGGATGGGCATGGTTTCCATTGACGTCGATCTTCTCGAACATCGGGAAACTGACCTCGTAATGCGTCTCGCAGAAGGTCTCGATCTGGCTGGAATCGCCCGGCTCCTGGCCACCAAACTGGTTACATGGGAAGCCCAGCACCGCGAAACCACGTAGCGCATAGGCCTCGTGGAGCTGCTGCAGGCCCTTGTATTGCGGCGTGAACCCGCAGGCGCTGGCGGTATTGACGATCAGCAGCGCCTTGCCCTCGAATTGCCGGAGCGACACGTCATCGCCCGCCAGCGTTCTGGCCGAGAAGTCATAGATGTTGGCCATGTCCTTTACCTTCGTTGCGATCAGGCGGTGACAGGATCGATCGGCGACACCGGCGTACCGCCGGCCTCGATGGCTTCGCCCGCCAGCAAACAGAGGTCCTCGCGGTAGCGGCCGGCGACGATCTGCACCCCGGTTGGCGTGCGTCCGACCAGGCCGGTAGACACCACCAGCGCCGGCAGGCCCATGAAGGGAATACCGATCTGCGGCAGCTGCGCCCGCCACACCCGCTCGAAGGATTCAGCGTCCTTGAGGTCGAGGTTGTCGGCAAACGGCAACTCGCCGGATACCGGCATCAGCACCACCGCGTAGTCCTGCAGGAACATCTGCCAGTCGCGCACGAAGCTCGAGCGCCGCACCAGGGCCCGCGACAAGCCGCCATTTTCAAAGCCTTCGAGGCGGGGCTGGATGCCGCGCAGACAGGCCAGCGCCCCGGGATCCCCCTCCCGCTCGGCAGCGTCCATCATTCCCTGGAAACCATCGCCGAACCAGATCTGGGTCTGCAACTCCGCCGCCTCGCGCAACGGCGGCGTGTTGTCGACCTCCTCGACGGTCCATCCGGCCGCCCGCAGCCGCCGGCCCGCATCGCGTACCGCGGCTTCGACGTCGTCGGTGATTTCAAGCCCGTCCGGCCGCAGGCAGATCGCCGCGCGCTTCGGCATCGACGGGCCTTCCAGCGGCGCCGGCACCCACCACGGGTCGCGCATGTCGGGCTGCGACATCACGGCGAGGCCGAGCCGGATATCGCCGATGGTCCGCGCCAGCGGACCGGACATCGCGGTGATCTGCCCGGAAATGATGCGCTCCGGCAGGGCGGCATTATAAGCGGCAATGCGGCCGAGTGTGGGGCGCAGGCCATGCACACCGCAGGCATAGGCCGGGTAGCGGATCGAGCCGGCAATGTCGGTGCCGTGCGCAATATGGCCGATGCCGGCCGCCACCGACGCCGCGGCACCTCCGGACGAGCCGCCCGGTGTCAGCGCCGGATCACGCGGGTTCTTGGTGTCGCCATAGAGCAAATTGGTGGTGAACCAGCGATAGGAAAAGGCCGGGCAATTGGTGCGGCCGAGGATCACCGCGCCGGCCTTGCGCAGATTGTCGATCACCGGACTGTTGCTGGTCGGTAGGACGCCGCTCTGAATCTGAACGCCGTTGGTGGTGGCGTAGCCGGCATAGTCGATATTGACCTTGACGGTGACCGGCACGCCGCCGAGCGGCCCGATTTCATCGCCGCGCGCCAGCGCCGCGTCGATCGCCTCGGCCTGCGCCATCACGTCATCGGGGCGGTGCTCGACCACGGCGTTGATGACCGGGTTGACCGCGTCGAGCCGCGCCAGACCGGCGAGCGCCGCTTCCTTCGCCGACACCTTGCGGGCTCGAATCAACGCGGCCAGGTCAACGGCCGACAAACGCCAGAGATCGTTCATGCATCACTCCATGGGTGGCGCTTGTTATCGCAGCCGGAGCCATTGGCCAATGGGGGAGCGTTTCGCCGCAGACTTGTCATTCCGGGGCGCGACAGCGCAGCTCGAGCGAACCCGGAATCTGGAAATGGGATGAACATGTCAGGATTCCGGGTTCGCGGCCGGCTGCCGCCGCCCGCGCCCCGGGATGACAGACACACGCCTACCGCACCCGTGCCAGGAAATACGCCAGTTCGACGATCTGCGGGTCGGTGACCGATTGCATCACATCGGCCATGGTGGCGTCGTAGCCATGCCGGGAATTGTCCTTGTATTCGCGCAACGTCTTGACGAGGTAGTCCTCGCGTTGGTTGGCGATCCGAGGAATGTTGTCCCGGCCGGCGAAATCGGCGTTGTGGCAGGAATCGCAGCGGAATTGCTGGGTCAGGATGCGGGCGCTGGCCATCCGCGCCGGTTCGCCAGCCTCCGCGGGCGGCTTGGGCTTCGGTAGCGTGGCGAGAAAATCGGAAAAGAGGCGCAGGTCGTCATCGGAAAAATCCTTCGCCATCTCGTTCATCGGCTCGAAGCGGCGCAGCTTCTCACGGAACATGAACAACTGGATCAGCGAATAGGCCGGCTGCTGCGCGCCGAGCGACGGGATGTTCTCCATCTCCGACGTGCCGGCCTCGCTATGGCAGGCCAGACACGGCGCGGCGCGTTCAGCGATCGGTTCGGCCTGAAGAGATGATGTGGCCACAAGCAGAAGCGCGATGACGGCAAACAGACGCATCCGTAAAACTCTTTCCTGTAGTCAGGTACATGTCATTCCGGGACGCATCGCGCATCAGCGCGACCGCGGACCCGGAACCTCGATAGGGTAATCAGCTCGAGATTCCGGGTTCAGGCCGAACCGTTTCACGGTTCGACCTGCCCCGGAATGACGGCGTGTGACGATCGCCTACTTCGCAGCCGTCTTCGGCTTGCCGTAGCTGATGCGATAGATCGCACCGTTCCAGTCGTCGGACACCAGCATCGAGCCGTCCTTCATCGGCAGCACGTCGACCGGACGGCCGAGATAGTTGTTGTTCTCGATGAAGCCGGTCAGGAACGGCTCGACGGATTTCACCGTGCCGTCCTTGTTCAGCTTCACCGCGACCACGTCACCGCCGGTCTTGACGGTCTTATTCCACGAGCCATGCCGCGCTACGAAAATAGCGTTCTTGTAGGACTCCGGGAACATCTTGCCGGTGTAGAAGCGCATACCGAGCGCCGCGGTATGCGGCCCCATCAGACCGACCGGCGCGGTATAATCCGCGCAGGATTTCCCCCAGCCGAATTCGGCATCGACGACATTGCCCTGGTAGCAATACGGCGCCCCAAAATCCTCGCCGGTCTTGGTCACGCGGTTGAGTTCGTCTTCCGGCACGCTCTCCGACATCCAGTCGCGGCCATTGTCGGTGAAATACAATTGCTTGGTGTCCGGATTCCAGTCGAAGCCGACGCTGTTGCGGACACCGAGCGCGACCACTTCGGCGCCGGAGCCGTCGAGGTTGATGCGACGGATCTGACCATGGGCATCGTCATGCAGCACATTGTTACCGGGCTGTCCGACCGGAACGTAGAGCTTCTTGTCCGGCCCGATGCCGATGAACTTCCAGCCATGGGCTTCGTCCTTCGGCAAATTATCATAGATCATGGTCGGCTTCGGCGGGCTATCGAGCAAATCCTCGACCTTGTCGATCTTGGAAATCTTCGACAGCTCGGCGATGTACAGCGTGCCATCCTTGAAGGCGACGCCATTCGGCCGGTACAGGCCGGATGCCAGCACCTTGACCGATCGCTTGCCGTCCTTGTTGATCACGGCATAGACCTTGTCGAGGAGGCGGCTGCCCACGAAGACCGTGCCCTTGTCGCCTTCGGCCAGCGAGCGCGCATTGGCCATGCCGGCGGCATAGACCTCGATGTTGAAACCGGGCGGCAGCTTCAGCTTCAGTGCCGGCAATTTGTCCGCGGCCGTGGCAATCGGCGGCGCCGACACCGGTGCCAGCTTGGCGGCTGCCGCGCCGTCGGGACGACCGATCAACGGTGAACCGGGGGGAAGCGCCGGCGCGGCGGAGGGAGCCGCTGGCGCGGGCGATGCGGCGGGTTGCTGCGCCACTGCGCCAAGCGTGAAAACACCCAACAAAGCGCCTGCGAGCAGCGCCTGACGCGCGGATGCATGAATCGACATGTGGTTCTCCCTGTAAGGAAGCCTTCTGTTGCGATCGCGCTGACGCGCCATCCCGAGGCTTTCCTGACTCCACCATCTGATATTTTGCCCCGGCTAGGCAAATAAAATCCAGGCGCCGTGTTCAATGCCGACCGACGGGACGTGCGACGCCATCAGTGGCGTGTGGTACCTGGCGGCGTCGCCTCGAGCAGCGCTTCGGTGAACGGAAACTCCAGTACGATCTCGCCGCTTTCATCGGTCACCTCGATCACCGCGTTCATCAGATCGCCCGGCGCGCCCTCGGTGCGCAGCAATTCCAGAATGATGGCGCGGGCCGTTTCCCAGGCCCGATCGGGATCCCGCAACATTTGGCCGTCGGGGTCGACGATCAGGTCGTCGCGCATACGGGTGTTGAAAAAATAGCGGGGCATGGCGATCGGTCTCTGGAATGGAAAGGTACAGCCGGCTTTGACACTTGGGGAACAATGCCGCCATTGCAATGTTGCATCGCGGTGGTTCATTGCAATGCACGCGTCGCGCGCATTGTGTTGACGAAACAGTTGGCGAACTCGGGTGCAAGCATTACACTTATTAGCCGCAGCACCCCGGCTGCAAATATTGGGAGACCAAAATGGCCTGGAAAACACCGAAAATCGTCGAAGTCGCGGTTGGCATGGAAATCAACATGTACGCCTGCGCCGCGCGTAAGTAAGGTCCGACCATCGGGGCGCCTTCCACCAGAAGGCGCCCCGCCCGGATTGCTTCAGGGGCGATGTCATGTTGCGTGTTATCGTTCTTGGAGCCGCCGCTGGCGGCGGCGTGCCGCAGTGGAATTGCGGTTGCGCGATTTGCCGGGCTGCCCGCGAGCGACCTGAATTGCAGAGCACCCAGAGTTCGCTCGCCTTCAGCAATAACGGCCGCAACTGGTTTCTGATCAATGCGGCGCCAGAGCTGCGGCAGCAGGTCACTTCAACACCGCAGCTTCATCCCACATCCGGCGAATTGCGCCACACGCCGATTGCTGGCGTGATCCTGACCAATGGCGAAGTTGACGCGGTGGCCGGCCTCTTGTCGATGCGAGAGGGCTCGCCATTTAATCTCTACGCGCACCAGAGGGTGCTCGCGATTCTGAAAGCCAACAGCATCTTCAATGTGCTGGCGGAGAAGAACGTGCCGCGACAAGCCATCGACATCGACCTGAGTTTCGAACCCGCTTTGGCCGATGGAGCGCCGTCGGGTCTGGCCGTGCTGCCATTCGCCGTGCCCGGCAAGAGCGCCTGGTATCTCGAAGGCGAGATCCATCCCGGCGGCGATGTCGAAGAGGACGGCGATACGATCGGGCTGCGGATCGAGGATAAGGCCAGTGGACAGTATTTCTTCTTCGTCGCCGCCTGCGCGCGCGTGACGCCCGAACTGGCGCAGCGCCTCGACGGCGCGCCGCTGGTGTTCTTTGACGGCACCGTATGGCGCGACGATGAGATGATCGTGGCCGGACTGGGCGTCAAAACCGGTCAGCGCATGGGGCACCTTTCGATGTCCGGCGATGATGGTGCCATCGCCATGTTGGCTGACTGCGGCATTGCGCAAAAGGTCTTTCTGCACATCAATAATTCAAACCCGGCGCTGCTGCACGATTCCGCGGAGCGGGCGAGCCTGCAAAACGCCGGCTGGCAGATGGCCCATGACGGCATGGAGATAACGCTGTGAACGCCCTGACCGCCTTTTCGCTGGTCTCCACCACCCCGCTCGACAGCGCGGAGCAACTCGAGGCGACGCTGCGACATATCGGCGCGACGCGCTATCACAGCCTGCATCCGTTTCACGCGTTGCTGCATGGCGGCAAGCTCAACAAGGGCCAGGTGCAGGCCTGGGCGTTGAACCGCTATTATTATCAAAGCACGATTCCGATCAAGGACGCAGTCGTGATCTCGCGGTTTCGCGACCGCGCCATCCGCATGGAATGGCGACACCGGATCGAGGACCATGACGGCGAGCCCGGCTCCGAGGGCGGCATCGAGCGCTGGCTGAAGCTGACCGAGGGCCTTGGCCTTGATAGCGCTTATGTCGAATCCGGCGAAGGCATTCTGCCGGCGACGCGTTTTGCCGTGGACGCCTATGTTCACTTCGTCCGCGACAAGACCCCGCTGGAGGCGATCGCCTCGTCACTCACCGAACTGTTCGCGCCGAACCTGCATGAAGAGCGCATCGCCGGAATGTTGAAGCATTACGACTTCGTCAATCCGGACATCATGAGCTATTTCAGCCGCCGCCTGACCCAGGCGCCGCGCGATGCCAATTTTGCGCTCGACTACGTCAAGAAGCACGCCAGCACACCGGCGGAACGCGCGGCCGTGTGCAATGCGCTGATCTTCAAGACCAATGTCTTGTGGGTGCAGCTCGACGCGCTGCATCACGCCTATGTCAACGGCCACGTGCCGCCGGGCGCCTTCGTGCCCGCGGCTTGCTGAGGCAAGATCATGGCAGAGCCGCGCAGCCGCCGCATGAGCGTTGAAGAGGCCAGCCGGCCGGTGCTGCCGCGCCACGCCAAGCTGAAATTCGACGACAGCCGCAAGGTCTGGGTGATCCTGGCGCCGGAACGCGTGCTGGCGCCGGACGAGATCGCGGTCGAGATCCTGCAGCTCTGCGACGGCGCGCGCAGCGTCGCCGTCATCATCGATCTGCTGGCGGCGAAATACACCGCGCCGCGCGAGGACATCGGGGTCGATGTCATCGCGATGCTACAGGACCTCGCAGACAAGGGCTTTCTGACCCAGGCACGGGAGCAGACCGCATGAGCCCGACCCTCGCCAGCGATAGCCGCCTAGATGCCATTCCCGTGCTCGCCGATCCGACCGACGGTCTGGCGATCATGGAAAAGACCCGCTCGACCGCGGAAACGTTCGGGATTCCGCTGGCCGTGCTGGCCGAGCTGACGCATCGCTGCCCGCTGCAATGTCCCTATTGCTCCAATCCTGTCGAACTGGAGCGTTCAAGCCACGAACTCACCACCGCTGAATGGAAAAAGGTGCTGAGCGAGCTCGCCGAGATCGGCGTGCTGCAGATCCATTTCTCCGGCGGCGAACCGACGGCCCGAAAGGACATCGTCGAACTGGTACAGCACGCCAGCGATGTCGGGCTGTATTCGAACCTGATCACTTCCGCCGTGCTGCTGACGCGCGAGAAACTTTCGGCGCTGGCGGATGCGGGGCTGTGCCATGTGCAGATCAGTTTTCAGGGCAACGAGCCTGTCGTCGCCGATCGCGTCGGGGGCTACAAGAACGGCCACGCCAAAAAGCTCGAAGTCGCCAGATGGACGCGCGAACTCGACATGCCGCTGACGGTCAACGCCGTGATGCACCGGCAGAATTTGCACCAGCTCGCCGACATCATCCAGATGGCGGTCGATCTCGACGCCGACCGGCTCGAAGTTGCCAATGTGCAGTATTATGGCTGGGCGCTGAAGAACCGCGCCGCGTTGATGCCGACCATCGCGCAGATCGAGGAGACCAGCCGCATCGTCGAGGACGCCACCGTGCGCCTCAAGGGCATTCTCGATATCGATTATGTGGTGCCGGACTATTACGCGCTGCGGCCGAAGAAATGCATGGGCGGCTGGGGCCGGCAGTTTTTCAATATTTCGCCGGCCGGCAAGATCCTGCCGTGCCATGCGGCGGAGACCATTACCGGGCTGGAATTCGAGTCGGTGCGCTCCAACCCTTCGATCGCCTGGATCTGGCAGAACTCGGAAGCCTTCAACCGCTACCGCGGCACCGGCTGGATGCCCGAACCCTGCGCCAGCTGCGCCTTCAAGGAGATCGATTTCGGCGGCTGCCGCTGCCAGGCCTTTGCGCTGACCGGCGATGCGGGTAATACCGATCCTGCCTGCACGCTGTCGCCCAGGCACGAGGAAATCTTCAAGATGGCCGAGACCGAATCCGCGGCAGGCGAACGCCGCTTTCTCTACCGCAACTTCGCCGGTGGCACGCTGGAACCAGACCCTCATGGCTGATGCCGATGCCGGCAAGACGCCCGGCGCTGCCGACCTCTTCGCGCCGCTGACGACAGAACATCTCGACGTCGGCGACGGCCATGCGATCTATGTCGAAAGCGTCGGCCGCGTCGATGGCATTGCCGCGGTCTATCTGCATGGCGGTCCCGGCAGCGGCTGTCAGCCCGACCATCGCCGGCTGTTCGATCCACAGCGTTTCCACACCGTTCTGTTCGACCAGCGCGGCGCCGGGCGCAGCCGGCCGAAAGGATCTCGCGAGGCCAATACCACCGCGCATCTGATCGCGGACATGGAGATCATCCGCGAAAAATTCGGCTTTGCGAAATGGCTGGTCGTCGGCGGATCCTGGGGCGCGACTTTAGCGCTGGCCTATGCCGAAGCGCATCCCGACCGGGTCAGCGGCATCGGGCTGCGCGCAACCTTTCTCGGCACGGCCGAAGAACTCGACGGCGCGTTCCTCGACGTGCTGCCGCGGCATTATCCCGGGCTGCACGAGGATTTCCTCAGCGCCCTGCCCGCCGATGAGCGCGGCTCGCCGCTATCGAACTATTATCGCCGCATTCTCGACAGCGACCCCACCATCTCCACGCCAGCCACACGGGCCTGGGGAGGCACTGAAAGCATTCTGTCGGAACATGCCCCTAGCCGCACCCGGCTCGATCTGGCCGCGCTCGGCCATTCGACACGGCCGATGCCCGCCACGCCCTCGATGGAAGCGCACTATTTCCAGCACGGTTGCTTCATGCAGCCTGGACAGCTGTTGGCGCAGGCCGGCAGGCTACGCGACATCCCCGGCATCATCGTGCAGGGCCGCTTTGACTTCCTCTGCCCGCCCTCGACCTCGCATGCGCTGGCGGCGGCATGGGGCAATGCCGAGATCCGCATCGTCGAGGGCGCCGGGCATTCGCTCTATGACCCCGGCGTGCGCGACGCCGTGATGAAGGCGATTGCCGACCTCGCGTCAAACCACCGGGCGGATTAGCGCAGCGCAATCCGCCAGCCCCAATCGCCTTGCGGCGGAATACGCTTCACTTTTCCGCCCTTTTGAAAGACCGAATATGCCGATCGCCGGAACGGGCATGCTGATGACGTCGATGGATATCGACGCGGCGCATGAGCGCGAATTCAATGCGTGGTACGACCGCGAGCATCTCGCCGAACGCGTGGCAATCCCCGGCTTTCTCGAAGCCCGGCGCTATGTCGCCGTCGACGCCGCGCCGAAATATCTCGGGCTGTATTCAACGGCCACTTTCGACGTGCTCGACAGCGATGCCTATCGCACCGCATTGGCTAACCAGACCGCATGGTCGAAGGCCAATATCGGTCGCTTCCACAACATGCTGCGCTCGGTGGCGCGGATTACCGCGAGCCGCGGCGTCGGCCGTGGGGCCGCGCTTGGCCTGGTGCGCATCCGTCCGTCGACCGATGGCGCAGCGGCGCTCCGCGCGAGCATCGTGACGCTGCTCGATCCCGGCTCGCTCAATGGCATCATCTCGATGCATTTGATGGAAAGCGACCCCCGACTGTCGAAGCCGCTAACCGACGATCCTGCCGCGCCGAACCCGGCCGCGCGCGACTGGTATATTCTGATCGACGGCACCGATGCGGAAGCGGTGGCTACGGTTATGAAAGGCCGCTTCGATGATGCGGTCGCCACTACGGGATCGGCGCTGATTTCGACCGGCAACTACCGCCTGCTGTGGGATCTCGCAAAGAGCGATCTTGCTTGACCTGACGCACCCGCAACGCTCCCCGACGCCACCATCGACGGCATGGCGACCGAACTGACAGTCTATGTCGGCCGCACCGACGTCGATGCAACGCTGGTGAAATTCAGGTTGAGCGCTGCGGCGGAGAAAGCCGTCAGCGACACCCTGATGGTCCGCCGCGCCGCCTGAGCCTGATCGGCTACCAGGAGCGACCTTACCCTGTCGGTCACCGGCAGGGCGATCCCGCGTCGACGCCTTAGCGTCGCCCGATTGTCATGTGTTCTCGTCATGCTCCGAACACGCCATCGCGATGGGCGGCCCAGCGGCGAATTGGAACCCTTTGTCTTGCACGGCGTAAGCATTTAGGGCGATCATAAGATCCGTGCGGCCGGCGCTCTGGCTGCCGCAGACGCGGTGACAAAATGCGGCCCGGTCGCAAGATCGATGGACGCCCGGCCCATCAGACCGAACAGAACAATAAGGCATCATGAACCCTGTCAAAGCACTGGAATCTCACGGTCAGGCCGTCTGGCTCGACTTTTTGGCCCGCGGTTTTATCGCCAAGGGCGATCTCAAGAAGCTGATCGACACCGATGCCGTCAAAGGCGTGACGTCGAACCCTTCGATCTTTGAAAAGGCGATCGGCAGCTCGGACGAATATGACGCCCCGATCGCTAAGGCGCTGCAATCCGGCGATCTGGCGGTCGCCGAGCTGTTCGAGCAAATCGCCGTGGAAGATATCCAGCACGCTGCCGACGTGCTGAAGCCGGTCTATGATCAGTTCAAAGGCACCGACGGCTTCGTCAGCCTGGAGGTTTCGCCCTATCTGGCGCTGAGCACCGAGGGCACCGTCGTCGAGGCCCAGCGGCTGTGGAAAAATGTCGCGCGCAAAAACCTGATGGTGAAGGTTCCGGCGACCGACCAGGGCCTCCCGGCCATCCAACACCTGATCGGCGAGGGTATCAGCATCAATGTCACGCTGCTATTCGCGCAGCAGACCTACCGCGATGTGGCCGAGGCCTATCTCGCCGGACTTGAGCATTATGTCGCCGGCGGCGGCGATCCCACCCATGTCGCCAGCGTCGCCAGCTTCTTCGTCAGCCGCATTGATGCGCAGGTCGACAAGCAACTCGACGAAAAGATCGCCAAGTTGAACGACCCCATCGAGAAGGCACGGCTGACGGCGTTGAAGGGCAAGGTCGCGATCGCCAACGCCAAGCTCGCCTATCAGGATTACAAGAAGAT